>CADCVW010000028.1 GCA_902806235.1 uncultured Sphingomonadaceae bacterium | reverse complement strand
TGGAGCGGGCTGCGGTCGGCGGGGACGCGGCGCAACGCCTGGGTCGTGGCGAGCGCGGGCCGCGCGCCGTCGGCGGGCAGCGCCGCCGCGCGTGAGGAGGGGACGGCCGGGCCGAGCAGGAGCCGGGGACGGCGGCGCAGGAGAGCGACGTCGGCGATGTCCTCGCGCCAGCGGCGCGCGCCGGCCTCCACCCACACCGCGTGGCGCGCCTCGTCGGGAACAGCGAAATTCCGCTCGGCGAACTGCGGCAGCGCCAGGCTGCGCGCGCCGTCAGGAGCGACGCTGAGCGGCGCGGTGATCCCCAGCCGCAGCTTGATCTCGCCCTTGGCGGGCACGGGGAACGCCTGCACCAGCACCCGCCCCGCGCCCGCCGTGGTAACGAGCAGCGGGTCGCGCTGGACGGACACCACGCCCTGGTAGGCCCGCCGCGCCTCGCCGCGCCCGGCGACGCTCCCCTCCCGCGGCTCGCCGTTCACCCACAAGGTCGCGCGCGACACCACTGCGCCTTCCGGCAGCGCGAGCTGCAGCCGCGCTTCGCTCGCGCGGTCGGCGGCGTTGGTGAAGGCCGCGGTCCATTGGATGTAGGCGAGGTTGTTGGCGGGCGACACCGACCCGTCGAAGCGCGAGGAGGCGAGCGACAGCCCGGGCACGCGCCCGCCGACCCGCTGGCCGCCCTGGTCCTCGTCCCAAAACCAGCCGCGCCGGGCGGCAGGAGCGGCGTCGTCGGCCCGGTTCCACGGCACGCCCGTGGCGCGGAAGTAGAGCCGCCGCGCCACGTCGCGGTCTGCCTCCGGCCGGCGGTCAAAGGGACCGTTGGTCCAGGCGGTCGCGGCGAAGGCGAACAACCCCGGCGCGCGGCCCTCGCCACCACGTGCGAAGGCGAGCAGCGCGCCTTCCGCCCCTGTCTCGCGCACCCAGCGCGCCCCGCGCGCCTCGCCGGCCGACCCCTCCTCCGCCCAGCCGACCGCGAGCGCGGCGACGGCGGCGGGCAGCTCGACCGCGAGCAGCAGGAGGAGGCCTGCGGCGAAGCCGAACCCGGCGCAGCGCGGCGCGCCCGGCGCGTCCCGGTCCAGAACGGCGATCCAGCGCCAGCCGAGCACCAGCGCGGACAAGGGTCCAAAGGGCAGCAACCCGAGCCCAAAGAGCAGAACGCCGATGAACGCGATGGGCAGGAGCGGCAGGAACAGGACCGCGTAGGCCGCCGCCACGGCGAGCGCCGCCCCGCCGAGGAAGGGAAGCCAGTGCGGCGGGGGCGCGATCCCCCGCGCCGCGCGCCAGAGCAGGAAATTCACGCCCGGCACGGCGGCGGCGAGCAGGAGATGCGGCCAATCGGGCAGTGGATCGAAGAAGACGTCCGCGCAAAACCCGGCGATCCATTCCATCAGCACCGCCGCGGCGGGTAGCGCGACGCCCAGCGCGAACCCGGCGGCGCCCGGCGCGTCGGGGTCCGCGGCGAGGCGATCCGTCGGGAACGCGTAACGGAGGCGGAGGGGCTGATAAGTCATGCGGCGGCACTCCGGCTGCGGGAGCCTCGGCTTTGGCGCGCGCCGGTGCAGCCGCGTTCCGGCCCGCGCGGACTCGGCGTGGCTCGGCCGTGCAGCTGCCGTGCAGAGCTAGAGGCTGTCCTCCTGCTTGCCCCGCGCGCCCGGTGCCGCGATGCTAGTGGCATGACCGACCTCCCCGCCTTCATCCGCGGCCTGCCCAAGGCCGAGCTCCACCTCCACATCGAGGGCAGCCTAGAGCCCGAGCTGATGTTCGCGCTCGCCGCGCGGAACGGGGTGGCGATCCCTTACGGTTCGGTGGAGGAGGTGCGCGCGGCCTACAGCTTCTCGCGGCTGCAGGACTTTCTCGACATCTACTACGCCGGCGCGGACGTGCTGCGCACCGCCGCCGACTTCCGCGATCTCGCCCTCGCCTATTTCGCTCGGGTCGCGGCCGACGGCGTGGTCCACGCGGAGATCATGTTCGATCCGCAGACGCACACCGCGCGGGGCGTGCCGTTCGGGACGGTGATCGAAGGGCTACTGTCCGCCATGGCGGAGGCGGAAGCGAAGCACGGCATCAGCTCCGCGCTGATCATGTGCTTCCTCCGCCACCTGTCGGAGGAGGATGCGTTCGCGACGCTCCGCGCCGCCGAACCCTGGCTTCCCCGCATCGCCGCGGTGGGCCTCGACTCCTCCGAGCTCGGCCACCCGCCCGCCAAGTTCGCCCGCGTCTTCGCCGAAGCGCGCCGCCGCGGGCTGCGGCTCGTCGCCCACGCGGGCGAGGAAGGGCCGCCGGAGTACGTCCGCGAAGCGCTCGACCTGCTCGGCGTCGACCGACTCGACCACGGCAACCGCAGCTTGGAGGACCCGGGCCTCGTCGCCCGGCTGGCGCGGACGGGGATGACGCTGACCGTGTGCCCCTTGTCCAACCTGAAGCTGTGCGTGGTGGACGACATGGCCGACCATCCCATCGACCGCATGCTGCGCGAGGGGCTGCGTGCCACAGTGAACTCGGACGACCCCGCTTATTTCGGCGGCTACGTGGCCGACAACTACCTGGCGGCGGCCGAAGCGCGCGGGCTCGACCGGCGCGACCTCGCCGCGCTCGCGCGCAACAGCTTCCTTGGCTCCTTCCTCCCCGACGAGGCGGTGGCGGCGCACCTCGCCCGGCTCGACGCCTACCTGGCCGCCGCGTGACGCCCGCCTTCGCTCCCGTCCCCTACGACCGGTTCGTCCTGGACGTCCGCGCGCTCGCCGCAGCGGTGGCGGCGGACGACGGCTGGCGCCCGAGCTTCCTGATCGGGGTCGGGCGCGGCGGGCTGGTGCCCGCGGTGTACCTCAGCCACGCGACGGGGCTGCCCACGCTGTCCTGCGACCTGTCAAGCCAAGTCGAGGATTTCGCCGATAACGTACTGGTCCGCCTGGCGGAGCGGACGCGCGGGGGCGAGCGGCTGCTGTTCGTCGACGACATCAACGACTCGGGGGGCACGATCGCCCTGCTGCGCGACCGGCTGGCGGGGGCGGGCGCGGCGCCGGGCAGCGTGCGCTTCGCCGTGCTGCTCGACAACGCAGTGTCCGCCGAGCGCGTGGAGTACCGCGCCCGCGCCATCGACCGCACCACGGACAAGAGCTGGTTCGTCTTTCCTTGGGAGGCGCTCGCCCCAACCGAGGCGGTCGTGGCGGACGCGGCGGCCTTGCCGGAGCGGACAGCCTGACCGGCCGGACCGCGGCGACCGCTCAGCGGGCTGCGCCGGCGGTAGCCGCGATCACCTAGCCTCCCGCGCGCCGCCCGCGCGCGCGGAGCGCGTCCAGGCTCCACGGCCCCGGCCCAGTGAACACGAAGAGCAGGAACAGAAAGCAGTAGAGGATCGCCGCGTCACCGCCGTTGTTAACGGGGAAGAAGCCCTGCGGCGCGTGGGCGATCCAATAGGCGGCGGCCATCGTGCCGGACGCGAGGAACGCCGCCGGCCGGGTGAACAGCCCGAGGGCGAGCAGCAGCCCGGTCGTCAACTCGATCAACCCGGACGCGCCGGGGAGCGACAGGAGCGACGCCCCCGCGTGCTCGCCCGCCGGGAACCCCAGCAGCTTCTGCGTCCCGTGCTCGCCGAAGATCAGCCCGGCCACTATCCGCGCGACGCTCAGTGCCTGCGGCGTCCAGCGCTCTAGCCCCGTTCCTGGTCCCATCGCCTTCTCCTCGTCGCGCCGACGGGCGCGGGGGCACGTTGCTGATGCCACGCATGGCGGCTGCAAAGCTTAACGTCAGCTGAAATTGCTATTGCGAGTCATTCGCAGTTCCCCTAGCCGACCCTCAACGATTTCCGAACAGGTACACTCCCGCCATGATCCGCCGCGCCGCTTCCCTCCTCACCCTGTCCGCCGCGCTCGCCGCCCCCGCCCGCGCGGACGAGGGCGCCGCGGCGACGGTCGCCGCCGCCCCGATCGTCGTTACCGGGCGCACCGGCGACTACGGCGCGGTTGAAACGGAAGCCGCCACCCGCACGCCCACCCGGTTGCGCGACGTGCCGCAGACGGTGTCCGTGATCTCCCGCGCGCTGATCGACGATGCGGGGCTGCAGAGCATCGCCGATGTGCTCCGCTTTGTCCCCGGCGCGCAGGTCGGCCAGGGCGAGGGGCACCGCGATCAGGTCACGCTGCGCGGCAATAACTCGACCGCCGACTTCTTCGTCGACGGTCTGCGCGACGACGTGCAGTACTACCGCGGCCTCTACAACGTCGACCGCGTCGAAGTGCTGAAGGGCCCGAACGCGATGACCTTTGGCCGCGGCGGCGGCGGCGGCGTGATCAACCGGGTGCTCAAGCGGCCGGTGGCGGGCGACGGCTTCGTCCGCGGCGTCGCCGGGAGCGACAGCTTCGGCGCGTACGAGGTTTCTAGCGACCTCAACGGGACGCTCGGCGGGGGCGTCGCCTTCCGCTTCAACGCGGTCGCCGAGCGGTTCGACAACCACCGCGATTTTTACTCGGGCCGCCGTCGCGCCGCGAACCCGACACTTCTGATCCAGCCGGGCGACGCCACCCGCATCGACCTCGGCTTCGAATATTCCGACGACGAGCGCGTGGTCGACCGTGGAGTGCCGTCGCTGGCCGGCCGGCCCCTGCCCGGCAACCGCCGCACCTTCTTCGGCGACCCCGAGCGCAACCGCGGCGACTTCGACGCCCGTGTCCTTTCCGCCCAGGTCTCGCATCGCTTCAGCGACGCCGTCCGCGTCACCACCCGCCTGCTCGGCGGCGACTACGACAAGGCGTACCGGAACGTCTTCGCCGCCACCGCGGTCGACGCTGCCGGCCGCGTCGGGCTGGAGGCTTACCGCGACGAGACGGAGCGGCGGAACCTGTTCAGCCAGACTGACCTGGTCGTTGGCGCGCGCACCGGCCCGCTCCGCCACCAGCTGCTCGCCGGCGTCGAATACGGCCGGCAGGAGACGGGCAACGCGCGGATCAACGGCTTCTTCGATGGCACCGCCACCGCGACCAGCGGCGGCCGCCGCGCGACGGTGGACGTCGCCCGCCGCCTGGCCGTGCCCGCCGCGACCTTCCGGGAGGGAACGGGCTTCCGCACGGTGGAGAGCGACGCGGAGGTGCTCAGCTTCTACCTCCAAGACCAGCTCTCCGTGGGCTCCCGCGTCGACCTGATCGCGGGGTTGCGCCACGACCGCTTCCAGCTCCGCGTCGACACCACGTCGACCGGCGCGAGCGCGGCGCGCACCGACGGCCTGTGGTCGCCGCGCCTCGGCCTGGTGGTGCGCCCGGCGGGGACGCTGTCGCTCTACGCCAGCTACGCTCGCTCCTTCTTGCCCCAATCGGGCGACCAGTTCCTGTCGCTCGACGCCGCCGCCGCCGCGCTCGCCCCCGAACGCTTCGAGAATCTCGAGCTCGGCGCCAAGTGGGACGTCGCTGACGACCTCCTGTTCACCGCCGCCGCCTATCGCCTCGACCGCACGAACAGCCGCGCGCCGGGCGCGACGCCGGGCAGCGTGGTGCTTACCGGCGAGCAGCGCAGCCGCGGGCTCGAGCTCGGCCTCACCGGCCGGTTGACGAAGGGCTGGCGCGTCGACGCGGGTTACGCGCTCCAGGACGCGGAGATCCGAGAAACCACCGCCGCCGCGCCCGCCGGCCGCCGCGTGCCGCTCGTCCCCCGCCACCAGGCGAGCCTGTGGACGCGTGCCGACGTCGGCGGCGGCTTCGGGCTGGGCTTGGGCCTCCAGCGCCGGTCGCGCTCCTTCGCCTCCGTCTCCAACGCGGTGGTCCTCCCCGCCTTTACCCGGGTGGACGCGGCCGCCTTCTACCGGCTGACGCAAGGCGTCGAAGCGCAGCTCAACGTCGAGAACCTGCTCAACGCGCGCTACTTCCCCACCGCGCACAACGACAACAATATAACGCCCGGCGCGCCGACTGCCGTGCGCGCGACGCTGCGTCTGGGGTTCTGAGGGACGCGGCCGTCCGCCGATCACGAGTCGTCGTCCCGTAGGCCGTCGTCCCAGCGGAAGCTGGGACCGCTCTCGACGCGAGCCGCCGCCCGGCGACGCCCGGTGCGGGGGTGGTCCTCCGCGAAAGCAGTCCCAGCTTTCGCTGGGACTGCTTTCGCGGAGGCGGAGCGAGCGGAACCACCCATCCCCTCCCGCGCTTGAACGGGCGCGCCCGCGCCCCACCTCCCTGCCTTCCTCTCGCCCCGGACATCCCATGCTCGCCACCCCCGAAGCTGCGCGCCCGGGCGCTCGCGCCGCGCGCGCCGCGGACAGCTTCCCCGTCTTCGTCGCGCTGATCGCCGCGTTGATGATGGTCAACGCGCTGACGATCGACCTAATGCTCCCCGCCTTGCCCCAGATTGGCGAGGAGCTCGGCGTGGCGCGCGCCAACGACCGGCAGTGGATCATCACCGCCTACATGTTCGGCTTCGGCGTCGCCCAGCTGATCTACGGCCCCTTGTCCGACCGCTACGGCCGCCGCCCGGTGCTGATGGGCGGGCTCGCGCTCTACGTGCTGACCACGCTGGCCGCCGCCTACGCTTTCAGCTTTCCCCACATGATCGCCATGCGCGTCGCTACGGGCGTTGCCGCCGCGGCGACCCGCGTGCTCGCCGTGTCCATCGTCCGCGACCGCTACCAGGGCCGCCGCATGGCGCAGGTGCAGAGCTTTTCCGGCATCATCTTCATGGCGGTGCCCATCTTCGCCCCTTCCGTCGGCGGCTGGCTGCTGGAGGTCATGCCCTGGCGCGGGCTGTTCTGGGCGCTCGGCCTGTTCGGCGCGGCCGTGCTCGCCTGGGTCGGCCTGGGCCTCCCCGAAACGCTCGATCCCGCCCACCGTCGCGCGCTCACCCCGCGCGCGGTCGGCGCCACCGTGATGGAGGCGCTGCGCCAGCGCGCCTTCCTCTTCTACTCGCTCCTGATGGCCTGCACCTTCGGCGGCATCATCGCCTACGTCACTTCGTCGCAGCAGATCATCTTCGACACCTTCGGCGCGGCCGAGCGCTTTGGGCTGATCTTCGGCCTGACCGCGAGCGCCTTCATCCTGGCGAGCCTCCTCAACGCGCGCTTCGTGCCCCGGCTCGGCACCCGGCGCATCGCCCACGGCGCCTTGTTCCTGCTCGTCGGGGTGGCGGCGGTCCACGTCCTCTGGGCGCTGTCGGGGCTAGAAAGCCTGTGGAGCTTCGTCGCCTTTCAGGCGGCGAGCTTCGTCTGCATCGGCCTCGTCGGCTCCAACGCCAACGCGATCAGCATGAGCCCGGTCGGCCACCTCGCCGGCACCGCGTCCTCCGTGCAGGGCTTCATCTCAACGATCGGCGCAGCGCTCATCGGCGGGTTGATCGGGCAGGCCTTCGACGGCACCACCGTGCCGATCGCCGCGGGCTACCTCCTCATCGGCCTGGCCGCGCTCGGCCTGGCGCTGCTGGCGGAGCGCGGCCGGTTGTTCGGCACGGGCGCGGCGGCGGAGCCGGCGCGGTCCTAATGGACGGTGCCGGCCACGGCGTCGTCACACAGCATGACAATCACCCGCTCGATCCCACGCCACCGGCAGAAGTTCACCACGTTGCCGAGGTCGCGCCCGCGCTCGGCGCGGCCGGCGGCCTCCAGCGCGGCGTCGCCGCCGAATTGGGCGATCAGCTTGGTCGCGTCGAGGAGCGCCGAACGGTCGGCGACCCAGGCGGGCGGGGGAATTACACTACTCACCGGACCGGCGTAGGCGGACTGGGTTGCGGCCGATTGACCCAGGGTGATGAACGCGGATTTCACCATGGGCCCGGCCGGCCGCCCCCTACTCCACCCGTCGTCCGGCCCAGATCACCCGGCCGACGACGTGGACGTCGTCCAGCGAGCAGTCCGGCCAGCTCGGATAAGCGCGGTTGTCGCTCTTGATCGTTGCTCGCCGCCGGTCGAACGGGTGCGGCAGCACACGCTTCACGATCAGCACCTCTTCGTGCCGCAGCACGTACACCCCGTCGCGCAAGCGCCGCCCCGCGTCGCCTCGATCGACCAGGATGTCGTCGCCGGGCGCGAGCGTGGGGAGCATCGAATCGCCCTCCACGCCGATGATCGACAAGTCGCCGGGCCTGCCCGCCCCCAGCGCGCGCAGCTGCCGCGCGTCGAACGCCATGGCGGTCGCCGGCCGCTCGGCGCCCGGCAGCGCGCCGGGCCCGGCCGACGCGCCGATGCTCAACCGCGGCACCGGGACCAGCCCTCCGCTCGGCTCCGGCTCGTCCGGCGCGCCCAGCACCGACTCGGGCACCTGGAAATAGGCCGCGAGCCGCCGCCGGTCGCGCTCGTCGAGCCGCCGCGGCGTACCGCGCCGCACGAACTGCTGGATATAAGCCGGGTTGCGGCCGAGCAATCGCGACAGGTTCGCATAGTCCTCACGCCGTTCCCGGCACAAGCGCTCCAGCGCCGCGCGCGCGCCCTCGATCGCCCCTTCGTCCATGCTCGTGATGGTAGCGGATAGGAAAAGCCCTAGACAAGTAGGATTTAGATAGGAACGGTGGAACATATCGGGAACATCAAGCGTGAGTCCGCAACATGACCCTGCTCCGAAGAATCGAGCGCTACCTGCGCCGTAGCCGCACGCCGCCGACCCGTTTCGGGCGGGAGGTGCTGCGCGACCCGCGGCTGGTGCACGACATGCGGCGCGGGCGCGAGCCGCGGCTCCGCAACGCCGCCCGTATCGTCGCCTATCTGGACGCCGCCGAGCGGGAACTGGGCCAGTGACGGGGCTGCCCGAACCGGCGCGCGGCCTCCTCCGCGCGCTCGGCGCGCGGTTGGGCGACGACCGCGCGCTGCTGCACGTCGCCGGCTGGGACGCCGAGCCCTGGTGCAGCGCGGGGCTGGTAGGCGCGCGAGTATTGCTCGATTTGACGTTCGCCGGCGCGGGCGCGGAGCCTGCCGCCGACCGCCTGCTCGACGGCCTGCCCGACGCCGAACTGGCGCTGCCGCGCGGCTACGTCCTCGACCTCGCGGTCGACGCCGACCGCCGCGAGCGCGGGACGGCGCCGCGCGTCGAGCTCGCGCTGTCGGTGCTCGTGGTGGAGGAGGACTGAAGTGCCGCGACCCCCTTTCCCCACCCGACGCAGCGTCAATTTCGTCAACTTCGGGCGCGGTGCGGGCGCGACCGACCGCGCCCTGCTTGCCCCACTCGGCACCCGCGCCGGCCACCCTCACCCCGTTCGGGCTGAGCTTGTCGAAGCCCTCTTCCTCCCTTTGGCGGCGGGCCGTCCAGGCAGGCGCTTCGACGAGCTCAGCGCGAACGGAGCGGCTGGGGCGAGTGGCCGCCTGGTCCCATGACCACCCTCATCCCCATTCTCGGTGACCAGCTGTCGCCCGACATCTCCTCGCTCCGCGGCGCGGACCCGGCCGGCTGCGTCCTCCTCATGATGGAGGTCGCGGCCGAGGCCCGCTACGTCCGCCACCACCGCCGCAAGCTCGCCTACGTGCTCTCCGCCATGCGCCACCACGCGCTCGCGCTGCGCCGCGCCGGCTGGACGGTGGACTACGTCCGCCTCGACGACCCGGACAACACGGGCAGCTTCACCGGCGAGGTCGAGCGCGCCGCGAAGCGTCACAAGGCGAAGCGCATCGTCGTCACCGAAGCCGGCGAGTGGCGGGTCAAGGAGATGCTCGACGGCTGGGGAGCCCTGCTCGGCGTGCCGGTTGAAGTTCGCGAGGACGGCCGCTTCGTCGCCTCCCACGAAGATTTTCGGCGGTGGGCTGATACCCGCCCCGACCTCGTCATGGAGTTCTTCTACCGCGACCAGCGCCGCCGCACCGGCCTCCTGATGGACGGGGACGAGCCGGAGGGCGGCCGCTGGAACTACGACCGCGAGAACCGCCGCCCCGGCCGCCGCGACCTGTTCACCCCCCGCCCGCCGCGCTTCCCCGCCGACCGGGTGACCCGCGACGTGATCGAGCTGGTGCGCGAACGCTTCCCGGATCTCCAGGGCAGCCTCAACGACTGGGACCTCGCCGTCACCCGCGCGGACGCCGAGCGCGCGCGCGACTGGTTCCTCGATCACGCGCTGGCCGGCTTCGGCGCTTACCAGGACGCGATGGTGACCGGCGAACCGCTACTCTGGCACGGCCGCCTGTCGGGCTACATCAATTCCGGCCTGCTCGATCCGCTGGAGCTGTGCCGGCAGGTCGAGGCCCGCTACCGCGCCGGCTGCGCGCCGCTCAACTCGGCGGAAGGCTTCATCCGCCAGATCATTGGATGGCGCGAATATATGCGCGGCACCTATTGGCGCGCGGGGCCGGTCTACATCGAGCAGAACTACTTGCGCGCCGAACGCCCCCTCCCTGCCTTCTACTGGACGGGCGCGACGCACATGAACTGCCTGGCGCAGACGGTGCAGCAGACCTGGGCCTTGTCCTACGCCCACCACATCCAGCGGCTGATGATCCTCGGCAACTTCGCCATGCTGATCGGCGCGGACCCCAAGACGGTGCACGCCTGGTACATGGAGGTTTACTTCGACGCCTACGAATGGGTCACGCTGCCCAACGTCGTCGGCATGAGCCAATACGGCGACGGCGGGCTCCTAGGCTCCAAGCCCTACGCCGCGTCCGGGGCCTACATCGACCGAATGAGCGACTATTGCCAGGGCTGCCGCTACGACCCCGCCGAGCGCGTCGGCGACCGGGCCTGCCCGTTCAACGCGCTTTACTGGGACTTCCTCGATCGCCACCGGACCAAGGAGGCAGTGGGCGGCAACCCGCGCCTCGCGCCGGCCTACCTCAACTGGGACCGCAAGCAGGCGTCCGAGCGCGAGGTCATCCGCGCCCGGGCGGCGACGCTGCTGGCGAGGCTCGACGGGGCGGCGGAAGCTGATAAGGCGAGCACGGCTTGAGAATGGAGGCGCCCGTGGATTCCCTCGTTTCGACCGAATGGCTGGCCGGCGAGCTCGGCGCGCCCGACCTCCGCGTCCTGGACGCGACCCTGCTACTCCCCGGCGACGACCGCGACCCGCGCGCCGAGTTTGAGGCCGGGCATATCCCCGGCGCGGTGTTCATGGACCTGGCCGAACTGGCGGACAGCGGCTCCGCGCTCCCCAACATGCTCCCCAATGAGGCCAAGTTCGCCAGCCGCATGCAATCGCTCGGCGTCGGCGACGGCGCGCGCGTGGTGGTCTATGATAATAGCCCGCTCCACTCCTCCGCCCGCGCCTGGTGGATGCTCCGCTCCTTCGGCGCGCACCAGGTCGCGGTGCTCGACGGTGGACTGCCCAAGTGGCGCGCCGAGGGCCGCGAACTCGAACCCGGCAAGCCCCAGGTCCGCCACCGTCACTTCGTCGCCTACCTCGACGACAAGGCGGTCGCGGCGAAGCAGGCCGTGCTCGCGGCTTCGCAGTCCGGCTCGCACCAGCTCGTCGACGCGCGCCCGGCCGAACGCTTCGGCGGCCAATTCCCCGACGGCCGCCCCGGCATCGCCTCCGGCCACATTCCTGGCTCGCACAACCTGCCGCAGGACCGCCTGTTCAACCCGGACAACACGTGGAAGCGCGACGAGGAGCTGCGCGCCGAGTTTGAACGCGCCGGCGTCGACCTCGATCAGCCGATGATCACCACCTGCAACTCCGGTATCACCGCCGCGGTGGTCCTGTTCGGCGCGCAGCTGCTCGGCAAGAGCGATGTCAGCCTCTACGACGGCAGCTGGACCGAATGGGGTGCCGACCCGGAAACGCCCAAGGCCGTCGGGGTGGCGTGAGCGCGGAGGATGCTCCGCACGACCTGAGGCCCGCGACGCGCCTCGTCCACCTCGGCCGGCGGCGCGCACTCGCGGGCGGGATCGTCAACCCGCCCGTCTACCGCGCGTCCACCGTCCTCTTCGAAAGCACCGCGCATCAGCGCCAGGCGACCCGCGACCGCGACCAACCCGATACGCTCTACTACGCCCGCCGCGGCACCCCCACCCAGTGGGCGCTCGCCGAGGCGATGACCGCGCTCGAAGCGCCCCATGCCGCCGGCACCTTCCTTTATCCCTCCGGCGCGGCCGCCGTCGCCGGCGCGCTGCTCGCCCTGCTCGCGCCCGGCGACGAGCTGCTGATGGTCGACAACGCCTACGAGCCCACCCGCGCCCTGTGCGACGGCGTCCTCCGCCGCATGGGCATCGCGACCCGCTACTACGACCCGCTGATCGGCGGGGGCATCGCCGAGCTGATCGGCCCCGCTACCCGCGCTGTCTTCCTCGAGTCGCCCGGCTCGCTTTCCTTCGAGGTGCAGGACGTCCCCGCCATCGCTGCGGCCGCGCGCGCGCGGGGCGTCCCCACCCTGATCGACAACACCTGGGCGACCAGCCTCCTCTTTCCCGCGCTGGCGCACGGCGTCGACGTCGCGATCACCGCCTGTACCAAGTACATCGTCGGCCATTCGGACGCGATGCTCGGCGCCGTTACCGCCAACGCCGCCGCTTGGCCGCGCATCCGCGCCGCCGGCCACCAGCTCGGCCAATGCGCTTCCCCCGACGACGCTTTCCTCGGCAGCCGCGGCCTGCGCACGCTGGCCGTCCGGCTGCGCGCCCACGGCGAGAACGGCTTGGCGGTTGCCCGCTGGCTTTCCGAGCAGCCGCAGGTCGCCCGCGTCCTCCACCCGGCGCTGCCGTCCTGCCCCGGCCACGCCCACTTCGTCCGCGACTACGGCGGAGCCTCCGGCCTGTTCGCCTTCGAGTTCGCCGCCGGCGTCGACGACCCCGCCCGCACCCGCTTCATCGATGCGCTGCGGCTGTTCGGCATCGGCTTCAGCTGGGGCGGTTTCGAAAGCCTCGCTTTGGCCGTCGATCCCCGCCCGGTGCGCAGCGTCGCCGACTGGCGCGCCCGCGGTCCGCTGGTCCGCCTCCACATCGGGCTGGAGGACCCCGCCGACCTCATCGCCGACTTGGGCGCAGCGCTCGCCCATGTTGCGCCGTAGCAACAGCCCGCCACGATTGTTTAAAGCCCGCATCCGCGACTTGCGCCGAACCGGGCCCATCTGTCAGGCCTTGTCCACTGCCCGGTAACGCTCGCCCGCTAGAGGCGGCGCGACGGCGGTCCAGGACGGAAACCGCCCCTTCCACCGTCACGGGACCCACGCCCATGCCCAAGCTTCCCCTCGTCGCGGCCCTGCTCCTCCTCGCCGCCGCGCCCGCCTTCGCGCAGGACGCCGACCCCTCGGCCGACGCCACCGCCAACAGCACGCCGCCCGGCGAGGACGGGCCGGTAGCGCCCACCGAGGGCCGCGCCCTCACCCTGTCCGGCACCGTCTACGGCGTTTCCGATTACCGCTTCCGCGGCCTCACCCAGTCCGCGGAGGACCCCGCGCTCCAGGCGACGCTCAACCTCGAGCACCGCAGCGGCCTCTACGCGGGCGTCTGGGGCTCCACGCTCAAGGGCCTAGGCGACTACGGCGACGCCGAGCTCGACCTTTACGTTGGCTACCGACCCGATCTCGGCGCGGGCTTCAGCGGCGACCTCGGCGCCGTTTATTATTATTATCCCGACGGCCGCGGGGACACCGACTTCGGCGAGATCTACGGCTCGGTCGGTCACACCATCGGCCCGTTCGACGCCAAGCTCGGCATCGCCTACGCGCCCGAAGGCCAGCGCGGGCTCGCCGGCGACGACAGCCTGTACCTGTTTACCGACCTTTCGGCGGGCATCCCCACCACGCCCTTTACGCTCAAAGCGCACGTGGGCTACTCGGACGGCGCGCTCGCCGCCTTCGACGACGGCGACTACGTCGACTACTCGCTCGGCGCGGAAGCCGCGGTGGGGCCCGCCACCGTCGGCCTGAGCTATATCAACACCGACATTCGCAACCGCCTCGGCGTCAAAGACGCCGCGGGCGCGGACGGCACGGTGGTGGCGACGGTGAGTTTCGGCTTCTGAGCGGCGCCGCCCCCTCCCCTTCAGGGGAGAAGGCGGCCGCTTCATCCCCGGCTAAGCCGCCGTCCGCTACTCGGTTCCGATGAAGCTCCGCCCGCTCCTGTCCCTCGCCCTGCTCGCGCTCCCCGCCGCCGCCATGGCCCAGCCCGCCGCCCCCGCCCGCCGCCTGTCCGCGTCCGAGGTCGTCACCGCCGTCGCCGCGCTCGAGGCCGCGGTGGAGGCCAAATATTTTGACGGCGAGCGCCGCCCGCGGGTCCTCCGGACCCTCGCCGAGGGACGCGCCTCCGGCCGCTACGCGCTGACCGACCCCGAAGCGCTCGCCGCCGCCGTCACCGCCGACATGGTCGCGGCGACCGGCGACAAGCACCTTTCCCTCACCTGGCGCCCCGGCTCCTCCGGCTCGAACGTCGAGGCCGTCCGTGCCCAGTTCTGGCGCGAGCTCCCTCGCCGCCGCAACTACGGCGTGGAGGAGCTCCGCATCCTCCCCGGCAACCTCCGCTACGTCCGCATCGCCGGCTTTCCTTGGGACGGCGAGCCCGGCCGCCGCGCCTACGACGGCGCCATGCGCTTCCTCGCCGACGGCGACGCCGCGATCCTCGATCTGCGCGGCAACTCGGGCGGCAATCCGGCGGCGGTGAACTACCTCGCCAGCCACTTCGTCCCCACCGGCACACTGCTCGCCACCTACGCGCAAGGCGCGCGCACCGGCCGCTCGGTCGCGCAGGAGGTACAGGTGACGAGCTTGCGCGACCGCGCGACCGCCCCGCCCGTCTACGTGCTCGTCGACCGCCGCACCATCTCCGCCGGCGAGGAGTTCGCCGCCCACGTCCGGAGGTTCGGCTTCGGTACGTTAGTAGGCGAGCCCACCGCGGGCGCGTCCATGCGCAACGAGTTCGTCCCCGTGCCCCCCGGCTTCGTCGCCAGCATCAGCGTCGGCACCGTCGCCCACGCGGTCGGCGGCGATAACTGGGAGGGCAAGGGGGTCGAACCCGCCGTCCCCGCCCCCTCCGCCGACGCGCTCGCGCTCGCCCAGGCTGTGGCTCTGGAGAAGCTCGCGGCGGAGGGCGCGGAAATCTACCGCGAGGACTGGGCCGGCCGCGCGGCGCAGTTGCGCGCGCGGCTGGGCGGACCGGCGGGAAGCCAGTGACACTCTCCCCCGGGTCCGATCCGAACCCGTCAGCCCTGAGCTTGTCGCAGGGCGGGTGACACTCGCCACCGTAGTCCACGCTGCGCGCCCTTCGACAGGTTCAGGGCTGACGGGGGTGGGGTTAGAACAAGCGGGCCTGCCGCTCCGCCCGCACCTCCGCCCCTTCGTGCGCCAGCAGCCAACGCTTGCGCTCGAGCCCGCCGCCGAATCCCGTCAGGCTCCCGTCCGCGCCGATCACGCGGTGGCAGGGGATCGCGATGGCCACGCCGTTTGCCCCGTTCGCCAGCCCCACCGCGCGCACCGCGGCCGGCGCGCCTATAGCGGCCGCGAGCCGACCGTAGCTCCACGTCTCGCCGGCGGGGATGGCGCGGAGCGCTTCCCACACCCGTTCCTGGAACGACGTTCCCGCCGTCCGCACGGGCAAGGCGGCGAGCGCCCCGTGCTCGCCCGCGAAATAGCGGCCGAGCGCGTCGCGCGTGCGCGCGGGCATGGAGCCGGGTTCCACGGCGCTCGCGCCGAAGCGCTTCAACAGCTTCGGCAGCCAAGGCCCCTCGCCGAAGCCGAGCGCACACAGCCGCTCGTCCGCGTCGTGGACGAGGAGCAGCTCGCCGACCGGCGAGGGGAAGCAGTCGAGCGTGAGCCGCGCGACCGCCGCTGTCATCAGTTCGGGCGCACGCTCGCGTCGCGGCCGTCGCCTTCGGGCGCGGCGAGGATGTCGCGGGTCACCGTGCCTTTGTCGACCACCTCGGTCTGCGGGTCGCCGACAGTGCTCCTGGCGCCCGCCGCCGCACGGTCGGCCTCCGCCGCGCCGAGCACGTTGCGCTCGGCCGCGCTACGCGGCGCGGGACCGCCGAAGATCGCCCCCAGCGCCTGGGACTGCGTACTCACGTCCTGCGGCCGCGGCGATCCGGGGGCGGGCGGGTTGAGGTTGTAGTCGGGCGGGATCACGAGCGGTGCGTTGCGCGCCACGGCGAACTCGTCGGGGCGCGAGCGCCCGAACACGCCGCCGCCGCCGCAGGCGGACAGGACCAGGGCGGCGACCGGAATGATGAGGATGAGCTTAGGCATGGGTCGGGCTTTCGTCGGAGGGAGCTTGCTCGCGCGTGAACAGCGAGCGCAGCACCAGCAGCACGACGCCGATCGTAATCGCCGCGTCCGCGACATTGAAGACCAAAAAGGGCCGCCACTCGCCGAAGTGCAAATCCGCGAAGTCGACGACGTAGCCTAATCGCGCGCGGTCGAGGATGTTGCCGAGCGCCCCGCCGAGCACCGCGCCCAGCGCCAGCGCGTCGAACCGGTTCTTCTCGCGCCACACCCAAACCGCCACGCCCGCTGCGATCGCCGCGGTGAGCGCGACGAGCAGCCAGCGCTGCGCCGCGCTCGCCGCGGTGAACAGGCCGAGCGAGATGCCGTAATTCTCCACCCAACGCAGGTCGAAGAAGGGCAGCAGTTCGATGAAGCCGCGCTCCTGCAGGCGGTAGCCGTAGGCGACGAGCGCCTTGCTGCCTTGGTCGGCCAGGAAGACGGCCAAAGCGAAAAGGAAGGCGGGGAGGCGATGGCTCATAAAGCCCTCTCCCCTTCAGGGGAAAGGGTTGGGAGAGCGGCCGAGCTGCAAGCTCGGTCCTTCTTAGCTCGCGCACAACCCCATTCCGCTGCGACTAAGGCCCGGCTAAAGCCGGACCTAAGTCTCGCCCCTCTCCCCTGAAGGGGAGAGGGAAGTAGGCCGAGATCACCCACCCACCACCTCCGCGCACCGCCCGCACAGCCCGCCGTCCTCCGCGACGTCGGGCAGGTGCCGCCAGCACCGCCCGCACTTCGCGTCCTCCGTCGGTGACACGCGAATGCCTTCGACGGTTTCGTCGATCCGAACCGCCGCGACGATGCACGCCTCGGCCAGATCCACCCCCGCCGTGTCCGCCAGCCGCGCGGAGGCATCGTCGGCGATCACCACCGCTTCCAGGCTGGAGCGCACGATCTTGTCGCGCCGCAGCGGCTCGATCGCCGCCGTCACCTCCTCGCGAAACGCGCGCACCGCGGCCCAGCGCTCCGCGAGATCCTTGTCCTCCCATGCCGCGGGCACCTCCGGCCAGGTCTCGAAGTGGACGGAGCCGTCCTCGGACGGGTAGCGCGCCTGCCACACCTCCTCCGCCGTGAACGGGATCAGCGGCGCGGCCCAGCGCACCAGCGCTCCGTACAGGATGTCGAGCACGGTGCGGTACGCCCGCCGCTTGGGCGAATGCGGCGCGTCGCAGTAAAGACTATCCTTGCGGACGTCGAAGAAGAAGGCCGACAGCTCGTCGTTGGCGAAGTCGAGCAGCGCGCGCGAATAGCGAGCGAACTCGTAAGCCTCCGCCGCCTCGCGCAGCTCGCCGTCGAGGCGCGCCAAGCGGTGCAGCACGAACCGCTCCAACTCCGGCATGTCAGCATGGGACATGCCCTCCGCTTCGGCGTCGAACCCGTCGAGGGCGCCGAGCAGGTAGCGGAACGTGTTCCTGAGCTTTCGGTAGGCGTCGGACGCGCCCGCCAGCACGTCCGGGCCGATCCGCACATCCTCGAAATAGTTGCCCGTCGCCACCCACAGCCGCAGGATGTCCGCGCCCGATTGGCCGATGATCTTGAGCGGATCGACAACGTTGCCGACCGATTTCGACATCTTGCGCCCCTGCTGGTCCATAGCGAAGCCGTGGGTGAGCACGGCGGCGTAGGGCGCGCGCCCGCGGGTGCCGCAGGATTCGAGCAGGGAGGACTGGAACCAGCCCCGGTGCTGGTCGGACCCCTCGCAGTAGAGATCGGCGCGGACGCCCGCGCCGTAGCGCGCCTCGACCACGAAGGCGTGGGTGGAGCCTGAGTCGAACCACACGTCGAGGATGTCGCGGACAGGCTCGTAGTCGGCGAGGTCGTAGCGGTCGCCGAGCAGCGCCTGGTGGTCCGCCCCGAACCACGCGTCCGCACCCCCTTCGCGGAAGGCGTCCACGATGCGGGCATTCACGTCTGGGTCGCGCAGGTAGTCTCCCGTGCCGCGGTGGACGTAGAGCGCGATCGGCACGCCCCAGGCGCGCTGGCGGGAGATCACCCAGTCGGGGCGCCCTTCCACCATCGCGCGGATGCGGTTCTCCGCCTTGGGGGGGACCCAGCGGGTGTCGGCGATGGCGGCGAGCGCCGTCTGACGAAGGGTGGGCGCGTCTCCCTCTCCCGCTCGCGGGAGAGGGCCGGGGTGAGGGTACGCCCTCTCAGCGTTTGCCTCCGTCGCGACCGGCGTACCCTCACTCAACCCTCTCCCGCGAGCGGGAGAGGGCTCGATCGGCGCGTCCATCGGGATGAACCACTGCGGCGTCGCCCGGAACACCACCTTCGCCTTGCTCCGCCACGAGTGCGGGTAGCTGTGCCGGTAGTCCGCGCTCGCCGCCAAGAGCGCGCCCGCCGCGCGGAGGTCGCCGCAGATCGGCCCGTCCGGCGCGTTGAGCTTCGGGCTGATCACCGAGCCCTGCCCCCCCAGCCACGCCCAGTCCGCGCGGTAGGCCCCGCCGTCGTCCACCGCGAACACCGGATCGATCCCGTGCGCGCGGCACAGCGCGAAGTCGTCCTCGCCGTGGTCCGGCGCCATGTGGACGAGCCCCGTGCCCTGGTCGGTAGTGACGAAATCGCCGGGCAGGAACGGCCGGGGCTTGGCGAAGAAGCCGCCGAGCTGGTGCATCGGGTGGCGGGCGACGGTGCCGGCTAATTGTCTCCCCTGCCCGCGCCAGAGCACCTCTTCTTCGGCCTTGCCTTCGCTAGCAGGCCTCCTCGAGAACTCGTCGGACCAGTCCCCAAACTGCATCAAATCTTTAGTTAGTAATCTGCGGCCATCAACTTCTCTGAGAACGTAGAAAATCTCCGGCCCATAGGCGATCGCTTGGTTCACCGGGATCGTCCATGGCGTCGTCGTCCAGATCACCGCCCGCGCGCCCACCAGCTCCGGCGCGTTCGGAGCCTCCACGATCTCGAATCCCACGTCGATCTGCGTCGACGTGATCTCCTCATACTCCACCTCAGCCTCGGCCAGTGCCGTGCGCTCCACCGGCGACCACATCACCGGCTTGGCCCCGCGGTAGAGTTGGCCGCCCTCCGCGAAGCGCAGCAGCTCCGCGACGATCCCAGCCTCCGCCTTGTAGGCCATGGTGACATAGGGGTCGGCCCAGTCGCCGAGCACGCCGAGCCGCTGGAACTGTTCGCTCTGCCGCGCGATCCAGCCGTCGGCGTAGGCGCGGCACTCGGCGCGGAACTGGTCCACCGGCACGTCGTCCTTCGACCGCTTCTTCGCCCGGTAGCCTTCCTCGACCTTCCACTCGATCGGCAGCCCGTGGCAGTCCCAGCCGGGGATGAACGGCGCGTCCTTGCCGAGGAGCGACTGCGAGCGGACGATGAAGTCCTTGATCGACTTCATCATCGCGTGACCGATGTGGATGTCGCCGTTGGCGTAGGGCGGTCCGTCGTGGAGGATGAACCGCTCCGCGCCGGAGCGGAGCTCGCGCAGGCGGCGGTAAAGGCCGATGCGGTCCCAGCGGGCGAGGATCTCCGGCTCCTTCGCAGCGAGCCCCGCCTTCATCGGAAAGGCGGTGCGCGGCAGGAACACGGTGTCGCGGTAGTCGGGCTTGTCGGGACGGTCGGCCATGATGGGGGGGCGCTTAGCGGGAAACGGCCCGCCGCACCAACCCCTCTCCCTGCAGCGCGTCGTCCCAGCGCAAGCTGGAACCGCTCTCGCGGAGGACCGCCTCCATACCACCGACGAGGAGGGCGGCCCACTGCGGTGGCGGCCCCAGCTTGCGCCGGGGCGACGGCCAATCTGATCGAACCGCTACTCGGCCGCCAACCGCCGCCGCGCTTCCGCGCAGTCCGCCTCCATCTGCGAGCGGAGCGCGTCCAGCCCGTCGAACCGCGCCTCCGGCCGCAGGAAGCTCACCAGCTCCACCTCCAGGCACCGCCCGTAAAGGTCGCCGTTGAACTCGAAGAAGAAGCTCTCAAGCAGCTCCTTCTCCTCGAACTGCGGCCGTACGCCCAGGTTCGCCGCCCCGCTGACCACCCGCCCGTCCGGCAAGCGCCCCCTCACCGCGTACACGCCGTACCTCGGCCGCAGATACTTCCCCAGCTCCATGTTCGCCGTCGGGTAGCCCAGCTCGCGCCCGCGCTTGTCGCCGTGCTGGACGGCGCCCTCCACCGCGAACGGCCGGGTGAGCAGCCGCGCCGCCGCCTCCGGCTCGCCGCTCCGCAGGAACTCGCGCACCCGCGACGACGACACCGGCCGCCCATCGAGCAGCACGGGGGCCACCGCCTCCGCGGGCATGCCCAGCGACGGCAGGCTGGCGGCGGAGCCTTCGCGCCCGCGGGCGAAGGTGAAGTCCTCCCCCGTCACCACGGCCGCCGCGCCCAGCCATTCCTTCAACGCCACGTCGACGAACTCGCGCGCGCCCATCGCGGCGAGGCGTTCGTCGAACCCGAACACCAGCATCGCGTCAGCGCCAGCCCTGCCGAACAGCCGCTCGCGCTGGTCGAGCGTGGTCAGCCGGAACGGCGGCGCGTCCGGCCGGAAGAAGCGCACGGGGTGCGGATCGAAGGTGGCGACGATCGCCGGCCGCCCTTCATCCCGCGCGCGCTCGACCGCCCTGCCGACCACCGCCTGATGGCCCAGGTGGAACCCGTCGAAATTGCCCAGGGCGACCACCGCCCCACGGAGATGCGCGGGCGCGGGAACGCCGCCGTCCAGCCGCTCCATGGGCGCGCTATAGGAGCGCCCCGCGGCGCTGCCTAGGTGCCGGTCCGCGGCGCGGGCCTAGCGGCGGACCAGCGTGACGAAGCTGTAGGCCGGCTCGCCGTCGAACCGCTCGCGCGCCGCCTCTCGCCATTCCGGCCCGAACGGCGGGAGGAAGGTGTCGCCCGCGGGCGCGGCGTGGACCTCCGTCAGCTCCACCCGCTCGGCGATGGGCAGGAACAGGCGGTAGACCTCCGCCCCGCCGATCACCGCGACCTCGTCGGCGTCCCCCGCGAACCGCAGCGCCTCGTCTGGATCATGCGCGACCTCCGCGCCCGCGGCCCGCCAGGCCCGGTCGCGCGTCAGCACGACATGGCGGCGGTCCGGCAGCAGCCCCGGCAGGCTGTCGAAGGTGCGCCGCCCCATGATCATCGGCCGCCCCATTGTGCCCGCCTTGAAGCGACGCAGGTCGGCGGGAATGCGCCAGGGGAGCCCGCCGTCCAGCCCGATCGCGCCGTTGTCGGCGCGCGCGATGTGGAGCGCCACGCGCGGGCGCGGGCGCGGGCGCGAGGCATCGCTCAAACCGCCACCTCGCCGTGGATCGCCGGGTGCGGGTCGTAGCCCTCCACCGCGAAGTCCTCGATCCGGTAATCGTCGACGGACGCGGCGCGGGAGAGCCGCAGCGTCGGCCACGGCCGCGGCTCGCGCGCCAGCTGCTCGCGGACCTGGGTAAGGTGGTTCAGGTAGACGTGGACGTCGCCCCCCACCCACACCAGCTCGCCGGGCTCGAGCGCCGCCTGCTGCGCGAGCATGCGGAGCAGCGCCGCCGCGCCAATCAGGTTGAACGGCAGCCCGAGAAAGGCGTCGCACGAGCGCTGGAACAGGAGGCAGCTCAGGCGTCCGGAGGATACGTGGAACTGGTACACCATGTGGCACGGCGGCAGCGCCATCCGATCGAGCTCGCCTACGTTCCACGCGTGGAACAAGATGCGTCGGCTCGCCGGGTCCCGCCGCAGCGCGTCGACCACGCCGGCCACCTGGTCGTGCTCCCGCCCGTCCGGCCCCAGCCAGCGCCGCCACTGCTTACCGTACACGGGGCCGAGCTCTCCCCATTCGGCGGCGAAGCCCGGATCGGCGAGCACCCGCGCCTCGAACGCGTCCTGGGAGACGTCGTCCCCCGTCTCCCGCCGGTAACGCGCGAGCGGCCAGTCGGTCCAGATGCGGACGTTCTCTGCCAAGAGGCCCCGGATGTTGGTCTCCCCGCGGAGGAACCAGAGCATCTCCTTGACCGCCGTCTTCCAATAGACGCGCTTGGTCGTCAGCGCGGGCAGCCGGCCGTCGGACAAGTCGAAGCGCAGCAGCTCGCCGAACGAGGAGCGCGTCCCCACCCCCGTGCGATCCGCCCGCTCGTCGCCGCGCGCGGCCACCCGGTCGAGCAGCGCCAGATATTGCCGTTCAGGATGCACCGCGCTCTTCCCTTTTCGTCCCGCCCTCCCCTGGTAGGCGGCGGCGGGCGGCGTGGAAAACGATTCGCTGCGCCGGCCTCCCGGGGCGGCCGACGACCGTCGATCGGGGCATGGCTGCCCACCGGTAGGCCAACGGGAAATCCAGCAGCTTAAGCCTGGAACGATAACCTATGTAATTTCATCTGCGCCCTCGTCGCCGTGCTCGGCCGGACCTGTTCCGGCCCTCGATGGCTCCATTCAGGAGGAGATCGGGCGCGATCGCGAGCGATCCGGATTTGAGTCGCCCTCCCTCGTCGAGAGATAGTCACCCCCATGTTCTGGGAGCCGGCCCCGCTGGCCGCCGATGCTTCGTCCGCCCGCTGATCGCGGATAGCCGCGCCGCCGCGCGCCTCTTCGCCGGCGAGCGTTGGCCGGAAGACCGCGAGGTGCTGCTCGTCGCCCGTTTCGATGGGTCGCGCCGGGTGCTGGACGTCACGCGCTACGAGTCGGGCGCGGTGGACGAAGTGCTGGTCGCCGTGCGCGCCATCGTCGCCGCCTGCGCGGCCCGCGACAGCTAGGCGCTGATCCTCGCCCACAACCACCCGAGTAGCGCGCTGCGCCCGACCCGCGCCGACATCGACGCCATCGCGCGCCTTTCCGGCGTGCTCCGGGCGCTGGACATCGCGCTCCTCAACCACCTGATCTTCGCCGCGGACGGCGCGCACGTGAGCCTGCGGCTGATGGGGCTGATCTAGGTCGCGGCGGCCCCGCCGACGGCGGGGCAGGTCCTAATTTCCCCTGGCGCGGGCCGCGGCGCCCCCGGCGCGAATTGGGCGAAGTAGCTCGTCCGGTCCAACCGGTCGAAATGCTCGAGCCGGTAGCCGAGCGCCCCGAACTCGCAGAGCAGCAGCGGGAGCGGCGTGCCGTGGGCGGAGGTCGGGCGGTCGGCGTCCACCACCACCACGCGCCCCGTGCCGGGCTTCAGGTCGGCGCGGAGGTGCCACAGGAACTCGGCCGGCCGCTCGATCTCGTGGTACATGTGGATCAGCAGCACGCGGTCGAAGCTGCCATCGGGGAGCAGCGGGTCCTCCGGACGGCCCAGCTTCACCGCGACGTTGTCAAGCGCCTCGCGCTGCACGCGCTGGGCCAGCGCGTCGCGCGTTTCCGGCACGATGTCCTGTGCCAGCACCCGCCCCTCCGGGCCGACCAGGGGCGACAGGCGCACGGTGTAATAGCCCTCGCCCGCGCCGATGTCGGCTACCCGCATGCCCGGCCGGATGCCGGCGAGCGCCATGACGCGTTCGGCCTCGCCGGCGGAGTCGCGCGCGTCCTCGTTGGAGTAGCGGGGCGAGACGATGGGTGCGACCGGCCGATCGGGCAGCGGGAAGAGGTAGGTTTCGGACTGGGGCTGGCAGGCGGCGAGGAGGAGCAGCGGTGGGAGGAAAAGGGCTGACCTGAGCCCCTCCCCTTCAGAGGAGGAGTTGAGGTGGGGCCGTCCACCAAGCACCACCCTTCGACGGCGGTGAACGGCGAAACGTCCCCACCTCAACCCCTCCCCTGAAGGGAAGGGGTTTGGCGCTCTCGTCCTTTCGTCGCGTCTACTCACCCTTACTCCACATCCTCGACCTCGACCCGCTCGCCCGTCACGCGCTGCGACAGTGCGGCCGCCATGAAGCGGTCGAGGTCGCCGTCGAGCACCTCGCCGGGCGAGGTGGACGTCACGCCCGTGCGCAGGTCCTTCACCAGCTGATAGGGCTGGAGCACGTAGGAACGGATCTGGTGGCCCCAGCCGATGTCGGTCTTGCTCGCGTTGGCGGCGCTGGCCTCGGCTTCGCGCTTCTGCAGCTCCTGCTCGTACAGCCGCGCCTTTAGCTGCTTCATCGCGCTCGCCTTGTTCTTGTGCTGGCTGCGCTCGTTCTGGCAGGCGACGACGATGTTGGTCGGCAGGTGGGTGATGCGCACGGCGGAGTCCGTTGTGTTGACGTGCTGCCCGCCCGCGCCGGATGCGCGGTAGGTGTCGATGCGCAGGTCGGACTCGACGATCTCGATGTCGATCTCGTCGTCGATCTCCGGGTACACCCAGACGGAAGCGAAGCTCGTGTGCCGCCTCGCGGAGCTGTCGTAGGGGCTGATGCGGACCAGCCGGTGCACCCCCGACTCCGTCTTAGCGTAGCCGTAGGCGTTCTCGCCCTTCAAGAGCAGCGTCGCCGACTTGATCCCTGCCTGCTCGCCCGAGTGGAAGTCGACCAGCTCGACCTTCATGCCGTGGCGCTCGGCCCAGCGCTGGTACATGCGCTGGAGCATCGCCGCCCAGTCCTGACTCTCGGTGCCGCCCGCGCCCGCGTTAACCTCGACGTAGCTGTTGTTGGCGTCCGCCTCGCCCGCGAGCAACGCCGCCACCTTGTCGCGCTCCGCCCGCTCGGCGAGCTGGGCGAGCGCGCCGACGGCGTCGTCCACCAGCGCCTCGTCGCCTTCGGCTTCCGCCATCTCCATCAGTTCGACGGTGTCGGACAGCTCTGTTTCGATCGCGCGGGTCGCGCCCACCGCCTCCTCCAGCCGCCGCCGCTCGCGCATCAAGGCCTGCGCGGCCTTGGGATCGTCCCACAAGGTCGGGTCCTCCACGCGCGCGTCGAGTTCGGCCAGGCGCCTCAGCGCCCGGTCCCAGTCGAGGAAGCGGCGGAGCAGCGCGGTGGCGGCCTTGATCTGGTCGGCGTAGGCTTGCGCTTCGGCGCGCATTGTAGGTCCTTGGATGTCGCGGTCGACGGGACCGCCGGATGAAGATGTGGGCTCCCCCTAACCCGTTCGGGCTGAGCTTGTCGAAGTCCTCTTTTTTCAACGCGCGGCGAAGGGGGAGAGCTCTTCGACAGCCTCAAGGGGAACGGCAATCCATGAGCCGCCGGAGCGTGTCGCCGATCAGGTAAGCGCCTCAGCCCTACAGCGCCAGTGGCTCGCCGCCGCCGGCCGGCGCCTCCGGCCGCTC
>CADCVW010000027.1 GCA_902806235.1 uncultured Sphingomonadaceae bacterium | reverse complement strand
AGGGCCGCCCCCGCCGCGCGGACCAGCGGTCCGGCGGCGGCGGGGCCGACCGCCGGATCGTTCGCGATGCGCCGCGCTGCGTCCTCCAGCAGCCGGCCGAGCGCGCCCGTGCGCCCCGGCAAGAGCAGGGTGCGCCCGAGCAGCAGGTCGGCGGCGATCCCCGCCGTCGCGGGGCGCGGCAGGTACAGGCACAGGCCCAGCGTCGAAACGCCGCGCCGCACCTCCGCCTCGCAAGCCTCACCCGCGTCGAGGAATAGGAGCTGGCCCGGCCGCAGGCGGACGCCGCGCCCGTCGACGCGGTACAGCTCCTCGCCTTCCAGCACGAGCTTGATCGACGGGGCCTGCGCCTTGAGCGCGCTCGCCCCCGCGCGGAGGCGGGACAGCACCAGCCGACCGTCGGCGGGCGCATCGCCCGGGTGATGCACATGGTCCTCGACCAGGTTGAACACGGCGCCCACTCCACCATCCCCCGACAGCTTTCGATCCATTCAGGTTCCGCCCGCGCGGCTGAACGGCATATTACCGACCCGGCCGTCCATGTTTTCCGCAAGATCGGGCAAGCAACGACGCAAGTGCGCGCAACGCCCTTTCCTGCGGCGCCGCTTATCCTGCCCCCGTCATATTCGTTTGGGAGGGTCCTGACATGATCAAGCTCGCATTCGCCGCTTCGCTCCTGGCCGCGGCCGGCCCGGCTCTCGCCGCGCGCGACTTCTCAACGTGGCTCAGCGCCGAGCTCGACCGCAACATGGAGTTAGTGGAGCCGCTGCGCGGCAAGGAGATGCGGGGCGTCGCGCGGGTGGTGTTCCGCTTCGGCGAGGACGGCCGGCCGACGGACGTCCGCCTGCTGGGGAGTTCGGGAACCGCGGGTCTCGACGGCCGCGCGCTCCGGGCGGTGCGGGGTATCCGCGTCGCGCCTGCCGGCCATCGGCCCGGCGAGGTCCAGGCGACGCTGCATTGGGGTTCGCTCGATGACCCGCGGGTCGCGCGCGACCTGCGCCGCGCGGAGGCGGGAGCGGGCGCGGGCGGCCAAGTCCGCGTCGCCGCCCGCGCGGGTGGGCGCCGCGGGGGCGCGTACTAGGTGTCCCCGGCTGGCGGTCTCCCGGCCCGCAGGCTAGGGGGCCGCCATGCTGGACCTCCGATACGTCCGCGAACACCGCGGCACCGTCGAACGCGCGATCCGCGACAAGAACGTCGACCTTGACCTCGACCGCCTCTTGCGCCTCGACGACGAGGCCCGCGCCGCGCTCGGCGGCATCGACGAGCTGCGCCGCGAGCGCAACGAACTGTCCGCGCGCTTCAAGGACGCCCCGCCCGCCGAGAAGCCCGCGCTGGGGCAGCGGGCGAAGGCCTTAGGCGCGGAGGCCGGGCGGGCGGACGCGGCGCTCGCCGAACTGGAGGGGGAGCTGCGCGGGTTTCAGCTCCGCCTGCCCAACATCCCCTGGGAGGGCGCGCCCGTCGGGCCGGACGAGGGCGCCAACGTCGTGGTCCGCCTCGAGGGAACGCCGCGCGAGTTCCCCTTTACCCCCCGCGACCATGTCGAACTCGTCGAGATGAACGGCTGGGCCGAGCTCGGGCGGATCACCAAGGTATCGGGCGCGCGGACCTACTGCCTCAAGGGGCGCTTGGCGCTGCTCGAACAGGCGCTGATGTTCTGGGCGCAGAGCCGGCTGATGCACCACGGCTTCACCCCCATCACCGTCCCCGCGCTCGCCAAGCCGGAGGCGTTCGTCGGCACCGGCCATTTCCCCGGCCACGAAGAGGAGGCCTATGAGGTGCCCAAGGACGGGCTCTACCTCGCGGGCACGGCCGAGATCGCGCTCACCGGGCTGCACGGGGGCGAGATCCTCGACGAGGCTCAGCTGCCGATCCTCTACGCCGGCTTCTCCCCCTGCTTCCGCCGCGAGGCGGGCAGCGCGGGGCGCGACGTGCGCGGCCTGCTCCGCGTGCACCAGTTCCTGAAGCTCGAGCAGTACGTGATCTGCCGCGACGATCCGGCGGAGAGCGCGACGTGGCACGCCCGGCTGCTCGCCAACGCGGAGGAGCTGCTGCGGCTGCTCGACATCCCCTATCAGGTGATCGAGACCTCCACTGGCGACATGGGCCTCGGCAAGTTCCGCATGAACGACCTGGAGAGCTGGGTCCCATCGCTCGGCAAATACCGCGAAACGCACAGCTGCTCGACGCTCCACGACTGGCAGGCGCGCCGCGCGAACCTCCGTTGGCGCGATGGCGAGCGGCGAGTGCGCCACGTCCACACCTTGAACAACACGGCGCTCGCCACCCCGCGCCTCCTCGTGCCTCTGCTGGAGAACCACCAGACGGCCGATGGGCGCGTGCGGCTGCCGGAGGCGATCCGGCCGCTGATGGGCGGGGACGAGTTCCTCTGATCCGGCGGCGCGCTATATCGGGAGCCATGCTCCACCCCGAACATCTCGCCCCGCCGCTCCGCCTGCTGCTGCGCGAGGGCCTGTCGGTCGTCGCCCGGTTCGCCGGCGCGATCGGCCGGCTGCGCGAGCGTGGGCCGGCGGACGGGCCGCCGCTGCTGGTGATCCCCGGCTTCCTCGCCTCTGACCACACCACCTTGCCCCTCCAGCGCGAGCTGGCGCGCGAAGGCTACCGCGTCGCCGGCTGGGGCCTGGGCCTGAACCGCGGCGCGACGGCCGACCTGCTCGGCCGCATCGTCGACCGCGTCGAAGCGCACGGCCGCGGGCGGCCCGTGGTGCTCGTCGGCTGGAGCTTAGGGGGCGTGTTCGCGCGCGAGGTGGCGAAGCTCCGCCCCGAGCTGGTCGCGCGCGTGGTGACGATGGGCACGCCTTTCTCCGGCTCCATGCGCGCCAACAACGCATGGCGGCTGTACGAGCGCGTTGCGGGCCACCCCGTCGACCGGCCGCCGATCGACGCGGACGTGGCGGCCAAGCCTCCCGTCCACACGCTCGCGCTCTGGTCGCGCCGCGACGGCGTCGTCGCCCCGGCGGCGGCGCGGGGCGAGGCCCACGAGCGCGACGGCCAGCTGGAGCTCCGCTGCGGGCACATGGCCTTCGCCACCAGCCGGCGCGCGGTGCGCGAGGTGGCGCGCGCGTTGCGGGATTAGGCCGCGAAGGTCGCCGCGACCTCCTTCGGCACCCGCGTCACCCGCCCGCTCGCCCGGTCGACGATCGCCCAGGTCGTCTTGGCGCGCACGTGCGTCCCGCCTTCCCCGGTGAACTCCACGAAGCGGTCGAACCGCGCGCCCCGCGCGGCCTCGCCGACCCAGGTGCGGGCGACCACCGTCTGGCCTTCGCCCAGCGCCCGGAGGTAGTCGATCTCGTGCCGCAGGATGACCCAGAAGTACGCCGCCTGGTGCTCCGGCGAGGCCAGCGCCGCCCAATGCGCCACCGCCACCTCCTGCACCCAGCGCACCCACACTGCATTGTTGACGTGGCCGAGCTCGTCGATGTCGGCGGGCTGCGCCGTGAAGCTCCGTTCGAAGCGCGTCATCCGACCGCCCCGCCGCCCTGCGCGATCCGCCAAATCGCCGCGCCGCGGGGCGCGCGGGCGACCTCCGCCTCCAGCGACGCCGCGTCCGCGCGCGTTTCCCCGTCGAAGAAGCTGCTGCCACCGTCGGGCAGGCGGCGGAGCCGGGCGAGCAGGGCGGGCCGCCACGCGTCCACGACGGTGAGGTGCGGCCGGCCCCGGGCGTCGCCGCTCCACGCCGTGGCGACGAGCCGGCGCGCCTCCGCCCCCGCGGCCGCGTCGTCGGCCGCGCGCACCTGGCGCATGGTGAAAAAGCCGGTGGAGCCCCGCTCGGTTGCGATGCCCGATCCTTCCACGATGACCCGATAAGTGGGCACGCCCGCTACTCCCCCATCGCCGCGATCACGAAGGCGTAGGCCTCCGCCAGCTCGCGCACGCTCTCCCACCGGCCCGACTTGCCGCCGTGCCCCGCGCCCATGTTGATCTTGAGCAGCAGGGGATTGCCGTCGGTCTTGGTCGCGCGGAGCCTGGCCGCCCACTTGGCCGGCTCCCAATAGGTCACGCGCGGGTCGGTGAGCCCGCCGGTAATCAGCAGGGGCGGGTAAGCATGCGCGCGGACGTTGTCGTAGGGCGAGTAGGAGCGGATCAGGTCGAAGGCCGCCGGATCCTCCTTAGGGTTGCCCCATTCGGGCCATTCACCGGGGGTCAGCGGCAGCGTGTCGTCGAGCATGGTGTTGAGCACGTCGACGAAGGGCACGTCGGCCACCACCGCGCCCCACAGCTCAGGGGCCTGGTTCATTACCACCCCCATCAGCTCGCCCCCCGCCGAGCCGCCGTGGATGGCGATCCGGCCGGGCTTTGCGAAGCCCGTGGCTACCAGCCCTCGCGCGGCGTCCTCGAAATCGTTGAAGGTGTTGGTGCGCTTGTCGAGCTTGCCGTCGAGGTACCAGCGGTAGCCGAGGTCGTCGCCGCCGCGGATGTGCGCGATGGCGTAGGCGAAGCCGCGGTCGAGGAGGCTGAGCCGCGTCGCCGAGAAGCTGGGCGGGATTGCGTGGCCGTAGGCGCCGTAGGCGTAGAGGAACAGCTTACCCGACCCGTCTCTGGGAAAGCCGCGGGGGTAGACCACCGACACGGGCACCGCCGCCCCGTCGCGCGCGGGGAGCATCAGCCGCTCGGTTTCGTAGCGCGAGGCGTCGTAGCCCGACGGCACCTCCTGCACCTTCAGCGCCTCTAGCCGCCGCTCGGGCGGGTAGTAGTCGTAAACGGTGAGCGGCGTGACCATGGAGGAATAGGACAGCCGATAGGCGTCCGGCGCGAACTCCGGGTTGCCGGAAAGGCTCGCGGAATAGCTCGCCTCCGGAAAGGCGATGCGATGCTCCGCCCCGTCGCCGTCGCCGTCGCCGTCGCCGTCGCCGTCGCCGTCGTAGGATCGCAGCCTGATCTGATCCAACCCGTCCACCCGCTCGGCGAGCACCAGATGATCGCGGAAAGCGGCGACGCCCGTCAGGTAGACGCGGTCGCTCCCCTCGATCACAGTGCGCCACTCGCCGGGCCGATCGATCTCGGCTTCGGCCAGGCGGAAATTGACGTGCTCGTCGTTGGTGAGCACCCACAGCTTCCCGTGCGCCGCGTCCGCCGAGTAGATGCGGCCCGTCTCGCGCGGCAGGATCAGCTCCGGCTCCGCGTCCGGCCGGTCCGTCGGCACGAAACGCTGCTCGGTGGTGGTGTTGTCGCCGGTGGAGATGAGCACGAGGCTGCGGTCCTGGCTGCGCGCCACGTTGACGGTGAAGCCGGGGTCCTCCGTTTCCTCGTACACCGTGCGGGCGGCCGCGGGGTCGTCGCCCAGCCGGTGCAGTTGCACGCGGTGAGCGCGCCAGTGCTCGTTGACCTCCGCAAAGAACAGGGCGGCGCTATCAGCACTCCACACGGGGGAGCCGATGCCGACGCTCGTCACTGTCTCCAGCGTCTCGCCGCTGGCCGCGTCGCGGACGACGAGCTTGAAGCGCTCGGACCCATCGTCATCCACCATCGCCGCGAGCTGCCGCCCGTCCGGGCTCACCTGGATTGCGCCGAGCCGGAAATAGTCGCGCCCCTCCGCCTCCGCCGCCTCGTCGAATAGCAGCGCCTCCTCGCCGCCGCCGGCCGGCCTGCGGTACCACTGCCGGTACTGCGCGCCCGGCCGGAACGCCCACCAATAGAGCCAGTCGCCGTTGCGCGCGGGGACCGAGCTCTCGTCCTCCTTGATGCGGCCCTTCATCTCCTCGAACAGCTCGTCGACGAGGCCGGCGTGCGGGGCCATCCAGCTTTCGAAATATGCGTTCTCCGCGCGGAGATGGGCGAGCACGTTCTCGTCGCCGACCTGCGGGTAATTCGGGTCGCGCAGCCAGGCGTAGGGATCCTCGACGGTGCGGCCGTGGACCGTGAAGCTGTGCGGGCGCCGCTCGGCGACGGGAGGCGGGGGGAGGTCGGTCATGCGGGTCCTCAGGGACGGAAGGAGACGTTCGAGTTCCCCCCTAACCGTCAGCCCTGAGCCTGTCGAAGGGCGGGATGCGCGAACCGCGGCCAGCGCTTGCAGCCCGCCCTCCGACGGGCTCAGGGGTGATGGCGTTGGAGCGGCGAACGGCCGCGCGGCAGCCCGCTTCAACCGCCCGCCCCGCTGCGCTAAGCGCCGCCTCATGCCCACCGACCACCATGCCCGCTTGGCGGCCCTCCGCGCCCAGCTCGCCCGCGACGGCCTCCACGGCTTCGTCGTCCCCCTCACCGATGAGCATTTTTCCGAGTACGTCGGCGCCTACGCCCGGCGCCTGACGTGGCTCACCGGCTTCGAAGGCTCGGCGGGCACCGCGGTGGTCCTGGCGGACCGCGCGGCGATCTTCACCGACGGCCGCTACACAATCCAGGTCCGCGACCAGGTCGACGGGGCCGACTGGGAGTACCGGCCGGTGCCGGAGGACAGCCCCGCCGCTTGGCTTGGCGAGCACGCGCGCGAAGGCGACCGGATCGGCTACGACCCCTGGGTCCACGGCGTCCACTTCGTCGAGCGCGCGCGGCCGCTGCTCGAAGCGAAGGGCGCGACGCTCGTCGCGGTCGAGCGCAACCCGGTCGACGCCGTCTGGGAGGACCAGCCCGCCCGCTCGGCCGCGCCGCTGGAGGTCCACCCCGAACGCTTCGCGGGGCGCTCGGCCGCCGCCAAGCGCGCGGCGATCGCCGACAAGCTGAAGGCGGCCGGGCTCGACGCCGCCGTGCTCTCGGCGCTGGACTCGGTCGCCTGGGCGTTCAACTTGCGCGGGCGGGACGTGTCCCACACGCCGGTCGGGCTGGCCTACGCCTTGGTCCACGACGACGCCACCGCCGACCTGTTCGTTTCCCCGGAGAAGGTGACGGAGGAGGTGCGCGCGAGCCTCGGCAACGGCGTGCGGCTCCACCCGTACGACGCTTTCGCTACTCACCTCGACACGCTTTCAGGCAAGAAGATCGCGGTGGACCCCGAGCGCTCGGTGGCGGCGATCTTCGACGCGCTGGGGCACGCCGGCGCCGACCTTGTCCGCCGCCGCGACCCGGCTGTGCTGCCCAAGGCGATCAAGAACGGAGCGGAGCAGGCCGGCGCGCGCGCCGCCCACGCCCGTGACGGCGCGGCGGTGGCCCGCTTCCTGCGCTGGGTGGAGGAAGCGCCGCTCGCGCCGGGCGGCGTGGACGAGCTGTCCGCCTCCGACAAGCTCGAAGCCCTCCGCCGCGAGACGGGCGAGCTGCGCGATCTGTCGTTCGACACCATCTCCGGCGCCGGCCCGAATGGCGCGATCGTCCATTACAGGTCTAGCGACCGCACCAACCGCCCGCTCGAGCCGGGCTCGCTCTACCTCGTCGACTCGGGCGCGCAGTACCTGGACGGCACCACCGACATCACCCGCACGGTCGCGGTCGGCGAGCCCTCGGCGGAGCACCGCGACCGTTTCACCCGCGTACTCCGCGGCCACATCGCATTGAGCAACGCGCGCTTCCCCGCGGGCACGCGCGGCTCGCAACTCGACACGCTCGCGCGCCAATATCTGTGGGCCGCCGGGCTCGACTACGCGCACGGCACCGGCCACGGGGTGGGCAGCTTCCTGTCCGTACACGAAGGGCCGCAGCGCATCGCGAGCTCCGCGAGCGGCTTTGCGGGCGGCGACGAGCCGCTGCGGCCGGGCATGATCCTGTCCAACGAGCCCGGTTACTACAAGGCGGGCGAGTACGGCATCCGCTTCGAGAACCTCGTCCTGGTCGTGCCGGTCGAGGTCGCGGGCGCGGAAGCGGAGCTGCTCGGTTTCGAGGTCCTCACCCTCGCGCCGATCGACCGGCGGCTGATCGAGGTGGGAATGCTCAACCCCGACGAGCGCGCCTGGATCGACGATTACCACGCGCGGGTGGCGCGGGAGATCGGGCCGCGACTGGAAGGGGACGATCGGCGCTGGCTGGAGGAGAAGTGCCAGCCGCTGCAGGGGTGAGGCGCGCGAGAAGCCAACCCGAGTCCGTCAGCCCTGCACTCGTCGAAGGGCGGGCCGCTCGGGCCGACGGTGGTGGGCGTGGCCCGCCCTTCGACGAGTTCAGGGCTGACGGTCGTGGGTGGAGTCCTCCCCGGGAGAGGCGGAGCCGCCGGACGCCTCGCTCCCGGCTTGGCCGCGCGCCTGCGCCTTCCTTCGCCGCAGGTTCTCCCGCAGCGCCGCCGCCAGCCGCGCTTCCCGCTCCTCGTCGCGCTTGCTCATGCGCGGAGCTTGCCGATGGTCCGGTCCGCCCGCAACCCGCCTTGACAGCGCGCCGCTCCCGCGGCCATAGCGCCGCCTCCGCCCGGACTCCTGCTGCCGTAGCTCAGTGGTAGAGCGCATCCTTGGTAAGGCTGAGGTCGTGAGTTCAATCCTCACCGGCAGCACCAGGGTCCGGGCGCGCGATGGCTGACGCCGTCGCGCAGCCGAACCGCGCCGCGGCGCTGGCGCGCTGGCTGTTTCTCCCCCTCATCTTCTCGCTCGGCTTCATGCAGCCGAAGCTCAAGATCGCGGGCTATCAGGCGGTGGCGACCGACCTCCTGTTCCTGCTCACGGCCGGCGCCTGGGCCTGGGCGCTGCTGTCGCGCCGGCTGCGCTTCGTCTGGGACGACGCCTACTGGCTGCTGCTCGCCTATTTCGCGGCAATGACGGCGTCGGCGGTCGTTGCCGGGCCGTCGCTCGGGGGCGGGGTCAAGCTGCTCACGCAGGTCTACCTGCTCGGCCTGCCGGTGCTCGCCGTACACCTCCTGCCGGACGCGGCTGCCTTGCGCCGCGCGTGCCGCTGGTGGCTCGCCGGGGCGGCCGTCGTCGCGGCCGTGGCCCTGCTCAGCATCGCCCTGTTCCTGGTCGACCCGCAGCACCCGCTGCTCCGCTTCACGCGCTTCTACTTCGGCACCCTGCCTCCCGGCGGCTACCTCCGCCTGCGCCTGACCTTCCTCAACGGCAACATGGCTTGCAACTACCTGACCGTGTCCCTGCTGATCCTGCTCGCCGCCCGCGCGCTCGGCTGGCTGCCGGCGCGAGCGGGGGCGTGGCTGCTCGGCGGGCTGCTAGTCGCGGCGGCGTTCACCATCTCGCCGGGGCTGGGCGGCGTGGCTCTCGCGCTCGGCTCCTGGGGCTGGTTCCGCTTCCGCGACGGCCGGCCGGGCGCGGCGCGGCTCCTGCTCGCCGGCGGGGTCGGCGCGGCGGCCGCGGCGATCCCCGCGATGGCGGTGACGCCCATCCTCTACCCCACCGCGCCCTTTCTCCTCCGCATGCCCCTGCTCGGACTCGACCTCGCCCCCGCCGGCCGGCTGCTCACCTGGAGCGACGCCGTCCGCAACTTCTTCGCGGACCCCTGGTTCGGCCGTGGCATCGGCGCGGACGCGGTCCTCGTCCGCTTTGTTGACCCGTCCGGCGGCGTCCAGCGGCTGACGGACACGCATAACGGCTTCCTCAATATCGCCGCGCAGGCAGGCGTGTTTGGCTTGGTCGCGTTTGTCGCGGTGCTCGTCGGCGCCTGGCGGTTCGCGCGGCCGGGGAGCGTCCGGCCGGGCGCGGTCGCGCCGATGCGGCTCGCCCTTGGCCTCGCCTTCCTCAACGGCATGGCCTACCAGGGGCTCGGCGGCTCGTTCGAGGACGCGCGCCACCTGTGGGTCGCCTTCGGCCTGCTGCTGGTCGCGTGGCGCGTGGACAGCTTGCCCGCGCCGGGGCTAGGCTCGCGCCCATGCACCGCCTCATCGCCCTCCTTCTCGTCGTGACCGCCGCCGCCCAGGCCCGCGCCGCGGACCTGACCCTCGACCGCCTGTTCGCCAGCCCCGCGCTGCAGGGAGCCGCCCCGCGCGCGCTCAAACTGTCGCCGGACGGCCGCCTCGCCACCCTGCTGCGCCCCCGCGCGGAGGACCGCGACCGCTACGACCTGTGGGCGGTCGACACTGCCACCGGGCAGGCGCGGATGCTGGTCGACTCCGCCAAGGTCGGCAGCGGCGCGGCGCTGTCCGAAGAGGAGAAGATGCGCCGCGAGCGCCTGCGTATCGCCGGGACCAAGGGCATCACCGCCTATCAATGGGCACCGGACGGCCGTGCCATCCTCGTTCCCATCGACGGCGACCTGTACCTCGCGGACCTCGCCGGCGGCGTGCGGCGGCTGACCGCGACCACCCAGACGGAGACGGATGCCAAAGTGTCGGCGGCGGGCCGCTACCTGTCGTTCGTCCGCGACCGGAACCTCCATGTTGTCGATCTCGCCAGCGGGGCCGAGCGGCGGCTCACGACGGACGGCGGCGGCGCGGTGGGCTGGGGCTCGGCGGAGTTCGTCGCGCAGGAGGAGATGAAGCGCGATGAGGGCCACTGGTGGTCGCACGGCGACCGCTGGGTCGCGGTCGCGCGCGTCGACGAGTCCCGCGTGCCCGTCGTCACCCGCGCCGCGATCGGCGCGGAGGGTACCCGCCTCGTCGAGCAGCGCTACCCGGCGGCGGGCGCGCCTAACGCGGCCGTGGATCTCTACGTCATGGCTCCGGACGGGAGCGGGCGGGTCAAGGTCGACCTCGGCCCCGACGCGGACGTCTATCTCGCCCGGGTGAACTGGACGGCGGACGGCTCCGCGCTCCTCGTCCAGCTGCAGAGCCGGGACCAGAAGAAGCTCGACCTGCTCCGCGTCGATCCGCGCACGGGGCGCTCCGCCATGCTGTTCAGCGAGACGGCGAAGACCTGGGTCAACCTGCACGACAACCTTCGCCCGCTGAAGGACGGGAGCCTCATCTGGTCGTCCGAGCGGTCTGGCTTCCCGCACCTGTTTCGCTGGCGCGATGGCCGCTGGACGCAGCTGACGCGGGGCAACTGGGCGGTGGAGAAGCTGGCGGGCGTCGACGAGGCGCGCGGCCGCCTCTACTTCGTCGGCAACGCGGATGGGCCGCTCGAGCAGCACCTGTACCGCGTGGACCTGAAGGAGCCCGGCGCCCCCGTCCGCCTCACCGAGTCCGGTTGGTGGAACAACGCGGAGATGGACGGCGGCGCCGTCCGCGCGCTCGTTACCCGCGCCAACCCGTCCCAGCCGCCGCAGGTCTACCTCGCCGACGGCAGGGGCCGCAGGCTTTCCTGGATTGAGGAGAACCGGCTCGATGCGGCGCACCCTTACGCGCCCTACCTGCCCGGCCACGCGACGCCGACCTTCGGCACGCTCCGCGCGAGGGACGGGACCGAGCTCCACTACAAGCTGCTCTCGCCGCCGCGGGTGGCCGGGCGGCGCTACCCCGTGTTCGTCGACGTCTACGGCGGGCCGGGCGCGCGGCGGGTGACGCGCGGCTGGGGCTCGACGGTCCAGCAATACCTCGTCGACCGCGGCTGGATCGTCTTCTCCCTCGACAATCGCGGCTCGGCCGACCGCGGCAAGGCGTTCGAGGACGCGCTGCACTTGGCGCTCGGCTCCGTCGAGGTCGAGGACCAGCTCGCCGGCCTCGCTTGGCTGAAGGCGCAGCCCTTCGTCGATCCGGCGCGGGTCGCAGTGTCCGGCTGGTCCTACGGCGGCTACATGGTGCTGAAGCTGCTGGAAGCCGCGCCGGGGGCCTACGCCGCGGGCGTGGCGGGGGCGCCGGTGACGCGCTGGGAGCTCTACGACACTCATTACACCGAGCGCTTCCTGGGCAACCCGATGAAGGATCCCGCGCCCTACCGCGCGGCGAGCGCGCTGGAGGATGCGACGAAGATCGCCGACCCGCTGCTGCTGATCCACGGCATGGCCGACGACAACGTCGTGTTCGAGAACACCACGGCGCTGGTCGCCCGCATGCAGGAAGACAAGCGCCCGTTCGAGCTGATGGTCTACCCCGGCGCCACCCACGCGATCACCGGCGAAGGGCGGCAGACGCACCTATGGCGGACGATTGAGGTGTTCCTGGAGCGGACGGCGAAGGCAGGGGCGGCGCGAGCGGAGACGGCCTCCGGCGACCCACCCGCGCCGCCGGCCGCCCGCTGAGGCCGCCCCGGGCGCGCTTGCTCGATCCGTCCATCGCGGGTTAGCTTCGCCCCGCTGATCACCGGTAGGGGGGCAGGACATGAGGATCGTCAGGCTGGCCGCGCTCGCGCTCGCGGCCCTGGGCAGCGCCGCATAGGCGGGGGAGTAGGACTCCACCCTGCTCAACAACACCGGCTACACGATCGCAGCGCGCCATGGGCCGCAAGGTGATCCGCGCAATGGGCGGCGACGTCCGCGGCCGCACCGTTGCGCTGCTCGGCCTGACCTTCAAGCCCAACACCGACGACATGCGCGACGCGCCGAGCCTGGCGCTCGTGCAGGCGCTGGAGGACGCGGGGGCGAGCGTCCGCGCGCACGACCCGCAAGGCCACGAGCAGGCCCGCCCGCTCCTGCCAAACGTCCAGCTGATCGACGATCCCTATCAGGCCGCGGACGGCGCGGACGCCTTGGTGATCGCGACCGAATGGGACGCCTTTCGCGCGCTGGACCTGCGGCGGGTGGCGGAACTCCTCAAGCAGCCGGTGCTGGTGGACCTGCGCAACATCTACCACCCCGACGAGGCAGCGCGGGCAGGGCTGCGCTACACGGGAGTGGGGCGGGGCTGAAAAGCAAAAGGGCGACCGCCTGGCCGCCCTCCCGCTTACGTTCCGCGCTTACAGCGCGACGAACGCGACCATGCCGATGGTCGCCCAGAGCGAGATCGCTCCGGCGAGCAAGTTCGGCGTGGCGGCGACGATGTGCTTCGTCATGTGAGCCTCCTTCTTGCTGCAGGAGCGAGATAGGACGACGCGGTTTCCGTTGCGAATGCGAACTGAACGGAGGCGGTTGCAGAAAACGCAATTTAGTGGGCGCGTTGACCGCACTCCGCCCGCCCGGCAAGGCGAGCCGCCATGCGCTTCTTCTCCGACAACGCCGCGGGCGTCAGCGCGCCCGTGATGGACGCCCTGCACGCAGCTAACTGCGTCGACACCGCCTACGACGGCGACGCGCTCAGCCGCCGACTCGACGACGCTTTCTCCGATCTGTTCGAGCGGCGGGTGCGCGCGCTGTGGGTCGCCACCGGCACCGCGGCCAACTGCCTCGCACTTGCAGCATTCTGTCCGCCGTGGCGCGGCGTGCTCTGCCACCGTGAGGCGCACATCCAGACGGACGAGGCCGGCGCCCCCGAGTTCTTCACGGGCGGGGCCAAGCTGCTGCTCGCGGACGGCGAGGGGGCGAAGCTCGCGCCCGCGGACGTCGAGCGCGCGCTTCGCGGCATCCGCGCCGACGTTCACCAAGTGCAGCCCGCGGCGCTGAGCATCACCAACGCGACCGAATACGGCCTCGTCTATCGACCCGATGAGGTCGCCGCGCTCGGCGAGCTCGCCCGGTCGCGGAGCCTGCGCTTCCACATGGACGGCGCGCGCTTCGCCAACGCGGCCGCGACGTGCGGAGCATCGCCCGCCGACCTCACCTGGCGCGGTGGGGTGGAGGCGCTGAGCTTCGGCTTCGTCAAGAACGGCGGGCTCTCGGCGGAGGCGCTGATCTTCTTCGACCCCGCGGACGCCCAGGCCGTGCTGCCCCAGCGCAAGCGCGCGGGCCATCTCCTTTCCAAGGGCCGCTTCCTCGCCGCGCAGCTGCTGGCGATGCTCGAAGGCGACCTGTGGCTGGCGAACGCCCGCGCGTCCAACGCTGCCGCGGCGCAGCTGGCGGCGGCCGCGCCGGGGCGTTTGATGCACCCCGTGGAGGCGAACGAGGTCTTCCTGCGCTTGTCCGCGGCCGAGGCGGCGGCGCTCCGCGGCCAGGGCTTCGACTTCTACGACTGGGGCGAGGGCGGGGCGCGCTTCGTCACCAGCTGGAACCAGGACGCGGGCGAGGTCGACGCGCTGGCCCGCGCGCTCGCCGCCTTGTGAACGCCGAGCGCCCGTTCGTCCCCGCGGAAGCGGAAGGGCTCGACGAGGCGGTGGCGACGCGCGCGCCTGCGGCGGACGGCCGGGCGAGCTTCGCCGAGCCCCGCATCCTCCTGCCGTTCCTCCTCGTTACCCTGATCTGGGGCTCGACCTGGATCGTCATCCGGGACCAGCTGGGTCACGTCCCGCCCTTCTGGTCGATCGCCTACCGTTTCGTGATCGCCGCCGCCGCGATGTTCGCCTTCGCCGCGCTGCGCCGCGACCCGCTCCGCCTGCCGCGCGCCGGGGCGGCGGTTGCCGTCGTGCTGGGGCTCAGCCAGTTCACCCTCAACTTCGGCTTCGTCTACGCGGCGGAGGCCTACGTCACCTCCGGCTTGGTGGCGGTGGTCTTCGCCATGCTGTTCCTACCCAACGCGCTGCTCGGGCGAGCCTTCCTTGGCCAGCGCGTCCCGGCGCGCTTCGTGGGCGGCTCCGCTATCGCCGCGGCGGGCATCGCGCTCCTGTTCGCGCAGGAATGGCGCGCGGGGGCGGGATCGAGCACCTTGCTTGGCATCCTGCTGACGATCGGCGGCGTGCTCTCGGCTTCCGTCGGCAACGTGCTGCAGGCGACCAGCCGCGTGCGCGCGCTGCCCATCGCCACCTTGCTCGCCTGGAGCATGGCGGTGTCGGTCGTCGCCAACGGGGCGATCGCCCTCGTCCTCTCCGGCCCGCCCGCCTGGGACCCGCGCCCGGCCTATCTGGCGGGCCTGCTCTGGCTCGGCGTCGCGGCGTCGGCGCTCGCCTTTTTCCTCTACTACGGCGTGGTGCGCGCGGTGGGGCCGGCGCGCGCGGCCTATTCCTCCGTGCTGGTGCCGGTGATCGCCATGGGCTTCTCGACCGTCTTCGAGGATTACCACTGGTCGACGCTCGCCGTCGCGGGCGGCGGGCTGGCGCTGGTCGGCCTGCTCGTCGCGCTGGGCGGGCCTAGGCGGTAACGGCGGGCGAGGGCGAGGCCTCGTACCAGTCGCGCGCCAGCTTGCGCGAGGCGAGCAGCATCAGGATCGCCGCGAGCACGTAGAAGCCCGCCACCAGCAGGATCGAGTAGCGCAGCGCTTCGTCGCCCAGCCGCGCCTGCAGCGCGTCGGAGATCGCGCCGATCAGCGGGCTGCCGAGGCCCAGCCCGATCAGGTTGTTGATGAACAGGAACGACGCGGACGCCGTGGCGCGCATCTCCGGCGGCACGAGGTTGGTCACCGCCGTCACCACCGGCCCCAGCCAGACGAGGCTGAGCGCAGTCGGCACGAGCAGCAGCGCCGCGGTCAGCCAAGCGTCCCCGGCGAGTAGCGCGAGCAGGTAGGTCGGCAGCACGATCGCGAAGGCGGCCGCGGGCAGGAGCGCGTAGCGGCTTCGGTTCCCCACGCCCAGCCGATCGCCGAGCACGCCGCCGAGCCAGATGCCGACGAGCCCGCCCACGGCCCCGAGCGCCCCGAGCAGCAGGGAGGCGTTCAGCAAGGTCAGCCCGTAGGACCGAATGAAGAAGGACGACAGCCAGAAGGTCAGCCCGTAGGAAACCATAGAGGCGGTACCCGCGCCGAAGCCCATCAGCCAGAAGCTCGGCTTGGCGGCGAGCGTGCGGAACACCCGGCCGAGCGGCGCGGGTGCGGCGGGCGGCCCCGCGTCGTAGCGGCCGTGGCCCGGGTCCTTGACCACCGCCTTGAAGACGGGCGCGAACAGCACGCCCGCCACCCCGACGATGATGAACGCCCAGCGCCAGTCGATCAGGGTGGCGACGATCCCGCCAAACACGGTGCCCGCCGCGGTCCCCAATGGGATGCCGAGCGAAAAAAAAGCGACCGCCCGGCTGCGCTGCTCCGGCGGGTAAAGGTCGGAGATCAGCGAATACGCCGGGGCGACGCCCCCCGCCTCGCCAATGCCCACGCCGACGCGGGCGAGGAACAATTGCCAGAAATTCTGCGCCAGCCCGCAAACGGCGGTCATCAGGCTCCACACGGCGAGCGCGACCGTCATGATCCAGCTGCGGTTCCGCCGGTCGGCCAAGGTGGCGATCGGGATGGCGAAGGCGGTGTAGAACAAGGCGAAGGCCGGCCCGCCCATCAGGCCGAGCTGGCCGTCGCTGAGCCCCAGGTCCGCCTTGATTGGCTCCGTGAGGATACCGACGATCTGCCGGTCGAAGAAGTTGAGCGTGTAGGCGACGAGCAGCATGCCCATCATCAGCCCGCGGCCGGGCAGGGGGGAGGCGTGGGGCGCGGCGGTGGCGATGGGGGGTCTCCGGGTCGTTTCCCGATGTTAGGCGGCGTTAAAGGGCGCTGCCTAGCCCCTCCCGCGCGGGGAGGGGCTCCGGCTCAGAAGTTCACGCCCAGACTCAGGAACACCTGCCGCGGGTTGCCGTAAAAGGCGGTGACCACGCCTTCGGTGCCGAGCGACGGGGCGAGGCCCGGCCGCGCGAAGTTGGGGCTGGTCGGGGCGGCCGACAGGATGGGCGCGCCCGTCACCGGGTTCACGTTGAGGAATTGGTAGCCCGAGGTGATGTAGCGCTTGTCGAACAGGTTGCGCCCGTGCAGCCCGATCGTGAAACGGTCGCCGCGGCCGCGGTAGACGAGGTTGGCGTCGGCCAGCGCGAAGCCTTCCTGGTCGAGGAAGGGGCTCGGCGTTTCGAACTGAAAGACCTTGGATCGGTAGGAGACGGTGCCCGACAGGTCGAGCTCGCCGCCGCGGAGCGGGGTCGAGTAGGTGAGAGTGCTACTAGCAGTGTAACGCGGCGTGTTCTGGATACGACGAAAGTCGGCGACGTCCACCGGTTGCGCGCGCTGGGTCGGGGCCGGGTTGCCGGCGGCGTCGAACGCCGCGACGTTGGCGACGAACTCGCGGTATTCGGCGTCGATGAAGCCGAAGGTGCCCGCCAGGCTCAGCCGCGAGCCAGCCGCGCCGAGATCCTCGGCGAGCACGGCGAGGGCTTCGGCCTCGATCCCCTTGAAGCGCGCCTTGCCCGCGTTGGTGGTGACGCCGACGAAGGTTGGGATGCCGGCCACCACCGCGCCGACCGAGCCCGGCACCTGCACGTCCTCGTAATCGGCGTAGAAGCCGGCCACCGCCAAGTTCAGCCGCCGGTCGAACAGCGCCGCCTTGTAGCCGACCTCGTAGCTGTCGACCTTCTCCGGCTCGAACAGGAAGAAGTCGAACACCTCGGTCGCCGAGACCGTCCGGTCGCCGTTCACGTCCGGCGCCGCGGTGCTCACTCCGCGCGGATCGAAGCCGCCGCCCTTGAAGCCTTTCGAATAGGAGGCGTAGATGTTCTGCCGCTCGGACGGCTTGAAGCTCACCGACACTCGCGGCGTGAACTCGTTGAAGGTCTTCCGCCCGCGGAAGTCGGAGGTCACGGCTAGGATGCGGCCCGTCGGGTTGGTGACGGGGTTGAACACGCCGCCGAGCGGGGTCCCGCCGAGTTCGGGCCGCGCGCCGCGCAGCAGGTTCTGCCGGAACACCACCGCCTCGCGCCGATCGCTTGTGTAGCGCCCGCCGACCGACAAGGAGAGCCGGTCGGTGAAGTCAAAGGTGAAGTCGCCGAACGCCGCCACCGTCTCCGTGTCGACGTCGCCGAAGGTGGACGCGGTGAGCCCCGGCAGCGCGGCCGGCGCGGTGGTGGCGAGCACCACGTCGAAGATGTTCCGCGCGCTGGCGTCCAGATAGTAGACGCCGACCAGCCCGTTCAGCCGTTCGCTTTCGTACACCAGCTGCAGCTCCTGGCTGAGCTGGCTGTTCTCGTAGATCGCCGGCACGTCGACGTCCGCCGCGGGCAGCGCGTCGAAGTCGATGGGGGTGCGGCTCTCGTCCTCGCGATAGCCGGTGATGGTGCGGAAGGTGAGCTTACGCGTTAGCCCGACCTCGCCGAACAGCGAGATGCCGTAGGCCTCGATGTCCTGGCGCGGGGAGACCAGCCCGCCGCGGCTGTCGAACTCGTCGCGCAGCACGGGGAATGCGACGGGGGCGGCCAGGTCCGCGATCAGCCGGTGCCCGCCGCGCGGGTTGGACTTGTCACGGGTGTAGTCGGCGGCGAGCCGGAAGAAGACGTTGTCCTCGTTGTTGACCTCGGCCGACAGGCGGCCGGCGTAGACGTCGCGGTCGTAATTCTCCTGACCCGTCGTCAGATTCTTCCCGAACCCGTCGCGCGTCAGCCGCGCGAAGGCGCCGCCGAAGCGGAGGGTGCCGTCGCCCACCGGCGTGCTCGCCGAGGCGATCAGGTCGGCCTGGCTGTAGGTGCCGAGGTTGGCGCGCACGCGGGCCTGCGGGTCATCGCTGAGCCGCCGCGTGACGTACTTCACCGCGCCGCCGATCGTGTTGCGGCCGTAGAGCGTGCCCTGCGGTCCGCGCAGCACCTCGATCCGCTCCACGTCGTAGATGTCGAGCACCGCCGCCTGCGGCCGGTTCAGGAACACGTCGTCAAGATAGATGCCGACGCCGCCCTCGAATCCGGCGACCGGGTCCTGCTGGCCGACGCCGCGGATGAAGGCGGTGAGCGTGGTGTTGGTGCCGCGCGAGACCTCGAGCGTGACGTTGGGCGTGGTGTCGGAAATGTCCGTGATGTCCAGCGCGCCCTGCGCTTCGAGCGCCTCGCCCGTGTAGGCGGTCACCGCGATCGGTACGTCGATCAGCGACTCGGCGCGGCGGCGCGCGGTGACGACGATCTCGCCGGTCTGCGTCCCTGGGTCTTCAGCTTGGCGGTCCTCGTTGGCGACCGCCGCCTCCTGCTCCTCGCCCGCGCCGCTCGCTGGCGCGTCGGCGTCTTGGGCGTGGGCCGGCGCGGCGAGCGCCAGAAGCGCCGCGCCGCAGAACAGCGCACGGAGACTCGTCACCTTCATATTGACCCCCTGTTGATCGCGCCCTGTTCCCGGGCCGCTTGCTTTCACCTCAAAGTTGAACCACCATTCAACTCGGGTCAAGGGGGATCATATGGGGGCCGCAACGACCAGGGAAGCGCGCGCGCCGCGCACGGAGCGGGGCCGCCGTACGCTCCGCGCGATCCTGGATGCGGCGGCGGCCGAGTTCGGCGAGCGCGGCTTCGCGGGCGCGTCCATCAGCCGCATCACCGCGCGCGCGGGCGTCGCGCTGGGCAGCTTCTACACCTATTACCCGTCCAAGGAGGACGGGTTCCGCGCCGTGGTGCGCGACCTGTCGGACGCGGTGAAGACGGCGGTCGCCCCCCACGTCGCCGCCGCCCCCGACGCGCTTTCGGCCGAGGAGGCGGCGCTGGCCGCATTCCTCCGCTTCGCGCGCGAGCACAAGGAGCTGTACCGCATCGTCGACGAGGCCGAATTTGTCGACGCCGACAGCTACCGGCTCCATTACGAGAGCGCGGTGGCGCGCGTCGCCGCGCGGCTGGCGGACGGCGCCGCGCGGGGCGAGGTGCGCGCGGGCGTGGGCGAAGTGGAGGCCTGGGCCGTGGTTGGCATGAACGTCTTCGTCGGCCTGCGCTACGGCGTGTGGGCCGAGGACTTGGCCCCCGAGCGGGTCGCGGGGGCGGTGAACGCGCTGCTCAGGGACGGGCTCGCGCCGCGCGGACCCTGACCCGCCGGCTCAGGGCCGCAGGCTGTGGCTCTCGTCGTGCGGCGCCCAGGGCATCACCAGCGTGCCGTCCGGCGCCGCGCTGAACCCGACCTGCGTCGGCTGGGCCAGCCGCATCCCGCGCTCCGCCAAGGCTTCGAGCAGCCCTTGCAGGATCGCCGCGCGCGAGGCGAAGGCGGCCTCGTAGTCCGCCGTGTCGTCGTCGTACTCGAACTCGAAGTCGAAGGAGGACGCGCCCACCCGCACCAGCCCGCAGCGCAGGAACCGGCAGCCCGGCCGCGCCTCCACCAGCGCGCGGGCGATCCCCGGCACCTCGGCGAGGGCGGCGGGCGGCGTCCACTGCGCCAGCCCAAAGGGCAGCGCGAAGCGGCGGTGCTTGGTTTCCGTCAGGTTGGTGAGCACCTTGTTGAGGAGCTGGGTGTTGGCCACCACCACCTGCTCGCCGCTCATCGCCCGAATCCGCGTCGATTTCAGGCCGATGGCCTCGATGAATCCCGTCACCTGGTCGAACTTGACCGCGTCGCCGCGCTTGAACGGCTTATCGAAGATGATGGCGAGCGCGGCAAACAGGTCGGAGAAGATGCCTTGCGCGGCCAAGCCGATAGCGATGCCGCCGACGCCCAGCCCCGCCACCAGGCCCGTCACGTTCACGCCGACGTTCGACAGGATCACGATGGCGGCGACCGCGAACAGCGCGAGCGTGACGAGCAGCCGGATGATGCCGATCGCGGAGGCGAGCGCGTTGTCGCCCCCCGCGCGCCGCTCGACGTAGCCGAGGATGATCTCGCGCGCCCAGATCGCGCCCTGCACGGCGGCGGCGACCACGAACAGGAAGCGCGCCACCACCCGCACCGGCGGCGGCGCTTCCGCGAAGCGCGCCACTAGGGCGATGGCCGCCGCAACAACGAAAAACAGCCGTGTGCGCGACAGCGCGCCGCCGATCAGCCGCACCCACAGCGCGTCCTCCGGGGCGTGGGCGACCGCGCGCTTGCCCAGGCTCCGCAAGCCCCAGAGCATGGCGGCGACGACCAGCGCCGCCACCGTGGCCGCCGCGATGTTGGCGGCGTGGGTGCTGGTCCAGCTATCGGCGTCGGCGAGCCCGCGGCGGACGCTGCGGAGGACGGGAAGGGGGGCGGCGCTCACCTCCGCGCCCTTGGCGCGCGGGGCTAGAGCCGGTCAAGGCTGGGCAGCGCCGCACCGCCCGCCCAGATACGCCGGAAGTCGGCGGTGCTGCGTTCGGCCGCGACCCGGTCGCTCGCCTCGGCCTCCGCCTGCGCCCGGCCCCACAAGGCCCAGGCGTTACCCGGCCGCATGGCGAGGGCGCGCCCGAACGCCGCCCGCGCGCCCGCGGCGTCGCCGGACTGGAGCAGTGCCGCCCCGAGCGCGGAGGCGACCGGCTGGTGCCACAAGGGCGGCTCGGCGTAGCCGAATCCCGCCTGGATGCGCTCGGCCTGTGCGAAGAAGCGCGCCGCCTCCCGCGGCTTGCTCGCCCCTTGCTCGATCCGCCCGCGCGCGACCAGCTCGGCGATGCGGACGATCGGCCGCGCGCCCGGGTCCACCCCCGTCCGCGTCTCGTTCGCCATGGCGGCGAGCTCGCGCAACGCCCCCGCCCGGTCGCCCACGCGCCCCAGCGCCTCCGCGCGCAGCGCGCGCCACACGCCGCGCAGGGGGGCGACGCCGGTCGCGGCGGGGGCGGGCAGCCGCATCACTTCCGCCGCCGTCGCGAACTGCGCGCGGGCGCTGAGCGCGGTCCACAGCAGCACTTGGCCGAAGCCGCCCTTGGGCGTGCTGTCCTCCAGCGCCTTCGCCGCCGCCAAGGCAGCGGCCCTGTCCCCGATCTGCTCGGCGGACGAGACCACGAAATGATGGTGGTGCTTCCAGTAGCCGTAGAACGGGTTGTACTCGCCCAGCCGGCGCGCCATCGCGTCGTCCGCGCGCACGGCGGCGACGTTGGCCGCGACCGAGTCCGCGTGGCGGCCGATCCGGTACCAGGTGTGGCTCGGCATGTGGACGAGGTGAGCGGACGCCGGCGCGGACCCCCGCAGCTTGTCGGCGTAACGCTCTGCCCGTTTCGGGTCGGCGGACCCTTCGGTCAGGTGGATGTACAGGTGCTGCGCTTCCGGCTGGTCCGGGTTGCGCGCGAGCACCGCCTCAATCCGCTTCAGCGCCCGCGCCGCCCAGGGTCGCGGGGTGCGGCCGTCGTCCACCCAATAATCCCAAGGCCGCACGTCCATCGCCGCCTCACCCGCGAGCACGGCAATCACGTCGTCGGCGGGGTAAGCGCGCGCGACCCGCTCCATCGCCTCGGCGAAGGCGATCGCGTGGACGCCGTGCTGCCCGGCTTCCCCCTTCGGCGGGTTCAGCTGGTAGCGGACGCGCAGCGCTTCGAGCAGCGCGCGGTCGCGTTCCGCCACGCGGGGCATCGCCAGCGCCCGCTCGACCAAGGTCAACGCAGCGGCCACCTCCGCCGACGGGATCGTCCCGCTGTTGATGTTGGGGCCCTTGGCGAGCGCCTGCCCCCACAGGCACATGGCGCAGGCCGGGTCGCGCCGCGCGGCTTCCGCGAAGCTCCGCTCCGCCTTGTTGTATTCGAAGCCGTAGAGGAAGGCCAAACCCTGGTTGAAGAAGCGCTGGGCCAGAGGGACGCCCGTCGCGATCGGGTAGTTGACCGGCGCGAGCCCGGCGAGCAGCGGCATCGTGCCTTTCGCGCCCGCCGTCCCCGGCCCGCAGCCGTGCAGCCGCTGCCATTCGGGATCGAGCTTCGCCAGCTGGTCGGTCGCCGCGTCCGGCCCGGGGCGCACCGTTTCCTGCACGGCGAAGGCGGCGACGGCGAGCGGCACGGCGGCGAGCAGGAGCTTGGCGGCGAAGGGGAAGGGCATGGGCGACGCTCCTCGGCTGGCGGGAGAGATGGGCGCGCGCCGCGCGGCGCGCAACGCTGACAGGATCGCCGCGCGCGCCTACATGGCCGCCTATGCACACCACCCAGCTCGGCCGCGCGACCAAGCTCCCGGCCTCCCCCGAAGCAGCCTCCCTCGATTACGTTCCCAACCCCCGCCCGGGCCGCCCCTACCTCGTCCGCTTCACCGCGCCCGAGTTCACCTCGCTCTGCCCCGTCACCGCCCAGCCCGACTTCGCCCACCTCGTCATCGACTACGCGCCGGCGGAACTCATCGTGGAGTCCAAGTCGCTCAAGCTGTTCTTGGGCAGCTTCCGCAACCACCAGGCGTTCCACGAGGACTGCACCGTCGGCATCGGCGAGCGCTTGTTCGCCGAGATGAAGCCGCTCTGGTTGCGCATCGGCGGCTATTGGTACCCGCGCGGCGGCATCCCCATCGACGTGTTCTGGCAGTCGGGCGAGCCCCCCGCCGGCCTGTGGCTCCCCGATCAGGGTGTGCCGCCGTACCGCGGCCGCGGGTGAGTTCGCCCGCCTCGCCCTGCACCGGCGTGTGCCGGCTGGACGCGCGCACCGGCTGGTGCGTCGGCTGCCTGCGCACGATGAACGAGATTAGCCGCTGGGGGCAAGCGGACGACGCGGAGCGCGCGGCGATCCTGCGCGCCTTGCCGAATCGCCGCGCGGGAGCCTGAACCGCGAACCTTGGACAACGGCGCGGGGCCGCCGCATAGGAGCGCCAGCACCACCGTCCAGAGGTCCCCGCCCGCATGAAGCGCCTGCTCGCCACCGCCGCCCTGCTCCCCTTGTCGCTCGCCGCCCTGGTTCCCGCCGCGACCGCCCAGCGCGCGCCCAAGGCGCCGAGGCCCGAGCTGACCCGCGCGGAGGCGGCGGCGCTGGCGAACTTGCCGACGCAGCTGCCGCGCCACACGCGCCCGCTGCGCTACCGCATCGAGATCGTCCCGGACGCAGCCAATCTCCGCTTCGCCGGCACGACCCGCATCGACCTGGAGGTGCTGGAGCCCACCTCCACGCTGACGCTCAACGCCGCCGACCTGAAGGTCGACCGCGCGACACTGACCACCGGCGGCGGCGCCCCGCGCCCCGCCACGCTGATCACGCCGAACGCTGAGGCGCAGACCGTCACCTTCGCCTTCGGCGCGCCGCTCGCCCCCGGCCGGCACAGCGTTGAGATCGCCTACGCGGGCGTCGTCAACACCCAGGCCGCCGGCCTGTTCGCGCTCGACTACGACACGCCGGCGGGCGCCAAGAAGCGCGCGCTGTTCACCCAGTTCGAGGCCCCGGACGCGCGGCGCATGTTCCCCGGTTTCGACGAACCGCGCTTCCGCACCCCCTACGAGCTGTCCGTGGTCGTTCCCGCCGACCAGATGGCGATCGGCAACATGCCCGCGGCGCGGACCGAGCCCCAGGCGGGCGGCGTCAAGCGCGTCACCTTCGCCCCCACCCCGTCCATGCCGTCCTACCTCCTGTTCCTCGCCACCGGCGAGTTCGATCGCATCGCCGGCCCGGCCGACGGGGCGGAGATGGGCATCGTCACCAAAAGGGGCGACGCGGAGAAGGGCCGCTACGCGCTGCGCAACGCGCAGCAGCTCCACCCCTATTTCAACAGCTATTTCGGCCAACGCTACCCGCTGCCCAAGCTCGACAACGTCGCCGGCCCGGGCTCTTCCCAGTTCTTCGGCGCTATGGAGAATTGGGGCGCGATCTTCTCCTTCGAATCCATCCTGCTCGACGACCCGGCGATCACCACGGACGCGCAGCGCCAGCGCATCTACGAGGTGCAGGCCCACGAGATGGCGCACCAGTGGTTCGGCAACCTCGTCACCATGGGCTGGTGGAGCGAGCTGTGGCTGAACGAGGGCTTCGCTTCCTGGATGGCGACCAAGGCGACTGACCGCTTCCACCCCGAATGGGGGGCGCTGCTGTCGCGCGTCGGTGGGCGCGAGGCGGCGATGGCCCTGGACTCGGTCGCTACCACCCACCCGGTGATCCAGCCGGTCGAGACGGTGGAGCAGACGAGCCAGGCGTTCGACGCGATCACCTACCAGAAGGGCGAGGCGGTGATCACCATGCTTGAAGCCTATGTCGGCGAGGACGCGTGGCGGCGCGGGGTGCGCGACTACATGCGCACGTACAGATACGGGAACACCGTGTCCGACATGCTGTGGGGCAAAGTCGAACGCGCCGCCCGCCGCCCCATCACCGCCATCGCCCACGACTTCACCCTCCAGCCCGGCGTGCCGCTGATCCGGGTCGGCGAAGCGCGCTGCGAGGGCGGTCGCACCGCCGTCCGGCTCACCCAGGCCGAGTTCAGCCGCGACCGGCCGAACAAGGCCCCGCTGCGCTGGCGCGTCCCCGTAATCGCCAGCGCCGGCGGGGAAGCGGCGCGCACCCTGGTGCAGGGCGGCGCGGCCAGCTTGGACGTCCCCGGCTGCGGCGCGCTCGTCGTCAACAGCGGCCAGACCGGCTATTTCCGCACGCTCTATCCCCAGCCTATGCTCGATCGGCTGCAGGCGGGCTATGCTTCGTTGAAGCCCATGGACCAGATCGGGCTCCTGTCGGACAGCTGGTCGCTCGGCCTCGCCGGCTACCAGTCCTCGGCCGAAGCGCTCGACTTCGTCGACGCGGTCCCCGCCGACGCCGCGCCGCAGCTGTGGGAGCGCGCAGCCGGCGTGCTCGCTTCCGCCCACGCGTTGCACGAGGCCGATCCGGCGGGCCGCGCGCGCGTCGCCGCCTACACTTCCGCCAAGCTCGGTCCGGTGCTCGGGCGTCTCGGCTACGCCCCGCGCGCGGGCGAGGCGAGCACGCAGGCGGTGCTGCGCTCCACGCTTATCTCCACCCTCGGCGCCGTGGGCGACCGCGCGGTGGTGGCCGAAGCCAACCGCCGCTTTCAGACGTCGCTCTCCGACCCGGCGAGCCTGGCCGGGCCGCTGCGCACCGCCTACCTGTCGGTGGTCGCGCAGAACGCCGACGCCCGCACCTGGGACCAGCTGCGCACGCAGGCCCGCGCCGAACGCTCGCCGCTCGTGCGCCAGTCGCTCTACCGGCTGCTCGGCGCGACCCGCGACCAAGCGCTCGCCCGCCGGACGCTGGCCCTGGCACTCACCGCCGAGCCCGGAGCGACTAACAGCTCCGCAATGATCGGCGCGGTGGCGAGCCGCCACCCGGAGCTCGCCTTCGATTTCGCGCTCGCCAACCGGGCGGCGGTGGAGGCGCTGGTCGACACCTCGTCGCGCTCGCGCTTCTTCCCCCAGCTCGCGGGCGGTTCGGCCGACCCGGCGACTGTGGCCAAGGTGCGCGCCTACGCCGACCGCTATCTGTCGCCCACCTCGCGCCGCCCCGCCGACATCGCGGTCGCCGCGATCGAGGACCGGGTGCGCGTGCGCCGCGAGCGGCTGCCGGCGATCGCCGCCTGGTTCGCGGCCAAGGCGGGGCCGGCCTAAGCCGTTGCCGACGCGCGCCGAAGCGCAGTTCGGAACCTGAACGCTTGATGTATGTTCTAAAAGGGCGCGGGAGAACTATGGTATAAGGGAGGCGCGCGACGGGCTGAAGGAGCGGGCATGAGTGCGGACGGCGGACTGGCGATGCAGGGCGCCTCGGGCGCGACCGGCCTTGCTTCCCCGCTCGGTCGGCCGCTCGCGACCCTGCTCCGCCCCGCCTTTCCCCAGCGCGCGCCCGACCTCCTCGCGCTCGAAGCGCTGAGCGACGAGAACGGGATGCGCCGCGGCCGTGACCGCGACGGTGCCCGCTCGCTCGACGACGACGCGTCCGCGCTCCGCCTTGTTTCCCGCCTCCGCACGGCGGCCGCCGACGAGCCCCGCCGCGCGCGCCTCGCCCGGCGTTTCTTCGCCGCGCTGCGCGCCGCTTGGGACGAGCCGGCCGGCTGCTTCGGCGCGGACGACGACGCCCACGCCCGCGCGCTGTGGGCGCTGGGCGCGGCCGCCCGCGACGGGCGCGACATC
>CADCVW010000026.1 GCA_902806235.1 uncultured Sphingomonadaceae bacterium | reverse complement strand
GCGCAGCGGCGGGGGCGACCGCGGCCCGCGGCGCGAGGGCGGGAGCCGCGACGACGGCCCCGAGCCCGAGTTCGCTCCGGCGTTCCTGAAGCGCGACGACGACTAAGGCCGGGCATTCCGGCTCGGATAAGAAAGCCCCGCGAGTGATCGCGGGGCTTTCCGCGTTTTAGAGGACGTGCCGGGCCGGCGTTCGGGAGATCAGCCGGCCGCCGCCGGAGCGGCGCGAAGGCCTGTCCAGATGATGCGGCCGGCCAACAGGAGCATGAGCAAGGGGTTGAGCAGGACACCTGCCGCGATCTCCGCATTCATCAACGGATAGGCCTTGGGGATCAGCAAGAGGCCGAACAGCACCGCGTACAGCCGGTCGTCCGAAGCCGCGCCGGGCGGAGCTGCGAGGAACAAGCCCAGCGGCGGCAGCAGGTGGATCAGTTTGTAGTCGAACGACACTTCCGGCAGCGCGATCGCCGCGAACGCCATGAGATAAGCCTGCTTCCAAAGTATCCGTTCGCGGAACAGGGCGAAGGCCGCGAGCAGCGCGAAGGTGGTTAGGCAGAACAGGGTGTAAGGAGTGAGCGCGGCGCGGGCCTGAGCGCCGACGTCCTCGCCGAGCGCCAGGAAGAGCAGCTTGAGCAGAGAGAACCAGCTCGCGCCGAACTGGACGGCATCGGGGCTGAGCACGTAGGCTTCCTGAAAATAGCGCAGGTTGGCGCGTAGCGCTTCCACCGAGCCGGCTAAGCCGCCCGGGAAGGCGGCGGCCGAAGCGAAGGTGAGGAGCAGGGTAAGGACGCCCGTGACGGCGGACGCCGCGTAGCGGCGGCGCGCTAGGAGCAGCACGCCGAACACGCCGGGGTAGAGCTTCATAGCCGTCGCGCAGGCGAGCATGACGCCGGCGAGGAGGTACCTGCCCCGACCGAGCAGCGCGAAAAAGGCGAGCATGAACAGGAGGACGATCATCTCCAGGTTGGCGCGGTCGACACAGAACAGGAAGGGGTAGGTGCCGAAGGCCAAGACGAGCGCCGCCGCTCTCCTCGCCGGCGGAGGCGAAGAGGCGAGCGCGTTCCGAAAGAACAGGAACAGGGCGGCGCTGAAGGCGAGCAGGACGCCTCTCAACGCCGCCTGCGGGGACAGCGCAGCGAGCGGATGGAGCGGCACGTAGGCGAAGGGGAAGTAGACGGCGAGCCTACTACCCAGCGGGTCTCCCGCCTGTACCTGCCGGAAGATGTCGTAGAAGTCCGAAAAGCGGGCTTCGGGCCTGAACAGGAAGCTGTTCAGGGGATAGCCCGCACCGAGCACCCTGTGGATGCCGTGAAACAGGACGGCGGCGAGCAGCCCGCCGAGGACGATGCCACAAACGTACCGGACCTTCGCGGCCTGATGCATCGTCGGCGACCTCCCGTCGGCTCGTTCATGGACGCCGCCCGGCGCGCGGCATAAGCCGGGCGCGACCGTCGGGGCAAGGTCCGGACTGGTTGCCGATTGCGGACCGAGGCCGCCGCGGGTAACGCCCGAGGATCGATCGCCACCTCATCGGATCCTCTTGTGCGGCCCACTACGCTCGCCGTCGGCTCGCCCGAACGGCCGATCGGCGCATGATGAACGGCATCGTCCGGGCCTTGGAGCGGGCGGCGGCGGCTCTCGCCGACGGTCTCGAGCGGACCGGCCTGCCTTGGCTGAACTCGCTGGCGCGCCTGGTCCGCGCCCGCGCGCTGCGCCAATTCGTTCGCTTCCTCGCCGTGGGCAGCTTGAACTTCGTTTTTTACTATAGCGTTTTCACCGGGCTGCACTTGCTGCGGCTGTCGCCGACGGCGGCGGTGGTGGCTGCCACGGTGGTCGCCGTGCTGTTCAACTTCATCACGACTGGGCGCGTCGTGTTCGCCGACGGACGGCTGCGCCTCCTGCCGCGGTTCGTCGCTGTGTACCTGGTGCAGATGCTGCTCAACATCGGCGCCCTGCGGCTCCTGATCGCGATGGGTGCGCCGGTGCTCGTCGCGGAAGCCGCGGTGATCGGCGTGCTCGCTGTGCTGACCTTCTTCGCGCTCAAGCACCTCGTGTTCGACCGCGCCGGCCCACCCGGGCGCGCGGCCGCCTCCGTCCGCTGAGCGCTTTCAGCGGGCCTCGCGCACCCAGTCGACCATGCGCCGGAGGCCGGTCGTGGTATCCACCTCCGGCCGCCAGCCGAACAGCCGTTCCGCCTTGGCGATGTCGGCGATGAACACCTTCTGGTCGCTCGTCCGCGGCGGCAACCGCCGGTACCGCAGCTCGATCCCGAGCTCTCGTTCGAGCGCCGCGAAGAGTTCGAGCAGCGACAGGCTGTTGGAGTGGCCACCACCGATGTTGAACGCCTCTCCGGAGGTTCGCTCGATCGCCTCCGCCGCTGCAAAATAGCAGCGCACGAGGTCGGAGGCGAAGAGTACGTCGCGCACCTGCTTGCCGTCGCCGGAGATGGTGAACGGCTCCCGACCGGGAGCTTCGGCCGTTTCGATGGCTTGGCCCACGAACCAGCCGATCCAGCCCTGGTCCGCCGTCGCGAACTGCCGCCCCCCGAAGATGGACGAATGGCGGAACACCACCGTGCGTAGGCCGAAGGTCAAGGCGTAATCCGTGATGTACTGGTCCGCCGCCCCCTTGGAGCAGCCGTAGGGCGTTCGGAAATCCAGCGGCACGCTTTCGGGAAAGCCGCGCGGAAAATCGTCGCATAACCAACGCGTCGGCGTTTCCGAATAGCGATGATCTTCGAGGTCGCCGTAGACCTTGTTGGTCGAAGAGAAGAGCACGGCGCTGGCAGGGCTGTGCAGGCGCACCGCTTCCAGCACGTTGACCGTTCCGAGCACGTTGGTCTCGAAATCGAGGCGAGGGTCGGCGATCGACGTTGTCATCGCCACCTGTCCGGCGGTGTGGAAGATCACGTCCGGCCGGAAGGCGCGAACCGCTTCCTCGACCGCTTCTTGGGAGCGGACGTCCGCCAGGTCGAAGTCGAACGCGCCCTGCTCCTGCAGCCAGCCCAAATTCTTATCGGCGCCGCGCCGCGCGAGATTGTCGAACACCCGCACCTCATGGCCCAGCCGCAGCCCCTCGCTCGCAAGGTTCGCCCCCAAAAACCCGCAACCGCCGAAAACGAGGAGCTTCATGCCATTCCCACCTAATGGACGCGACCCGCGCGAGCGCATAGCGGTCGCCCCCTGCGCTGCCAATCGAACGAGGAGCCCCCGTGGTCTGCGAGTTGTCGGTCGTCCTGCCCGCGTACAACGAAGAGGAGAACCTCCGGCTGCTACTGCCGCGCATCCGCCACGCCTGCGAGGAGCTGAGCCGCGACCATGAGATCCTCGTCGTCGACACGGTGTCGCCGATGGACGGCACCGCTGAGCTTTGCGCGGAGTTGGGCGTGCGTTACCTGAACCGGACCGGCGGAAACCTGTACGGGGACGCCGTCCGCACCGGGATCGCGCGGTCGCGGGGACGCCACGTCGTCTTCATGGACGCCGACGGTTCGCACCCGCCGCACTTCCTGGCCGACGTCTACGGAGCGCGCGACCGGGCGGACGTGGTGATCGCCTCGCGCTACGTGGAGGGCGGCTTCACGGAGAACAGCAAGGCGCTGGTGCTGATGAGCTGGCTGGTGAACGTCGGCTACCGCCTTGTTCTCGGCCTGCGCTGCCGTGACGTGTCCAACAGCTTCAAGCTTTATCCTGGCGATGCGCTTCGCGAACTCCCATTGCGCTGCGACAACTTCGACATCGTCGAGGAGGTCCTCTACAAGTTGATGCGACGCAATTCGGGCTTCACGATCCTAGAAGTCCCGTTCACTTTCAAAAAGCGCATGTTCGGTCAAACCAAGCGCAACCTGGTCGCCTTCGTCGGCAGCTACGCCTTGACCCTGCTGCGCCTCCGGTTCGGGCGCTGAAGTGCCGAAGCTTCTGCTGCTGGGCGGCAGCGGGTTCCTCGGCCGGCACCTCCTCCGCTCCCTGAGGAATGACGCGGAGACTTTCGCCGTTGTCCGGTCGCCGCGGGGCGCGGAAAAGATCCGAGCGGCATCGCCCGCCACCCGGATCGTCACGATCGAGGAAGCTTCCAGCCTCCGCTTCGACCGGATCTTCAATTTGGTCGCCGATTACGGTCGGGGCGGCGCTCCCCTCGCTCGGCTGCTGGGACCCAACCTTCTTTACCCGCTCGAGATGCTCGAAGCCGTCGAGGCCGAAGCCGTGCTGAACGTGTCCACCGCGCTGCCGCCGAACTATTCCAACTACGCGCGCAGCAAGAAGCTGCTGGAGCAGGCCTTAACCCACCTAGAGGAGCGGACGGGAAGGCGCTTCATCAATGTCCACCTCCACAATATGTATGGACCCGGTGGCGAGCCCGCGGAGCTGGTCGGTTTCGTGATCGCGCGGATGCTGGCCGGGAGTCCCGTCGAGGTGTCGGACGGCCGCAACAGCCGTGACTTCATTTTCGTCGACGACGCAGTTGCTGCGTTGAATGTCCTGTCCACCGGCGCGGACGCGCTGTCGCCGGGCGCGCCGGTGGAGGTCGGCAGCGGCCGGTCCGTCCGCTTGCGCGATGTGGTCCTGCTGCTCGGTGAACTGACGGGATCCACGAGCGAGCTGCGCTTCGGCGCCAAGCCCGGCAATCCTTTCGAGCCCGACCGGCTTGCGGCGGACGTCGGGCCGCTGCGTCGGCTGGGTTGGGCCCCACACCACCCGTTACGGGAAGGGCTGAAAGCGACGGTGGCGGCCGCGCTGCGCGGTGCGCGAAGCGGGAACGCACACGCTGCGGGCAAGGACGCCGAGCCCGCATGCGCCTCGACGTCCGCCCGGCGCAACAACGGCTGAACTCAGGCGCCTGCGCGCGCGACCATCAACGGGAGCGCCATGTGCGGCACCGTGAGCGCCGACAAGGTAACGAAGGCGGCGACCAGCGCGCGCGCGGCGGGATCAGCGGCGGGGGCCAGCGCGAACAAGGCGGCCGCCGCGCCCAGTGCCGCCGCCGTCACGCCGGCCGCCGTCCAGCGGAGCCG
>CADCVW010000025.1 GCA_902806235.1 uncultured Sphingomonadaceae bacterium | reverse complement strand
GACGCGATACCTGCCGCAGGACGGCGGGACCCCGCGGCTGAGGGTGGACGTCGCGCACGTTTCGGCCTTCCGACAGGTGGTCGGGCGCCACTGGGGCAATGCGGCACCAGGCAACGATCACACGATCAAGGTTGCGGCGACCGGTTTGGAGCCGGGGCGCTGGTACCACTATCGCTTCGTCGCGCCCGACGGTGCCGTGTCGCCCCGGGGACGCACGCGGACGTTGCCGGGGCGCGGAACCGGGCCGTTCCGGATCGCCGTGCTGTCCTGCGCCAACATGGATTTCGGGTATTTCAACGCTTACCGTCACTTGGCGCAGCGCACCGACATCGATTTGGTGCTGCACTTGGGCGACTATATCTATGAGTGGGGTAACGGCGCGCACAGCCTGGCGGCGCTGGCGCTGAAGGATCGCGTGTCGCGCCCCGCTCACGAGACAGTGACGCTGGACGACTACCGCACGCGCTATGCCTGGTACCGCGCCGATCCTGATCTGGCGGAAATGCACCGGATGTTTCCCGTCATTTCGATCGTCGACGATCATGAGATCACCAACAACGCCTGGGTGAACGGGGCCGGTAACCACCAGCCCAACGAGGGCTCCTACGCCGTCCGCAAGGCCGCGGCGATGAAGGCCTACCACGAGTGGCTGCCGATGCCGGACATGCCGTACGACCGCTACGACATCGGCGATCTGGCGGCAATCTTCCGTCTGGAGACGCGGCTGGTGGGGCGCGACGAGCCCCTCGACCTAGGCGACGCGATCGCGGGCGCCGCCGACCCGTTCAAGGCGATGGCGGCGTTCCGTGACGGGCCGCTACAGGATCCCAAGCGCACGCTGATGGGGTCGGCGCAGGAGCGCTGGCTCGCGGACGGCATGCGGAACTCGGTCCGCGCAGGGCAGCGCTGGCAAGTCGCGGCCCAGCAGGCGGTGATGGGGCCGCACCGGCTGCCGGAGACGGCGGTCGGCTGGTCCTCGCAGAAGCCGGCGCCCGGCTCGCGTGCCGCGCTGCGGCAGATGGGAGCGCTGGCGGCTTCCAAGGCAGGACTGCCGCTCGGCTTCGACAACTGGAACGGCTACCCGGCAGCACGCGCGCGGCTGCTCGGCGCGGCGCAGGCGGCGGGTGCAAACCTCGTGGTCTTGTCTGGGGATAGCCATAACGCCTGGGCGTATGACCTCGCCCAGGACGGACGGCCCGCGGGTGTCGAGTTCGCGGGGCAGTCGGTCGCGTCGTTCGGGTTCGAGGCGCGGTTCGATGCAGACCCCAAGCGGATCGCGCAGGACATGGTCGCCGCCAACCCGGCGCTGAAATGGTGCGACACCAGCCGGAGAGGCTATATGACCGTGACATTGAGCCGCGACGAAGCCCGCAACGACTGGCTGTTCCTCGAAACGGTGAAGACCCGCTCAACCGCCCTGTCCGGAAAGAGCACCGCCGCTGTCGGCTTCGGCGAGCGCCGGTTGCAACTCGCATGACGCTCTCGCTGAAAGACTATGCGGGCAGCGACGGCCTTGGTCTCGCCGCGCTGGTCCGCGCGCGACAGGTCCGGCCGCTGAAGCTGGTCGACGCCGCCATCGCGCGCATCGAGCGGCTCGACAGCTAGATCAACGCCGTCGCGCATCGTGCCTTCGACCAGGCGCGGGAAGCGGCATGCGGGCCCTTGGGCGACGGATCGTTCGCGGGCGTGCCGTTCATGGTCAAGGATTTCGGCATTGGCGTCGCGGGCTGGCCGAACACGAGCGAGAGCGCACGCGCAATCGCTACATTGCCGCATCTCAAATACAAAGGCGTGCCATTCTATTACGGCGCGCAGCAGCAAACGGAAATTTTGCGGAACGCCGGGCCGTGATCGAGGAGCGGACGACCTATTTGCAGGAAGTAATTGCCGTCTTGCCCAACGCAGGGTTCTCGCCGACGATCGTCACCGGCTCCGGCACAGGGTCGCATCGTATCGACTTGGCGCTCGGTGTCTTTACGGAGCTCCAGGTCGGGTCCTACGTCTTCATGGACTGCCAGTATCTCAACTGCGATATCGTCGATGGTCCGGCTCCGCCGTTCGAGATTTCGCTCGCTGTGGACTTGCGGGTCGTCAGCGTGAACCGCGCAGCGCTGGTAACGGTAGATGCCGGCTTCAAATCGCTTTCTACCGACGGCGGCAAGCCCAGCGTGCTACGCGGCGCACCGGCCGAGGCGATGTTCGCATTCATGGGTGACGAGCATGGCGCGCTGATCGCCCCGGGGATCGGCGAGAAGTCACGGCCAAGGGACGCAGTCAGCCTAGTCGTCCCGCATTGCGACCCGACCGTGAGCCTTTACGATTCCTACCACGTCGTCCCCGCGGACACGCTCGTCAAGATCTGGCCGGTAGGCGCCCGCGGCCGCGCCCGGTGACAGAGGGGCGTTCCACCCGTTTCACTGCCGTCGAGTTGAGCGCCGTTCTCACCGTCGGTAGCGTGGGCGTGCTGATCGCCGGGCTGCAGCCGCAGTTGCTGGGCGGTCTGGCGCAGGAGGGCCGGCTGTCCGCCGACGCGTTAGGCGACGTCGCAACGGCGGAGCTGCTGGCGATGGGCGTCGCCGCCGGAGGGGCCGGGCTGTTGCTCAAAGCTGCGCGCCTGCAGCCGATGGCGGCCCTCGCGCTCGTCGCTCTCGCGCTCCTAAATTTTGCCACCGCGCGGGCGAGTGGCGGCGCCATTCTGGGCCTGCGGGCGACGGCCGGGCTGGCGGAGGGGATTCTCGTCTGGCTGACGATCGGCACCATCGTCCGCACGGCGCATCCGGCGCGTTGGTCCGGCGTTTATCTGCTGGTGCAGACGGGCGCGCAGTTCGCGGTCGCCACGGCGTTCGGGCTGTGGATCATCCCCGCCGACGGATCGAGCGGCGGGTTCCTGGCGCTCGGTATCGTCAGCGCGCTGGCGTTCCTGGCGTTGCCGTGGCTACCCCGCAGGTACGAACCGCTGGCCGAGCCCACCACCGTGGCAGCATCGGTGCCGGCGCGCGGTTGGATCGCGCTCGCCAGCGTAGCGTGCTGGCTTGCCTTTGTCGTCGCCGTCTGGGTCTATGTCGAACCGCTCGCCTTGCAGCGCGGCCTCGGCCACCGAGAGGTCGCCGTCATCGCGCCCCTGTCGCTAGCCATGCAAATGGTCGGCGCGAGTGCGGCGACCCTGCTCGCGGGGCGGTGGGCGGCCCTGCCGGTGCTGTTCGGGTGCGCGGCAGCGAACGTCGCCCTGCTCGCGGTCATGGGTGCGCCCGGCTCGGGTGGAGCGTTCGTTGCGGCCACCGCGGCATTTGGCTTTCTATGGCTGTTCGCCATGCCGTTCCAGCTCCCCGTCCTGATGGCCGCCGACCCGAGCCGTCGTTCGGCCGAGTTGGCGGGCGGTGCGCAGCTGGCGGGCGCAAGCCTGGGCCCGCTGCTGGCCTCTAGGCTAGTGACCGACCGGGATGTCAGCCACGTTCTGTCGTTCGGCACGGTCGCCTTGGCGCTGGCGCTGCTTCTCACGATCGCCGGGGTTATCGGCCGGCGTCCGCTGGCGATCCGCTGAGGTTCCTTACGGCATTATGACCGGCGGAACTCGGCTCGCGACGACCATCTTGGTGGCGCGGTCGAGCGACCAAAGAACGCGGGGCTGCGAACGATCCCAGGCGATCGCCTGCCCTCCCGTGCTCAAGGCGATCGTCGCCACGTGATCGAGTACGGTGCCCGCCGGCGGCAGCCGCAGGACGTACAGCTCGCCGCGATCGTGGCCGGTAACGTACAGCAACCCGTCTTCGCCCCACGAGCCGCCCGAACTGCTCATCGGCGCGAACCGATCCAGCACCGATAACGGGAACAGCCACGATCCGGTCGCCCGAAAGCGCGCGTCGAAGCGCACCAGCCGGGTCCAGCGGTGGTCGCGCCCGGGCTCGCCCCCGCGCCCCTCGGGATAGTTGGCGAACGCGCCGTACCACTCGGTACCGCGCCGCTCGATCCAAGTCAGCGAACCCGGCTGCGGCGGCAGCGCGATACTGCGCTTGTGTCGCAAGGTGGCGGTATCGAAGACCTCGACCGCGCTCGCCATCGGCACGGCCGGGTAGTTCGATGCGGCGCAGACCAGTTCGGCGCGATCCACCACGCAGGAGTTCATGTGCGGAAAGCGCGCGCGGGGCCCTTGCCACCGTGCCACTCGACGACCCGTCTTCTTGTCGTACTTGCCTATGGTGTTGTTGCCGTTCGGGAAGAAAAACCGCGCGTCGGCAGCGACGCCCTGGCGCGCTTCCTCCGCCGGCCAGCGCGCGATGACCGACGCGGCCGGTAGGGTCGCCGGTGTGCCCTGCGCGGTAGCTTGGCCGCAGACGATCGCCGCCACGGCCACTAGCAAGACAAAGCGCATCGTCATTCTCCTGCCCCTGACGAAATGGATCATAGGAGCCTGTCCCCGCACCGTCGAACACCTATCGGTCGCAACCCGGCGTTGATGTGAGCGCAACGATTCGCGGTGGCGATGCATGGCCTTCGCTCATAGGATCACGGGGGTGATCGAAACCGGTGATCTTCTGGCCTTTACCCGGGTGGTCGAGCTGAAAAGTCTGACTCGCGCCGCCCAGGCGATGGGGGTCCCCAAATCTACCATCAGTCGTCGTCTGACGCGGCTTGAGGCGGAACTCGGGGTTCGGCTGCTCAGGCGGACAACGCACGGCATCGTTACTACGGAACAGGGGGTGGTGTTCTTCGAGCACGCATCGCGCTGCCTTGGCGTCCTGCGCGACGGCACCAATGCCGTTCAGGCGGGCACCACACGGCTAAAGGGCTTGTTGCGCATATCAGTGCCGCACGAACTCGACCGCAGCCTGCTCGCGCCACTGCTCAGCGAGTACCTGGAGCTGTACGCCGACGTCAGGCTGGTTGCGGTTCTGTCGAACGAGACGATAGACCACTTCCGCGACGGATTTGATCTGGCCATTGTCGCCGATACGTTACCCTTGGCTGAGGCGTCGCTGATGACGACCAAGCTCGGCACTACCGACTACGGCCTGTATGCCT
>CADCVW010000024.1 GCA_902806235.1 uncultured Sphingomonadaceae bacterium | reverse complement strand
GGCGCGCGCGGCGGCGCGGCCGGCGGCGCCCCCCAGCGCCAGCTGACGGGCGAAAAGGCGACCGGCACCGTCAAGTTCTTTAACGCGATGAAGGGCTTCGGCTTCATCCAGCGCGACGATGGGCAGCCGGACGCCTTCGTCCACATTTCCGCGGTCGAGCGCGCGGGCATGGTCAACCTCAACGAGGGCGACCGGCTCGAGTTCGAGCTGGAGGTGGACCGGCGCGGCAAGTACGCGGCGGTGAACCTGACGCCGATGCAGGCGTAGCGCCTGAGGCTAACGCGGCGTTCGCCTCGGCGAACGTCGTGTGAGCCGAGAATCAGCGCTCGCCCGGACGGCGACCGGCCGAGCCCGCCCTCGGCCGCATCGACTGAGGGCGCGGCCCTGCCGCGGCGCTCCTTCTTCTTGAAGACTCGCGCCAGCGCACTGTGGGCGCGTCCGCTTGTCGCAAACCCCGCTTGTGCTGAGCCTGTCGAAGCACTTCTTCCTTCTAACGTCGCGTGGAGAAGGGAAGAGCTTCGACAAGCTCAGCCCGCACGGGGAGATTTCTTCCCGTTCGCAGGCGACCTCTCCTGACCCCCGACGCGCACGACTCCGCCTCCCGCGTCCGCCGCATCCGCTCGATCTTCCTCCACGCGAGCACCCGCCCCGCGCTCGTCGAGACCGCAGACGGGTCCGCCCACGTTCTCAAGCTCGCCGGCGCGGGGCCGGGGCCGGGCGGGCTCCTGACCGAGCTCGTTGCGACCCGCCTCGCCGCCGCGCTGGGCAGCCCCGTCCCGTCCGCCCGCCCGCTGTTCCTGCCCCACGGCTTCCCGTGGACGGTCGGCACCGACGAATGGGACGAGATGGTCCAGCGCAGCTTCGGCTGGAACCTAGGTATCGCCTACCTGCGCGACGCCTGCCCGGCCGACCCGGCGGAGGTGCTCGCGGCCGACCCGGGCCTGCTCGCGCGCATCGCCGCGGCCGACCGGCTGCTCGCCAACATGGACCGGAGGCGCGCGAACCCGAACTTGCTGGTCGACGCGGGCGGGAGCCTCCGCGCAATCGACCACGGCGCCTGCCTGTTTCTGTCGCGCGCGCTGCGCGGCGTAGGCGGCGACTTCGCGCTGTCGGCGAACCACCTGCTGGCGGGGGCGGCGCTACCGGAGGCGCGGGCGGCGGTGGGGCCGGAAGTGCTTGACGCAGCGCTGGCGGACGTACCGGCGGCGTGGCTGCCGGCCGGTGTGGACGCGGCCAGGCTGCGGGGGGCGCTGGAGGCGTATGTGGGGGTGTGGAACGCGAGCCTAACTTCTTAGCTCTTTCCCCTTCAGGGGAAGGGGGTTGGGAGAGGGGCCGAGCTACAAGCTCGGTCCTTCCGCTTGCTGCCGGCGCTGCCCCTCTAAGCGCCGCTGCGCGCCGCTAAGTCTCGCTCTTCTCCCCTGAAAGGGAGAGAGAGGGTCAATCCTTCTTCGGCGCGCTCAGGAACTTGATCCCCTGTTCGCGCACTGCGCCCTCGATCACCCCGCTCATGAAGCCCAGCATCCCCGGCAGGTCCAGCCGCACCCGGATCGCGGTGTCCCCTACCTCCACGCGCGCGCCGACCGTCTGCCCCATCGCGCGCACCGTCAATTGGAGGTCGTCCTCCCCGCGCCACTCGGCGTCGACCTCCGCCTTGCCCGGCAGCCGCCGCGCGAGGTCGTCGGTGCGCGCGGCGATGCGCCGGCGCGCCTCCTCGCGGCCGAGCTGGTGGGGGATGTCGACGACGAGGGGGGTGGTCATGGTCGTCCTCATGCACCGGGCGGGGCTGGAGGGGTAGGGGCTTCGGCGGCGCGCCGGGCGGCCTGGACCGTGATCCAGTCCGGGCTGCCGAGCGACAAGCAGATCCAGAAGATCGCTCCTCCCTTCACGCAAACGGCGCCGTGCGCGCCAGCAAATTCGCGGCTGGCGATGCGAAGTCGAACCAGTCGCCGACGCCGAACGGGAACAAGGCAAGTGTGTAGAGGAACGAGATCAGAAGATGGAGAGGGAAAATACTCAGTCCAACGAAGCCGACCGGCCCATAAAGGGCGATGCTTCCCCAGAGCGTCGCCGCGAGCAGCGGTCGACGAGCGTCGAGCACCAGCGAGCGGAGCAAAGGCGGAAATAGAGCCAGGGCGTTCACACCTGCAAGGACAACCCCAACAACGATCTCCGAAAGCCGGCCGCCGTACAACGCCCAATGCAGTTTGCCACAAAGGCCAGGAGCCAGCACCGAGGCTAAAGCCAAGCGGGCGGGTGAAGGCGTAAACTCCAATGCGGGATCATCAACGAAGCTCTCATTCTACGTCGCCATCCTCAACAAGGTCTCCACCCGGTCCGCCTCGCTCGCCGGCTTGTCCGTCCTGATCCGCGCGATCCGCGGGAAGCGCATCGCCAGCCCCGACTTGTGCCGCTTGCTGGCGTGGATGGAGTCGAACGCCACCTCCAGCACCAGGCTCTTCTCCACCTCGCGTACCGGGCCGAAGCGGTGGGTGGTGTGGTTCCGCACCCAGCGGTCGATCCACTTCAGCTCCTCGTCGGTGAAGCCCATGTACGCCTTGCCGACCGGCAGCAGCTCGCCGCCCTCCGCCCAACAACCGAAGGTGTAGTCGGAGTAGAAGGACGAGCGCTTCCCGTTACCGCGCTGGGCGTACATCACGACGCAGTCAGCGGTCAGCGGGTCGCGCTTCCACTTGTACCAGCCGCCGACGCGGCGGCCGGGGACGTAGGGGCCGTCGCGGCGCTTGAGCATCATGCCCTCGATCGCGGCGTCGCGCGCGCCGGCGCGGATCTCGGCGAGCTCAGCGAAGTCGGCGGCCTCGATCAGCGTCGACAGGTCGAAGCGGTCGGGGTCGAGGCGGGGCACGAACGCCTCGAGCCGCGCGCGGCGCTCGGCCCAGGGCAGCGCCCGCAGGTCCTCCGCGCCCTCGAACAGCAAGTCGTAGAGGCGGACGAAGGCGGGGTAGTCGCTGAGCATTCTGGCCGACACCGCCTTGCGCCCCAGCCGCTGCTGGAGCGCGTTGAACGAGGCGGCCGCGCCGCCGTGCTCTTCCGCGCCCTGCGCCTCGCCCTTCACCAGCAGCTCGCCATCGGCGACGCCGTCGGTGGTGAACGCCTCGGCGACCTCCGGGAAGCTCCGCGTGATGTCATCGCCCGCGCGCGAGTAGAGCCGGGTCTCGCCGCCGACGCGGACACACTGGACGCGGATGCCGTCCCACTTCCATTCGGCGGCGTAGTCGCGCAGGTCGACGCCGTCGCCGTCCTCCAGCGGGTGGGCGAGCATGAACGGGCGGAAGCAGGGGACATCCGCCGCGTGGGGCCGCGGGCTGCGCTTCTCCGCCCAGTCGAACACGCGGCTGTAGGGCGGGGCTTGGGTGTGCCAGACCTCCTCCACCTCGTCGACGTCGAGTTCGAAGGCGTCGGCGAGCGCCTGCTTGGCGAGCCGCGCGTTGACGCCGACGCGCAGCTCGCCCGTCGCAAGCTTGAGCGCGGCAAAGCGGCCGGAAGCGTCCAGGTGGTCGAGCATGTCCGCCAGGGCCCGCGGCGCATCCGAGCGGGACAGGGAGCGGAGCTTCTCTACTACCGCGCCCAGCGTCAGCGTGCCGTCGTCGAGGTCGGCGGGCTCGCCCATCGGCTTGGGCCAGATCAGGGACACGGTCTCCGCCATGTCGCCGACGTAGTCGCGGCTCATGGCGAGGAGCACGGGATCGATCCGCTCCTCGGCGATCGCCCTCACCGCGGCCGATTTCACGGCGGGGATGTCGAGGTCGCCGGTCAGCGCCGCCATCGCGTAGCCGCGGTCGGGATCGGGCGTGGCTCGGAGGTAATCGGCGATCAGCCGGAGCTTCGCGAGCCGCGAGCGGGTGTAAACGAGCCGGTCGAGGAGCTGGGAGAAGGGACGCACGGGGCGACTAACGCGGGACGAGGGGGCCGAGTGTCAAGCGCGGCCGGTGGCGGCCGGCGCCCGCGCGCGCTACGGTGCGGCGATGGAGGAGCTGTTCCGGACCTTCACCTTCGGTGTCGCCACCGCGACGGAGCTCGCCGCGGGCGTCATCGTCGCCGTGGCCGTGCTGGAGGCGGCGGCGCGCGCGGCGCACCTGTTCCTGACCCGCTCGGCCCGCACCCCCAACGTCCCCGATCACCCCGGTCACGACGCCAAGGAGGAGGTGCGGCTCAAGCTCGGCCGCTGGCTCGCGGTGGCGCTCGAATTCCTGCTCGCCGCCGACATCCTGCGCACCGCGGTGGCGCCGACCTGGGACGAGATCGGCAAGCTCGCCGCGATCGCCGTGCTGCGCACCGCGCTCAACTTCTTCCTCCAGCGCGAGATCGACAGCGCGCGCCGCCGCCACCTGCGGAAGGCCGGGGCCGGAACGGTGGACGCTACCCCGCCAGCTTGACCGCGAGCCGGGCGAGTAGCTGATCGGTCGCCGGCCCGTCCGCCGCGCCGAGCCGCACCGCTCTCTCGATCGCCGGAAAGGCGTGCAGCAGCCCCGCGCGCGACGTGCCGCCCGCCAGCGCCGACCGCGCGACGATTGCGGCCGGGGCGAGCCCGCCGCGCTCGGCGCTGCGCGCGAAGGCCCGCATCGCGCGGTGGACCTTGTCGTCCGACAACCGCCGGTCCCGGCGGCGCAGCGCGTCCTGATTTGTCACGGCGGGCGTCCTGCCGCCCGCACCCTGCGCCCGCCGCGTTACGGTCGCGTTAAACGGCGCGCGCTTGACAGGCGGCGGCGGCTTCGGGCATCGCACCCCCGATCAGCGGGGCGCGCGCGGCCCGCCCATTCCACTTGTTTTAAGGCTTCAGGCGATGGCCAAACCCGCGACCGTCAAGATCAAGCTCGTGTCTACCGGCGACACTGGCTTCTACTACGTGACCAAGAAGAATCCGCGGAACACCACGGAGAAGATGGTCTTCAAAAAATACGACCCGGTGCTCCGCAAGCACGTCGAGTTCCGCGAAGCCAAGATCAAGTAAGCGGCCCACGCGGCCATGCGGCGCGGTGGGACGGACGCGGCCGGCGGCTTGCCGGCCTGGGCCGCGGGCGCGATCGTCGCGGGCGTGCTGCTGTCGTCCGCGCTGGTCGGGCGGCGCAACGCGCCCGAGCCCTCCCACCCGCGCATCGACCGCTGGTATCATCGCCTGAACAGGCCAAGCTTCACCCCGCCCGATCCCGTGTTTGGCGCAGTCTGGCCCGCCGTGGAGACGGCGCTCGGCTACGGCGGCTACCGGCTGCTCCGCGCGCCGGCGGGGGCCGCGCGGAACGCGGCAGTCGGCTTATGGCTCGCGAATAGCGTCATGATCGGCGGCTGGACCGAGCTCTTCTTCCGCCGCCGGAAGCTCGGCCCGAGCGCCGCGGCTGCTGGCGCAATGCTGGCGGGCGGCGCCGTCTATGTCGCGGCCGCCGCGCGGGTGGACCGGCGCGCCGCGCTCGCCGGCCTGCCCTTCGCCGGCTGGCTGTCCTTCGCCACCCTGCTCGCCGAGGAGGTGTGGCGGCGCAACCCGCCGGCGGGCGAGCCGGCCTAGGCCGCTTCCTCCACCAGCCCGTTCACCGTGCCGATGAACTTCATCACGCTGATCGGCTTGGAGACGTAAGCCTCCGCGCCCGCCGCGCGGATGCGGTCCTCGTCGCCCTTCGCGGCGTAGGCGGTCACCGCCATGATCGGCACGCGGCCCAGGCCCTTGTCAGCCTTCAATTGCTCGATCAGCTCGAGCCCGGAAACGTGAGGGAGCTGGATGTCCATCACGATCACGTCCGGGCCGAACGAGCGCGCCGCGTCCACCGCCTCGCGTCCATCGCGCACCGGCTGGGCGACGTAGTCGTGCGCGCGCAGCAGGTCGCAGAACAGTTTGAGGTTCAACTCGTTGTCCTCGACAACGAGCACTTTCTTCGCCAAATCCCGCCTCCGCTCGTGCCCGCCCCGTACATGGGTGGCCGCGCCCCCGTAACAACGAAGGTTAACGCGATTGTCCCGCGCCGACACAAGAGCCGACCCCGCCACGCTCGCCCTGCTCGCGCTGGGTTGGACGTTAGGCGAGCCGGACCGCGCCGAGCGCTTGCTCGCGCTGACCGGGCTCGAGCCCGACGAGCTGCGTCGTTGCGCCGGCGCGCCGCCGATGCTCGCCGCCGTGCTGAGTTTCCTCGAATCGCACGAGCCCGACCTCGTCGCCTGCGCGGACGCGCTGGAGGTCCCGCCGGACGCGCTGGTCGCCGCGCGGCAAGAGCTGGAGCGGTGAGCCGCCCCCTGCTCATCACCGACTGCGACGAGGTGCTGCTCCACATGGTGGGCCACTTCTCCGCCTGGCTCGACGAAGCGCATGACATTGACCTGCCGCTGCACGGCGAGGAGGGCGACGTGACGCTGTCCATGACGCACCGGGCGGAGGACCGCCGGCTGGAGCGCGAGGAAACCTGGCCGCTGTTCGACGGCTTCTTCCGCACGGAGATGGCGCGGCAGACGTTGATCCCGGGCGCGCGCGAGGCGCTGGCGCGGCTCGCCGCCCAAGCCGACGTCGTGATCCTCACCAACCTCGGGGACCACTACCACGGCGGCCGGGTCGAGCAGCTGCGCGCGCACGGCATCGAGTACCGGGTGCGGTGCAACCAGGGCGGCAAAGGCGCGCCGGTGGCCGAGCTGGTCGCCGAGTACGGCCCGACCTCCGCGGTGTTCGTCGATGATCTGCACGTCCACCACGACTCAGTAGCGCGCGGCGCGCCGGAGGTGTGGCGGCTGCACATGGTCGGCGAGCCGCGCATCGCCGCGCGCATCCCAGCGGCGGCGCACGCCCACGTGCGGATCGACGACTGGGCGCGGGCAGTGGACTGGATCGAGGCACGCTTTGCGGAAGGCTTCGCGCCGACGAAAACGGGGGTGACCGCATGACGAACATCGACGCGCGCTTGGCCGAGCTGGGCATCAGCCTGCCGGAAGCGGCGGCGCCCATCGCCTCCTACGTGCCCACGGTCGAGCACGGGGGGCTGCTCCACATCTCCGGCCAGCTCCCGTTCCGCGACGGGCAGGTGATGACCGGCCGGCTCGAGACCGACGACGATGTCGAGTTTGGCGCCCACGCCGCGCGCCAGTGCGGCATCATGCTGCTCGCGCAGATCAAGCACGCGCTGGGCTCGCTCGACCGCGTGGAGCGGATCATCAAATTGGGCGCGTTCGTGGCGAGCGCCCCCGACTTCACCGCCCAGCCGCGCGTCGCCAACGGCGCGTCCGAGCTGATGGCGGAAGTGTTCGGCGAGGCCGGCCGCCACGCGCGGAGCGCGGTGGGCGTGTCCGCGCTCCCGCTCGGCGCCGCGGTCGAGGTCGATGCGATCGTCGCCGTCCGCGCCTGAGGCGCTCGCCCGACTCGGGGCGAGGCCCTTCGCGCACCGGGGCCTGCACGACGCCTCGCGTGGGGTGGTCGAGAACAGCCGCGCGGCGTTCGCAGCCGCGGCCGCCGATGGCTGCGGCGTCGAGCTCGACGTCCGGCTGAGCGGCGACGGCGTCGCGATGGTCTTCCACGACGACGCGCTCGACCGGCTGACGGCGGCGACCGGGCCCGTCGACGCGCGCAGCGCCGACGAGCTCGGCACGATCCGGCTGCGCGGGACGGAGGAGGGCGTGCCGCGCCTGGCCGAGGTCCTCCAGCTGATCGACGGCCGCGTCCCGCTCCTGATCGAGGTTAAGGCTCCGCGCGGACTTGCGGCCGATAGCGCATCGGCGGTGGCCGACGCGCTCGGCGACTACCTCGGCCCGCACGGGGTGATGAGCTTCAACCCGGAGGTCGCCGGCTGGCTGAAGCGCTGGCGGCCCGACGCCTTGCGCGGGCTGGTGCTCTCGCGCTCTCACGGCTTCGGCGCGCGCGGCGACCTCAAGCGCCGCTTCGCCATGTGGCGCGCGGACCCGCAGTTCCTGGCGTGCGACGTGCGCGACCTGCCTTATCCGCTGGCGGTCGAGGCGCGGAGGGAGGGCGTGCCCGTTTATTGCTGGACGGTGCGCAGCGCCGCGCAGCAGGCGATCGCGGCGGCGCACGCGGACCAGCGCATCTTCGAGAGAAGGTAGGACGGAAACTCCCTTTCCGCCGCCTCGTCCCGCTCCCACATGGCACTCGTGATCGAGCGCACGGCATGGAGCGAACGGGCGTGAGCGACGCCGATCCCGAGCGCGTCGTCGCCCGCGTCGCGAACGGCGTCGGCGAAGTTCCCGCCGCCGACTGGGACCGCTTGGCCGGCGCCGACCGCAACCCGTTCACCTCCCACGCCTTCCTGTGCGCGCTGGAGCATTCGCGCAGCGTCGGCGCGCGCAGCGGCTGGCAGCCGCTCCCCGTCCTGATCGACGGCCCCGACGGCCGCCTGGCCGCGGCGATGCCCGCCTACGCCAAGGCGCACAGCCAGGGGGAATACGTCTTCGACCACGCCTGGGCCGACGCCTGGGAGCGCGCGGGCGGGCGCTACTATCCCAAGCTGCAGATCGCCGCGCCCTTCACCCCGGCTACCGGCCCGCGGCTGCTGGGCGCGCGGCCCCGCGAGCTGATCGCCGCAGCCGAAGTGCTGGTCGCGCAGCACGGCTTGTCCTCCGCCCACGCAACCTTCCTCGAGGACGGCGAGGTGCGGATCTTCGAGGAAGTCGGCTGGCTGATCCGCACCGACCGCCAGTTCCACTGGTTTAACGAGGGCTTCGCCGCCTTCGACGATTTCCTGGCGACGCTGTCGTCGCGCAAGCGCAAGGCGATCCGCAAAGAGCGCGAAACGGCGCTGGACGGGCTGGAGGCGGTCCACCTGTCCGGGCCGGCGATCACCGAAGCGCATTGGGACGCCTTTTGGCGCTTCTACCAGGACACGGGGGCCAGGAAATGGGGCCGGCCCTATCTCACCCGCGCTTTCTTCAGCGAGGTCGGGCGGACGATGGCGGACAAGGCTCTCCTGATCCTGGCAACGCGCGACGGCCGGCCGATCGCGGGCGCGCTCAATTTCGTCGGGGTCGACACGCTCTACGGGCGTTACTGGGGTGCGACCGAGGACGTGCCCAATCTCCATTTCGAGCTCTGCTACTACCAGGCGATCGACGCCGCCATCGCCCGCGGCCTGGCCCGCGTCGAGGCGGGGGCGCAGGGAAGCCACAAGCTCGCCCGCGGCTACCGGCCGGTGACGACCTATTCCGCTCACCACCTGCCCCACCCGGGCCTACGCGACGCAGTTGCCGCCTACCTCGAGCGCGAGCGCGAGGCGGTGGCGGACGACATCGCGATGCTGGACGAGATGACGCCGTTCAAGCGGGGGTGACGGGGCGGTCGCTTTCGCGTGCCGACCGTCGCCACAGCGAAAGCTGGGGCCGCTATCGACGCGAGCCGCCGCCCTGCGACGGCGGTAGCGGGGCGGTCCTGCGCGAGACCGTCGTCCCAGCTTTCGCTGGGACGACTATCTCTCCGTTATGCCGCCTGCTGTATCCCCGTCTGCCCTAGCCACGCCCGCGCCTGCCGCTGGGCTTCGGCGATCTCGCGCGCGGTCATCTCGTCGGCAATCTCCGCTCGGCACTGCTGACCGCGCCGGTCGCCGCCGAGCGCCGCCAGGTTGAACCATTTGTGCGCCTCGACCAGGTCAACCGTGAGCCCGCACGAACCCGTCGAGTGGAGCACGCCCAATTCGTACAACGCGTCCTGGTCGCCGCCCGCCGCGTCCGCCAGCCGGCTCGCGATCAGGAACTCGGCTGCCTTCAAACTCGACGCCATCACTCCACCTCACCCTGTTTGTGAAGCCACCGTGAAGCATGCGGCGCTGCTAAAGGGTTAAACCGGCGGCAACGCTATTTTAATTCGATCGGCCAGTTATCGATCAGCCGCGCGCGTCCCAGCCGGGCCGCGGCGAGCAGCCTCGCCGGGCGGCCCGGACGGGGCTCGCCCAGCGTCTCCGCGTCGCGCAGTTCGACGTAGTCGATGGACGAAAAGCCCGCGTTGAGCAGCCGCTGCCCGGCCTCCGCGAGCGCCGCCGCCGCGTCCTCGTCCGCCTCGATCCGCTCCTTGGCCCGGGCGAGTGCGTCGGGCAACGCGCGCGCCCCCGCGCGCTCCCCCGGTGTAAGATACGCGTTGCGCGAACTCATCGCGAGCCCGTCCGCCTCGCGCACGGTGGGCGCGCCGACGACTTCCACGCCGAGGTCGAGGTCCGCCGCCATCCGCCGCACGACCTGGAGCTGCTGCCAGTCCTTCTCGCCGAACAGCGCGAGGTCGGGGCGGACCTGGTTGAACAGCTTGGCGACGACCGTCGCCACCCCATCGAAATGACCGGGCCGCGCCGCGCCGTCGAGCACATCCCCCAGCCCCGCGACGCTGACCGACGTCCCGAAGCCCGCCGGGTACATCGCGTCCGGCGCGGGCATCCACAGCAGCCGGACGCCCGCCGCGCGCAGCATCTCCGAGTCCTCCGTCTCGCGGCGGGGGTAGGAGCCCAAGTCCTCGTTCGCGCCAAACTGCTTCGGGTTGACGAAGACAGACGCCACCGCCTGATCGGCGAGCAGCAGCGCGCGCTCGACGAGCGCGATATGCCCGGCGTGGAGCGCCCCCATCGTCGGCACCAGCGCCAGCTTGCCGCCCCGCGCGCGCAGCTCGCGCACGGCCGAGCGAAGCTCCCCCACCTCACGCACGATTTGCACCGGCCTTCGCCCTCCTTTATCCGATGCGCCACGCTGTGGCCGGGGGAATGGCCGCGATCAAGAGAACCGGGGGTCAGGGCTCAAGCGCATGCTCAACGAAGCGCCGCACTTCATCGTCTTCGCCAACGAAAAAGGCGGGTCGGGAAAATCGACCACCGCCGTCCACACCGCGGTCGCGCTCGCCGCCGCCGGCCGGCGCGTCGCCGCGATCGACCTGGACACGCGCCAGCGCACGCTGGCCCGCTACCTGGAGAACCGCGCCGCGACCGTGCAGCGGCTCGGCAAGGGCCTACCCATGCCGCGCTTCGAGGTGTTCGACCCGGCGAAGAACGACGACTTGGGCGGCCAGCTCGCCCGACTCGCGAAGGACGCCGACGTCGTCGTGATCGACACGCCCGGCCGCGACGACCCCTACGCCCGCGAGGCGATCACGCGGGCCAACACCTTGGTCACGCCCATCAACGACAGCTTCGTCGACTTCGATCTGATCGGCCAGGTCGACCCGGAGACCTTCGAGGTCCGCCGCCCATCCTTCTATTCCGAGCTGATCTGGCAGAGCCGCACCAAGGCCGCCCGCCTTACCGGCCGCGGCCTGGACTGGGTCGTGCTCAGGAACCGCCTCCAGCACATCGAGGCCAAGAACATGCGCCGCGTCGGCGAGGCCCTGAACCAGCTCTCGCGCCGCGTCGGCTTTCGCGTCATCCCCGGCCTGTCGGAGCGCGTGATCTACCGCGAGCTCTTCCCCAAGGGGCTGACGCTGCTCGACATGGGCCAGCTCGGCGAAGTCGGCATGAGCCACGTCGCTGCGCGGCAGGAGCTGCGGGAGATGATCGGCGGCTTCAACCTGCCCGCCGCCGCGCCCGCCGCCGCCCGCGCGCCCGAGCCGGCGGCCGCCTGATGCTGCCGCTGCTCCTCATCGGCGCGGTCGGGTTCGGCTGGGCCTGGGCCACCGGGCGCTTACGCGGCCTGCTGGTTGAGGACGGCGCGGCCGCGCTGGCGGCCGTGGCCGGCCTGCGACTGCTGTACGGCGGCCAGCTCCTGCCGGCCGTCTTGCTGCTCGGCGGCGCGGCGGTCTGGGTCGCCACGCGCCTCGGCGAGCTGCGCGGCGTGGAGCCGATGACGGCGGAGGACGCGCGCGCCGTACTCGGCGTCCGCGCCGGCGCGACCCGGCTGGAGATCGCCCAAGCCCACCGCCGCCTGATCGCCCGCGTTCATCCCGATCACGGCGGCTCCGCCGAGCTTGCCGCCCGGGTCAACCTGGCGCGCGACACGCTGCTGGCGGAGGCGTCAAGGCGCACCCCGGCGCGGGGGTAGGGGAGCTACCGCAAGAAACGAAACCTACCCCCAATCCCATCAGCCCTGAGCTCGTCGAAGGGCGGGCGACACGCACGACGGTGACTCGCGTAACCTGCCCTTCGACGAGCTCAGGGCTGACGGATCATTGTTGCGAGCCGCAGTGGCGGCTAGGAGCCTCGGCGAACAAACCAATCTTAGGAGCCCCCATGCCGCACAGCTTCCACCCGACCTCCTTACGCGAATACGACATCCGCGGCATCGTCGGGGAAACGCTGGGCGAAGACGACGCCTACGCGCTCGGCCGCGCCTTCGCCACGCGCGCCGCGCGCGAGGGCCTGCGCCGGGTGGCGGTGGGCCGCGACGGCCGCGCCTCGTCGCCGGGGCTGGAAGCGGCGCTGGTCCGCGGGTTGACGGAGGGCGGCGCGGACGCGGTGCGCGTCGGGCTGGGGCCGACGCCGATGCTTTACTACGCCGCCGCCGCGGTGCCGGGCATCGACGGCGGCATCATGATTACCGGCAGCCACAACCCGGCCAACTACAACGGCTTCAAAATCGTGCTGGCGGGGCGCGCCTTCTTCGGCGAGGAAATCAAGGAGATCGGCCGCATCGCGGCGAGCGGTGACTGGTCGGAGGGCCGGGGCGAGGCCACCGACATCGACGTGATGGACGCCTACGTCGATCGGCTCCTGCAGGACTTCGACGCCTCGCAGTCGAACTTCCGGATCGGCTGGGACGCGGGCAACGGCGCGGCCGGCCCGGTGGTGGAAAGGCTCGTCGCGCGCCTGCCGGGCGAGCACCGCACGCTTTACACCGATGTCGACAGCGCCTTTCCCAATCACCACCCCGACCCGACCGAGCCGAAAAACCTCCTCGACCTGCAGAAGCTCGTCGCGGACGAGGGCCTCGATTTCGGCATCGCCTTCGACGGGGACGGCGACCGCATCGGCGCGGTGGATGGCCTCGGCCGGATCGTGTGGGGCGACCAGCTCTTGGCCATCCTCGCCGAACCCGTGCTCGCCGACGTGCCGGGCGCAACCATCATCGCCGACGTCAAGGCGAGCCAGGCGCTGTTCGACCGCGTCGCCGAACTGGGCGGCAAGCCGCTGATGTGGAAGACGGGCCACAGCCACATCAAAAACAAGCTCAAAGAGACCGGCGCCCCGCTCGCCGGCGAAATGAGCGGCCACATCTTCTTCGCCCACCAATATTACGGCTTCGATGACGCGCTTTATTCAGCGGTCAGGCTCATCCGCGCCATCGCCTGTCTCGGCGGTTCACTTACCGCGCTCAAGGACCGCATGCCCGCGGTGATCAACACGCCCGAGCTCCGCTTCCAAGTCGACGAGAGCCGAAAGTTTGCGGTGGTCGACGAGGTGCTCGATCGGCTGCGGGCGAGCGGGGCCGCGGTCGACCGCACGGACGGCGCGCGCGTCAACACCGCCGACGGCTGGTGGCTACTCCGCGCGTCCAACACCCAGGACGTGCTGGTCGCCAGGGCGGAGGCCCGCGACGAGGCCGGGCTCGACCGGCTGATGGCCCAGGTGGACGAGCAGCTCGCGGCATCCGGCCTCCAGCGCGGGGAGCCTGCCGGCCACTAGCGGAACGGGCGCGCGCCCTGCTTCGTTGAGGGGCCGAACCGACCGAACAGGAGCGCCCATGCCCACCGACCCCAGCGACCCCGGCCGGTTCACCCCCGGGTTCCACCCCGCCGCAGCCGAGCCGGTCGCCGTCCCCGCGCAGGGCGAGGTCGAGCAGGTCCTGCCGCTCGTCGAGGAGACCCTGTCCGTTAGCAAGCGCACCGTCGAGCTCGGCACCGTGCGCGTCCGCACCGTCATGTCCGAACGCGAGGAGGTCGCCCGCGCCGACCTGTTCCGCCATGCCGTCCACGTCGACCGCGTGCCCATCAACCGCGAGGTCGACACCGTGCCCACCCCCTGGGAGGACGGCGACACCCTGGTCATCCCCGTCGTCGAGGAGGTCGTGGTAGTGGAGAAACGCCTGATCCTGCGCGAGGAGATCCGCGTCCAGCGCCGCCGCGAGGTCGAGCAGATCGCCCAGCCCGTGCGGCTCCGCGCGATGGACGCGGTGGTCGAGCGCCACGCCGCCGCGCGCCCGGCGGGCGCCGCCCTGAATGCCGCGCCCGCCGCCCGCCCGGCCGGCGCCGCCCTGAACGCTGCGCCCGCCGCCCGCCCGGAGGAGCGCCGCTGATGCGCAACCTGTCCGCCATGTTCGAGACCGAAGTTGACGCCCGTGCCGCCCGCGACCGCATCGTCGGCGAGGCGGGCGTCGCCGCCGGCCGCGTCAGCATCGTCGATCGCTCGCGCACCCCGGGTCACGGCGCGGCCGCCCCCGCGAAAGCCGCGGGCAGTCTGTGGGCGCAACTTAAAGAAATAGTCGCCCTCCCCGGGCACGGCGAGAGCCACCCCACCTTCGCCCAGGCGCAGGAGCGCGGTGGCTGGCTCCTTACCGCCTCCGTGCCAGAAGAACGGCTCGCCCAGGTGATGGCGATCGTCGAGCGCACGGGCATTCCCCACCTTCACGGGGCCGAGCACGAGCTCGACGGCGAGCTCTCCCGCCTCGCGCCGCCGACCGCGGCCCGCCCCGTCGCGCCGGCGGGCGCGGCCGAGCAGCGCATCCCGTTGGTCGAGGAGCGGCTGGCCGTGGACCGGGAAGCGCGCGCCGCCGGCGCCGTCCGCGTTCACACCCACGCCGTCGAGCGCCCGGTCCACGAGCGCGTCGTGCTCCGCGACTACCGCGTCCGCATCGAGCGCCGCGCCGCGGCCGAGGCGCGGCCCGCCGCCGACTTGGAGGAGCTGTTCCGCGAGCGCGCGGTGGAACTCACGGAGACGACGGAGGAGCCGGTGATCGCCAAGGCCGCCCGCGTCCGCGAGGAGCTGGTGATCCGCCGCGAGGCGAGCGAGCGGGTGGAGGAGGTGGAGGGTAGCGTGCGCCGCACGGAGGTCGACGTCGAACGGCTGGCCCCGTCCGGCCGCGCCGCGGACCCGCGCTAAGACGGCGCTAGGCCCAGCCCTTTCCTTTCCGCGCCATAACGCTTAGGTAAGGCTTGCTGACGTCGCTTGCGACGGACCTTGATCGCCGGTTTTCCGGTCTCTCTTCGTCCTTTTCTTGCTCGCCGAAGCCGGGATGCCCCGCTTTGGGGCCTGCCCGACACAAAGGACGAAGGAAGTCCCCATGATCACCGGAACCGTGAAATTCTTTAACGCCGACAAGGGCTACGGCTTCATCGCGCCCGAGGGCGGCGGCCAGGACGCGTTTGTGCACATCTCAGCCGTAGAGCGCGCGGGCATGAGCACGCTCGACCGCGACCAGCGCGTGTCCTACGAGCTCGAGACCGATCGCCGCGGCAAGACCTCGGCAGTAAACCTCCAGTCGGCGTAACCGCCAGCTGGGCTCGGCGGGCGGGGATGGTCCTCGCCCGCCCACCTATGGAGGCGCGCGCATGTCCAACAAGCTTTTCTACCGAGAACAGGCCGCTCGTCAGCAGGCCGACGCCGACGCCGCTACCCTCGACAACGTCCGCGACCGCTGCCAGCGCGCCGCCGACGCCTGGACGCTCCTCGCCGAGCGCATCGAGCGCGCCGACTCCCTGCGCGCCGCGCGCGACGCGGAGGACGCGCCGCTCGCCGTCGCCAACCCCCAACTGATCGGATAGCGCCGATGGCTAAGGGCCAGCAGAAGAAGAGCAAGGAAACCCGCAAGCCCAAGAAGGACGCGGACAAGCCCAAGCAGATCGCCGCCAACCCGCAACGCGAGGAAAGCCTGATCGAGAAGGCCCGCACGCGCGGCTGACCCATCCCCGCTCCGGCGGACCCACCCCGAGGAGCGATCCATGACCAAGCACGAAGAATATACCGCCAAGGCCGCCGACAGCCTGGCCGCCGCGCAGGCCGCCACCACTGCCCGCGACCGCGCCCACCACCAGCGCGCCCACGGCATCTGGCGCAAGCTCCTCGCCGGTATCGGCGAATCCGAAGCCCGCGCCGCCGCCGCGCCGTCCCCGAAAATCAAGCCGCTCAAGCCTTCGGCGGCGACCAAGCCCTTCTCCTTCTAGCAAACGGCGCGCGGAGCGGACGTCGTTCCGGCGGAAGCCGGGACCGCGGCGAACGCTCACCGCCCCACGTGCTGCCGTCGGACGGAGCGACTTCCGCGCCCGCCGAGCGGTGCCCTTCGACTCACGTTATGCCGGGCTTGACCCGGGACCCACCTGCCTTCGACAACGGTCGCGAAGAGGAAAACGGGTCCTGGCTCAAGGCAGGGGCGACGGGGGAGCGAGCATGAAGCGCACGGCCACGGCAATAGCGAGCGCCGTCCTCTTGGTCGCCTGCGCGCCGTCCCCCGACGTCCCCCGCGCCGCCGCCGCGAGTACGGAGCGCGTCTACGTCAACCCCGTCCTCAACCAGGACTTCCCCGACCCCGCCGTCCTCCGCGCTCCCGACGGCTACTATTACGCCTACGCCACCCAGGGCGAGAGCGAAGCCGGCGACGGCCGCACCCGCAACGTCCAGGTCGCCCGCTCGCCCGACCTCGTCCGCTGGGAGGCGCTGCCCGACGCCCTGCCGGCCAAGCCCGCCTGGGCGAGCCGCACCCAAGATTTCTGGGCTCCCCACGTCCACCACGACGCGGCCGCGCGCCGCTACCTCCTCTACTATTCCGCCAAGCCCGACGCCGCGCTCGCTGACCCGCAGCGCGGCCTCTGCCTGGCGGTCGCGGTGGCGACCCGCCCCGAAGGCCCCTTCGCCGACAAGGGCGCGCCGCTCGAATGCGGCCCGGGCTTCGAGAACATCGATCCCATGGCCTACGACGACCCCGCCACCGGCCGGAGGCTCCTCTACTGGGGCTCGGGCTTCGGCCCGATCAAGGTGCGCGAGCTGGCCCCCGACCGCCTGTCCTTCGCGCCCGGCTCGCAGGCGGTGGCCCTCGTCCACCCCGACAAAACCGACGACCCCGACAACTACATGCGCCTGATCGAGGGCGCCTGGCTCCACCGCCGCGCGACCGCCGCCGAGGGCGTCTGGTATTATCTGTTCTTGTCCGGCGACAACTGCTGCGGGCCGAAGGCGCATTACGCCGCGCTGGTCGCCCGCTCCCGCTCCGCCACCGGCCCCTTCGAGGTCCGTCGCACCCCCGTCCTCGCCGCCAACGCGGCGTGGAACGCGCCGGGCCACAACAGCGCGATCGAGGATGCCCGGGGCGACCTGTGGCTGCTCTACCACGCCGTCGACCGCGCCCGCCCGCGGTCGAAGCCCGACGCCGAAGTCAACACGCGGCGAGTGATGCTGCTCGACCGGGCGGAGTGGGTGGACGGGTGGCCGGTGGTGAGGGGTGGGCCGAGTAAGACGGAGAGGCAGAAGGCGGTGGTGAGTAGGTAGACAGAAATAGCATGGCCAAGTCACATCTACTTCGTGCTGATTAAGCGTTAAGGCGCTAGCCTGAGAGAAGGCAATTATTCGCCTTGCTGATGAGTAAATCAGCACCTACCCCCACGCAGCGTCAACTTAGTAAATTTCCGTTGCCCGGGCCCGCCCCCGACCTACTCCTCGTCCTCTTCTTCGCGCCCCACGAGGTGCAGCTCGCGCGCGCGGATTTGGCGCGTCATGCACCAGTGCATCAGCGCCTCCTCGCGGCCGTGGGTGATCCACAGCTCGCGCGGCGCGACCTCCAGCACCGTGCGCGTCAGCTCGTCCCAGTCGGCGTGGTCGGAGATAACCAGCGGCAGCTCGACGTTGCGCTGCCGCGCGCGCTGCCGGATGCGCATCCAGCCGCTGGCCAGCGCCGTGATCGGGTCGGGCAGGCGGCGCGCCCAGCGGTCGTTGAGTGCGCCGGGCGGGCAGAGCACCACGCGGCCGCGCAACTCGTCCTTGGAGACGCCGGTGGCGGGGCGCAGCTCGCCGAGAGCTACGCCCTGCTCGCGGTACAGCCCGCACAAGCGCTCCAGCGCGCCGTGGAGGTGGATCGGGTCGTGGTGCCCTCGCGAACGAAGTTCCGCGATCACCCGCTGCGCCTTGCCGAGCGCGTAGGCGCCGACGAGCACGCAGCGTTCAGGGTTCGCCCGCAGCGCCGCCAGCAACTTGTCGATCTCTCCCCCCGTGTCTGGGTGGTGGAAGACGGGGAGGGCGAAGGTCGCCTCCGTGACGAAGATGTCGCACGGCACCGGCTGGAACGGCAGGCAGGTCGGGTCCGGCCGCCGCTTGTAGTCGCCACTCACCACTGCGCGCTCGCCTCCCCAGTCCATCACGATCTGCGCGGAGCCGAGAACGTGGCCGGCGGGGACGAAGGACACGTCCACCTCGCCCACCCGCACCGCCTCGCCGTACTGCACGGGGCGGCCCTCCTGCGGGCCGTAGCGGACGCCCATGATGGCGAGCGTTTCCGGCGTTGCCCACACCGCCCCGTGCCCGCCGCGTGCGTGGTCGGCGTGGCCGTGAGTGACGAGCGCGCGGGGCTTCGCCTGCGACGGGTCGATCCACGCGTCGGCGGGGGCGACGTAGATGCCATCGCGGTTGGGCTGGAGCCAATGTCCTAGGCGGGCCATGCGGCGCACCCTAGCCCCGCCGGGACCCCGCCGCCACGCCGGACGTTGGGAGGGCGGAACGAGAACGAGGAGGAAACAGGCACCATGGGCAGCAACGGTCTTATCTGGATACCTCTGGCGATCGGCATCGTCGCCTTTTTCCTGATCGCGCTGTTCGCCACCTCCCGCAACAAGCGCGACCGCGGCGACGTCGCCCGCACGGAAGCCGCGACCAACGAGCTCTACGAGCGCGTAGACCGCGAGGATAAGGCGCGCGACGACCGCGACGACGGAAGGTAGGGCCGCGCACGCGCCGCGCACCCCGCCCGCGTTGCCGGAGGCCGTCGCCGCCTGGTTCGCCGGCCGCGGCTGGTCCGTCCGGCGGCACCAGTTGGAGATGCTCGCCATCGCCCGCGCCGGCCGCAGCGCGCTGCTCGTTGCCCCCACGGGCGCGGGCAAGACGCTCGCGGGGTTCCTGCCCACCCTGTGCGAACTGGCCGAGGAGCCCGCGGAGGGTCTGCACACCCTCTACGTCTCCCCGCTGAAGGCGCTGGCGGTCGATGTTCAGCGCAACCTCCTCACCCCGGTCGAGGAGATGGGGCTTCCGATCCGCGTCGAGACGCGCACGGGCGACACCCCTTCCGACCGCCGCGCTCGCCAGCGCGCCCGGCCGCCGCACGTCCTGCTCACCACCCCGGAGTCGCTGAGCCTGCTCCTGTCCTACCCGGACAGCGCGCGCCTGTTCGGCAAGCTCCGCACCATCGTCGTCGACGAGGTCCACGCCTTCGCTACCTCCAAGCGCGGCGACCTGCTCGCCCTTTGCATGGCGCGGCTGGGCAAGCTCGCGCCCGCGCTCCGCCGCGTCGGCTTGTCCGCGACCGTGGCGGATCCGGAAGCTTACCAGGGCTGGCTCGAGGGCCACGGCGACATCGACGAAATCGCGCTGGTTGAAGGCGATCCGGGCGCGGAGCCCCGCATCCAGATCCTGCTGCCGCAGGACCGCGTGCCCTGGGCCGGCCACTCGGGCCGCTACGCCGCCGTGCAGGTGATGGAGCAGGTGGCGGCCCACCGCACCACCATCCTGTTCTGCAATACGCGGAGCCTCGCCGAGCTCATCTTCCAGGACCTGTGGACGGTGAACGACGCAAACCTGCCCATCGGCATCCACCACGGCTCCTTGTCCCGCGAAGCGCGGCGCAAGGTCGAAGCGGCGATGGCCGACGGCAAGCTCCGCGCGCTGGTCGCCACTGCCAGCCTCGACCTCGGAGTCGACTGGGGGAACGTCGACCTCGTGATCCAGATGGGCGCCCCTAAGGGCTCGTCGCGCCTCCTCCAGCGCATCGGCCGCGCCAACCACCGGCTCGACGAGCCGTCCGAGGCGCTGATCGTTCCCGGCAACCGCTTTGAATATCTCGAAGCCCGCGCCGCGCTCGACGCCGTGGATGCGGGCGAGCTCGACCCCGACCTGTTCCGCCCCGGCGCGCTCGACGTGCTGGCGCAGCACATCCTCGGCCTCGCCTGCGCCGAGCCGTTCCGGCGCGAGGAGATGCTCGACGAGGTGCGCGGCGCCGCGCCCTACGCGGGTTTATCGGAGGAACTGTTCGACGCCGTCCTCACCTACATCGAGACCGGCGGCTACTCTCTACGCGCTTACGACCGCTACAAGCGGCTGACCGTCGGGGAGGACGGCCTCCACCGCGTCACCCACCCGCGCTTCGTCCAGCAGCACCGGTTGAACGCCGGGATTATCGTCGAAAACCCCGCGCTCGACGTCCGCTTCAAGAACGGGCGCAAGCTGGGGACCGTGGAGGAGGGCTTCGCCGCCACCCTCCAGCCCGGCGACACTTTCTTCTTCGCGGGGCTCAGCTGCGAGATGGAGAAGCTGGAAGGCACGGACTTGATCGTCCGCGCCTCCAAGAAACCTGCGCGTATTCCCAAATACGGCGGCTCCCGGATGCCGATCTCGACCAGTCTCGCCGATCGCGTCCGCGGCTTCCTGCACGATCCTTCACAATGGCCGCGCTTCCCGGCCGACGTGCGCGAATGGCTGAACGTGCAGGCGCGCCGCTCCGTGATGCCCGCGCCCGACCAGCTGCTCGTCGAGACCTTCCCGCGCGACGGGCGGCACTACATGGTCGCCTACAGCTTTGAAGGCTGGAACGCGCACCAGTCGCTCGGCATGCTGATCACCCGGCGCATGGAGGACGCGGGGCTGCAGCCACTCGGCTTCGTCGCCAACGATTACGCGCTGGCGACCTTCGGCCTGCAGCCGGTGCGCGATCCTGCTTCGCTCTTCTCCGCCGACATCCTCGAGCACGAGTTCGTCGAATGGGTGGAGCGCTCCAACCTCCTCAAGCGCGCTTTCCGCGAGGTTGCGGTGATCGGCGGCCTCGTCGAGCGCCAGCACCCGGGCAAGCGCAAGACGGGGCGGCAGGTGAGCTTCTCGACCGACCTGATCTACGACGTGCTGCGCCGCTACGAGCCCGATCACCTGCTGCTCCGCGCCGCCTGGGACGACGCGCGGGCGCGGATGACGGACGTCGGCCGGCTCGCCCGTCTGCTCGACCGGGCGGTCGGCGAGATGCTCCACGTGGATCTGCCGCGCGTGAGTCCGCTCGCCGTCCCCGTGCTCGTCCTCATCGGCCGCGAAACCGTGAACACCGGCTCGGCCGACGACAGCCTGTTGATCGAGGCCGAGGCGCTCGCGGCGGAGGCGATGGCTGCGGAAGAGTAACGACTTGCCAGATACTTGGAATGAGCATAGCGTCTTCGTCACAAATTCGTAACGGAGGCCGTCATGACCATGCGTCGCTTGTTCCTCCTTGCTGCTCCGCTGCTCGCCACCGCCGCCGCGGCGCAGACCCCCGACACGACGGGTACGCTGACCGAACCCGCCGGCGAGACGGTGACGGGCGCGGCGCTGGACGCGACCTCACGTATGACGGTGCCCGTTACGTTGAGCGACGGGACGCCGCACTCATTCATCGTCGGCACCGCGGCCGAGCGCACGGTGATCGCGCGCGAGTTGGCGGGCGAACTCGGGCTGGCTGAAGGGCGGCGCACCGTGGTGCATTCGGTGGCAGACAGCGACCGGGTCGGCACCGTGCTGATCCCGCGGCTACAGGCCGGGCGGCGCGAGATCCGCGACGTGGAGGCGCCCGCGCTCGCCCGCGCCAATATCGGTGCCGAAGGTATCTTGGGCGTCGACATGCTGCGCAACCAGAGGCTCGACCTCGACTTCCGCGCGGGCAGCATGGCACTCGCCCCGTCCACGCGGCGCAATGCGGTGCGTTCCGCGCCCGGCGTGATCACCGTCACCGCGCGCGGCCGGCTCGGCCGGCTGATCCTCGCCGACGCGGACGTTGACGGCGAGCGCATCGACGCAATCATCGACACGGGCACGGCGGTGTCCATGGGCAACGAAGCGCTGCGCCGCCGCGCCGAGCGGTCGGGCCCGCTGCAGCGTATCGGGCTGATCGACGTGACAGGCAGCGAGCTGGTCGCGGACTACACCCGCGTCAGTAACGTGCGGATCGGTAGTGTGCGGATGCTCGGCCTCCCCGTGGCCTTCGCCGACGCGCACATCTTCCGCGAGCTCGGGCTCACCCGGCGGCCGGCGCTGCTGATCGGCATGGACGCGCTGCGCTCGTTCGACCGCGTCGCGCTCGACTTCGCCAATAAGCGGGTGAGCTTCACCATGCCGGCGGGCACGCCGACGACCGAGGCCGGCATCGGTCAATAATTTCAATTGCTTGCGCCCTCGCTGGGCGCAGCCGTATAGCCGCGCCATGGTTCCCTTCCTGTTCGCCGGACGCGAACTCCGCGCCTTGGCCGAGGGCGCGCTCTATTGGCCCGCGCGCCGCGCGCTGCTCGTCGCCGATCTCCACCTGGAGAAGGGCAGCTGGTACGCGCGCTTCGGCCAGATGCTGCCACCCTACGACAGCCTCGCCACGCTGGCCGACGTGGCCGCGCTCGTCGCCGCTTGCGCGCCCGAGGAGGTCTGGTGCCTCGGTGACAGCTTCCACGACAGCCGAGGCTGCGAGCGGTTGCCCGAGCAGGCGCGGGCGACCCTGCTCGAGATGACGGGCGGGACACGGTGGACGTGGATTACCGGCAACCACGATGCGGCGCTGGCCGACAGCTGCGGCGGGGCGATCCGGGCGGAGGCGGTGGTGGACGGCATGGTGTTCCGCCATGAGGCGGATCCGGCCGAGCGGCGCCCCGAGCTGTCCGGCCACTTCCACCCGAAGCTCCGCGTTGCCGCGCGCGGGCGGCGGGTGTCGCGGCGCTGCTTCGTCGCGACGGAGACCAAGCTGATCCTGCCTGCTTTCGGCGCGCTCACCGGCGGGCTCGACCCTTGGCACCCGGAGATCAAGCGCGCGGTGGGCGGCGCCGCCGAGGCGCTGGTGCCCGTGCCGGGGCGGTTGCTCAGATTTCCGGTGGCGGCCTAGCCGCCGCGCACCAGTCGAGGAAAGGCCGCGCGGAGCGCGCGTACTTTGGGTACGTCGTGCGCCAGGATGTACGGATGGCGCGGGTTCTTGCGCATGAAATCCTGATGGCTCGCTTCCGCCGGGAAGAAGCGCCCGCTCTCCAGCCGGGTGACGATCGGCCGCGGCCACAGCTTCGCCGCGCCGAGCTGCCCGACGTAGGCGCGCGCGACCCGCGCCTGCTCGGGCGTCTGCGGGAAGATCGCCGAACGGTAGCTCGGGCCCTTGTCGGGGCCCTGCCGGTTGAGCTGCGTCGGGTCGTGCGCCACCGCGAAGTAGACGCGGAGCAGCGTACCGTAGCTGATCCGCGCGGGGTCGTAGACGATCCTCACGGCTTCGGCGTGGCCGGTGCGCTCGCTGCTGACCGCGGCGTAGTTGGCGGTCGCCGCCGTGCCGCCCGCGTAGCCGCTGGTCACGTCCGCGACGCCGTTTAGCCGCTCGAACACGGCTTCCAGCCCCCAGAAGCAGCCGCCCGCGAGCACCGCCACCGCGCGGCCGGGCCGGGCGGGAACGTCCTGCGCGGGCGCGGGCGCGGCGACGGCGCGCGCCTCGGCGGGGGCGCCCTGCTGAAAGGTCAGCCCCAAGCCGAACAAGCCGAGCAGGGCGGCGGGGACGAGCGCGCGCATCAGGCGGCGGCCCGGAACGTCATGGCGTCACCGTTCATGCAATAGCGCAGGCCCGTCGGCTTCGGCCCATCCTTGAAGACGTGGCCGAGGTGCCCGCCGCAGCGCGCGCAGTGGACCTCCGTGCGCGCGAACATCAGGCTGCGATCAGTGCGCGTACCCACCGCGCCGCCGAGCGGCTGCCAGAAGCTCGGCCAGCCGGTACCGGACTCGAACTTGGTGCGCGAGGAGAAGAGCGGGTGGCCGCAGCCCGCGCAGGCGTAGCCGCCCGCGCGCTTCTCCGCGTTCAGCCCCGAGCTGCCGGGCCGCTCGGTCGCGTGGCGGCGCAGCACGGCGAACTGCTCGGGCTTCAGGCGGCGGCGCCACTCGGCCTCGGACAGGTTGACGGCGAAGCTCTTGGTCGCCGCCTCGGCCTTGCACGCGGCGAGCGCGAAAAAGGACATGGCGGAACCGAGCAAGGAGCGGCGGGTCATCGGGGCCTCACGGAAAATGAACCACGTAGATGGTAGCTATGTGCCTGATACGAAAGGACCGCGGCCGCGGATGCGCTCAGCGTAGCCGCCCGCACGCTTCCGTGATCCGCGCGCAGGCCTCGCGCAGCTTGTCCTCGCTCGTCGCGTAGCTGACGCGGAAGGCGGGGGAGAAGCCGAACGCCGCGCCTTGCACCGCGGCAACGCGCGCCTCGTCGAGTAGGTAGGTGACGAGCGCCTCGTCGTCGTCGATCCGCTTCCCCGCCGGCGTGCTCCGCCCCATCAGCCCGCGCGCGTCCGGGTAGAGGTAGAAGGCGCCTTCCGGCTTGGGGCAGGTCAGACCCTCTACCTCGCCCAGCGCGGCGTGGACGAGGTCGCGGCGATGCTGGAAGGCAGCGGCACGCTCGGCCAGGAACTCCTGCGGCCCGCTGAGCGCGACGACGGCGGCGGCCTGCGCGATGGAGCAGGGGTTGGAGGTCGACTGCGACTGGAGCTTGGCCATTGCCTTGATCAGCCACGCCGGCCCGCCCGCGAAGCCGATACGCCAGCCGGTCATCGCGTAGGCCTTGGAGCAGCCGTTCACCGTGAGCACCCGATCGCGCAGGTCGGGCCGCAGCGCGGCGAGGCTGCGCGCGGCGAAACCGTCGTAGGTGATGTGCTCGTACATTTCGTCCGTGAAGATCAGCACGTCGGGATGACGCGCGAGCACCTCGCCGAGCGCGTCCAATTCCGCCTCCGAATAAGCCGCACCCGTCGGGTTAGAGGGCGTGTTCAGGATTACCCAGCGCGTCCTCGGCGTGATCGCGGCGTCCAGTTGCTCGGGCGTGATCTTGTAGCCTTGCGCCGCGCCCGCCGCGACCGACACCGGCGCGCCGCCGGCGAAGGACACGACATCGGGGTAGGTGACCCAATAGGGCGCGGGGATTACGACTTCGTCGCCCGGGTCGATCGTCGCGACCAGTGCGTTGAACAAGGTCTGCTTACCGCCAACGTTCACCGTCACTTCGTTCGCGGCGAAGTCCAACCCGTTGTCGCGCCGGAACTTGAGGCGAACGGCCTCCTTCAGCTCGGGCGTGCCGTCGACGTCCGTGTATTTGGTCCGCCCCTCGCGGATGGCGGCGATCGCCGCTTCCTTGACGTGATCGGGGGTGTCGAAGTCGGGCTCGCCCGCGCCCAGCCCGATCACGTCGACGCCTGAGCGCCGCAGCGCGCCCACGCGAGCCGTGACGGCGAGCGTCGCCGAGGGCTGGATGCGGTCGATGGCGGCCGACGTTCGGCGCATGGCGCTCCCCCTTCGCTGACGCGCCGGGAGCTTAGCTGTCGGCCCAGCCCTCGGCAACCGCAGGGAGGAGGCCGCGCAGCGCATTGCCGACGAAGAAGGGTCCGTCCAGGTCGGCCGGTGTCAGTTCCGCTTCCGCCGCCCGGCCCTCCTCCAGCAGGCGGTCACGCAGCACGCCCGCGATCAGCCCGCGCGACAGGGGCGGGGTGAGCAGCCGCTCGCCGCGCGGCACGAAGACGCTCGAGTAGCTGCCCTCCGTCAGGAAGCCTTCCTCGTCCACGAACAGCGCCTCGTCCGTTCCCGCCCCGCACAGCGCCGCGCGGTGCGCCGCGCGGTCAGTGGTCTTGTGGCGCAGTCGCACGTCGCCGCTCGGCAGGGGAAGGGGGAGTAGGCGCACGCGGACGGGACCTGCCGGCGGCGGCGGGAGCGGCCGCGCTTCGGTCGCAACGGCACCTCTGCTGGAGCACAGCAGCCGCACGCGCCGCGGCTCCGTTAGGCGAAAGGTCGCGGCCTGCAGCTCGTTGCGCACCGCGTGCCGGTCGAAAACAAAGCCGAGCTCGATCGCCGACCTGCGCATCCGGGCGAGGTGCCGCTCCAGGTCGACCAGCCCCTCCAGCGGGTCGAAGCGCATCGTCTCGATCAGGTCGAAGCCCGGCGGCGAAGTCATCTGAACTCAGGCCAGGCGCGCGCCACGATAGCTTCCCCCGTCGGCGACACAGCGCTTTCTCCCGAGAATAAACCGGCGCGCGCCGAAGGTTCCACTCAAATCTCCTTCGTCGCGCGGTCGAGGTAGGTAACGGCGAGCGCCGCTACCTCCTCCGCGGGCGCAGGAAGCCAGCGGTCGTGCGCCTCCCCCGTCAGCACCACGGGCATCGCTTTCGGATGGATCGCTCCGACCAGCTGGTTGGGCAGAGGTGAGGAAAGCGTAGCGGTCGCTCTCCGCCGCCGGCCGCCACAGCCCGGCGAAGGCGAACAACGGCCGTTCCTCCGGGGCGGCGCCCACCAGCGCGAACCAGTGTTTGCGCCTGCGGCCGGTCGCCGGGTCGGGTTTCGCGCTCCATTCGGAAAAGGCGGTGACGGGGATGAGGCAGCGCCGGTCGGGCCGCGCCAGCGCCGCACGCCAAAAGGGCGAGTGGAGGTTGCGCACGTTGGTCACGGGCCGTTTGACCTCGCCCGGCGGCGGGATGCCCCAGCGCATCAGCGCGAGCTCCAACCTGCCCGCGGCCCCGCTCCGCAGCACGGGCGCCTCGCGGTCCGGGTAGATCTCGACGAACGCGGGCAGGTTGGTCCGGTCGCCGTCGAACGCGCCGAAAACGTTCCGCATTTCAGCGACGGTCGCGGTCATGCTGTACAGGTTGCACATCGCCCGCCCAACGCTTCAATCGGCTCGCCATTACGGCTAGCCGTCCGCCATGACCAGCTTCACCGTCAACGGCCAAGCCGTGCGCTACCGGCTGCCGCCGGAAACGCCGCTCCTTTGGGCGTTGCGCGACGCGTCCAACCTCACCGGAGCCAAGTACGGCTGCGGCACGGGCGCCTGCGGCGCGTGCACCGTCCACGTCGACGGGCGGGCGGCGCGCAGCTGCCTCGTGCCCATCGGCGCGCTCGAAGGCGTGGAAGTAGTGACGATCGAAGCCTTGAGCCCCGGCGGCGCGCACCCCGTCCAGCAGGCGTGGCTCGCCGAATACGTCACCCAGTGCGGCTATTGCGAGCCGGGTATGATCATGGCTGCCGCCGCTCTGGTGGAGGCGAACCCGCAGCCGACCGACGCCGACATCGACGGGGCGATCGACCATCACTGCCCGTGCGGCATCCACCCCCGCGCGCGCCGCGCCGTGCGCCGCGCGGTCACCTTGCGCGCCGCGCTCGGCCCGCCTGCGCCGCGGCCGGCCGGTTCAGCCGCGGGACAGGCGGAGCAGGGCAACGTGGAACCGTAACGAGCTGGAGCGGGCAGGATGCGCAAGGCGTTGGCGGCATTGTTATTAGGGAGCGCCGCGCTGGCCGGCCCGACGCAGGCGCAGGACGCGGGCGGCGAAGCGGCACGCTCGGCTCGTAGCGAGCAGCTGCAGCGCTG
>CADCVW010000023.1 GCA_902806235.1 uncultured Sphingomonadaceae bacterium | reverse complement strand
TGTGAAAATCGCGGTGGCAATCGTGGCCGCCGTGACGATCGCGGACGCGGCGGCAACCGTGACGACGATGGCGGCGAGGAGCTGATCGAGAAGCTCGTCCACATCAACCGCGTGTCCAAGACGGTGAAGGGCGGCAAGCGCTTCGGCTTCGCCGCGCTTGTCGTGGTCGGCGACGGCAAGGGCCGAGCGGGCTTTGGCCACGGCAAGGCGCGCGAGGTGCCGGAGGCGATCAGCAAGGCGACCGCGGCGGCCAAGAAGGCGATGATCCGCGTTCCGCTGCGCGACGGTCGGACGCTGCACCACGACGGCAACGGGCATTTCGGCGCGGGCCGGGTCACGTTGCGTTCCGCGCCGCAGGGCACGGGCATCATCGCCGGCGGCCCGATGCGCGCTATCTTCGAGTCGCTGGGCGTAGCGGACGTGGTGACGAAGTCCGTGGGGACCTCCAACCCGTACAATATGATCCGCGCGACCTTCGAGGCGCTCGGCGAGCAGACCTCGCCGAAGTCGGTCGCGCAACGCCGCGGCAAGCGGATCGCCGACCTGCTCGGCCGTGGTCGGCCGGGCGCGCAGGCGGAGGTCGTCCAGGCCGACGCCGAGATGATCACGGAGTAACGCCGATGGCCACCATCAGGATCACCCAGACCGGGTCGCCGATCCGGCGCGAGAAGCGCCAGCGCGCGACGCTGGTCGGGCTCGGCCTCAACAAGATGCACCGCACGGTGGAGCGCGAGGACACGCCGGAAGTGCGCGGCGCGATCCGCAAGGTGCAGCATATGGTAGAGGTGGAGGGCTGACCTCCACCGGCTCCCCAGCAGGGGAGCATCTTCTTCAGCGCGAACCTAGCGAAAGCGAGTGCGACACATGAAGCTCAACGACATTCGAGACAACGAAGGCGCGCGCAAGAGCCGCGTGCGGGTCGGCCGCGGCATCGGCTCCGGGCTCGGCAAGACCGCCGGGCGCGGGCAAAAGGGCGCCAAGGCGCGCTCGGGCGTGTCGATCGCCGGTTTTGAGGGTGGCCAGATGCCGCTCCACATGCGGCTGCCCAAGCGCGGCTTCAACAACATCTTCGCCAAGGATTACGCCGAAGTGAACCTGGGCGCGGTGGCGCGCGCGGTGGAGGCGGGCAAGCTCGCCACGGACGGCACCGTCGACCACGCGGCGCTGCAAGCGGCCGGGCTGGCGCGCGGCGGCAAGGACGGCGTACGCCTGCTGGGCAAGGGGACGCTGAGCGCTCCCCTGAACTTCGCCGTGGCCGGCGTGTCCGCCGGCGCGCGGTCGGCCGTCGAGGCGGCCGGCGGCTCGGTGACGATCGTCGAGCGCCGCGCCGCGGCCGAAGTGGGCGCGGAAGCCTGATCGGGGCGGCCGCGACCGGGCAGGGGCCGATAGGCTGACAACCGGCCCTCGATAGTTATATGAAGCGGCGGGCCGCGCGGAAGCGCTCCCGCCGTTTTCGTTCACAGGACATCATCGCTCATGGCCTCCGTCGCCGATCAAATGGCCGCCAACATCACGCTCGCCAATTTCGGCAAGGCGACCGAGCTGAAGAAGCGGCTGTGGTTCACGATCGGCGCCTTGGTGCTGTTCCGGTTGTTGAGCTTCATCCCGCTGCCGGGCATCGACCCGCGGGCGATGGGGGCGTTGTTCGACACGCAGCGCGGCGGTGTGCTCGACTTCTTCAACACCTTCTCGGGCGGCAGCCTGGAGCGGATGAGCATCATCGCGCTCGGCGTCATGCCCTACATCACGGCGTCCATCGTCGTGCAGCTGGGCACCACGCTTGCCCCGGCGCTCGCCGCCTTGAAGAAGGAGGGCGAGAGCGGGCGCAAGAAGCTGAACCAGTACACGCGCTACCTGACGGTCGCGTTGACCGCGATCCAGGGCTACTTCATCGCCGTGGGGTTGGAAGGGCTGGGCGCGAACCAGGGCATCGGCGCAGTGATCGACCCGGGCGTGCCGTTCCGCGTCACCGCCATCATCTCGCTGATCGGCGGCACCATGTTCCTGATGTGGCTGGGCGAGCAGATCACCAGCCGCGGCATCGGCAATGGCGTGTCATTGATCATCATGGCGGGCATCGTCTCCCAGCTGCCGACGGCGCTGGCGCAGGTTCTCGAGTCGGGGCGCGAGGGGACGCTGTCGCCGTTGATCATTATCGGCGTGATCCTGCTGGCGCTGGGCCTGATCGGCTTTATCTGCTTCATGGAGCGCGCGCAGCGGCGCGTGCTCATCCAGTATCCGAAGCGGCAGACGCAGCGCGGGGCGATGCAGGCGGAGCGGTCGCACCTGCCGTTGAAGCTCAACACCTCCGGCGTGATCCCGCCGATTTTCGCCTCCTCCCTCCTGCTCCTGCCGCTCACCATCACGCAAATGGCGGGCAACACGGTGGCGGGCGAGAGCGCGTGGGGCGACTTCCTGATCGGGCTCAACCAGTATCTTGCGCACGGCACGCCCTTGTACATGTTCCTGTACGGGGCGGGCATCGCCTTCTTCGCCTTCTTCTACACGGCCGTGGTGTTCAACCCGGAGGAGACAGCGGAGAACCTGAAGAAGCACGGCGGCTTCGTGCCGGGTATCCGACCCGGCAAGAACACGGAAACGTATCTGGATTACGTCCTGACCCGCATCACGGTGGTTGGCGCGGCGTACCTGGTGCTGATCTGCCTGATCCCCGAGTTCCTGATCGCGCGGGCGGGCATCCCATTCTACCTCGGCGGCACCTCGCTCCTGATCGTCGTCAACGTGACGGTGGACACGGTGACGCAGATCCAGAGCCATTTGATTGCGCACCAGTACGGCGACCTGATCAAGCGCGCGCGGCTGAAGGGCGGCCGGGCGCGCTGACGACTTCCGCTCGGCCCAAGCGCTCGGTAACGGTCGGCGCGCGGCGCGGCGCGGCACGGAGTTTCGCGGTGAACATCATTCTCCTCGGCCCCCCCGGCGCGGGCAAGGGCACCCAGGCGCAGCGATTGGAAGCCGAGCGCGGCATGGTGCAGCTGTCGACCGGCGACATGCTGCGCGCCGCGGTGAAGGCCGGCTCGCCCATTGGGCTCAAAGCCAAGGCGGTGATGGAGGCGGGCGAGCTCGTGTCGGACGCGATCGTCTCCGCGCTGATCGGCGAGCGGCTCGACGGCGAGTGCGGCGCGGGGGTGATCTTCGACGGCTTCCCGCGCACCCAGGCGCAGGCTGAGGCGCTGGACCTGCTGCTCAGCGAGCGAGGGCGCAAGCTCGACCGGGTAATCGAGCTCACGGTGGACGAGCAAGCGCTCGTTGATCGCATTACCGGACGGTACACTTGCGCGAACTGCGGCGAGGGATATCACGACCGCTTCAAACGGCCGTCCGCGGCCGACACATGCGACAATTGCGGTGGGCACAGCTTTAAACGGCGGCCGGACGACAACGCGGACACGGTGCGGACGCGGATGGCGGAGTATCGCGCCAAGACGGCCCCGATCCTGCCATACTACGAGGAGCGCGGGATCGTCGCGCGGGTCGACGGCATGACGTCGATCGAGAGCGTGGGCGCGGCGATTGACGGATTGCTGGCGGAGCCTGCCGTGGGTTGACCTGCTGCGCCCGCCGCGCGACGCTCTTGGTGCAAAGCGGGGGAAGCGGCGATGCGGTGGGTGCTGGGCGGGGTGGCGACGGTCTGGGCGGCGCTCGCCGCGCCGGCGGGAGCACAGGATTTCGGGCAAGCGCAGGCGCGCATCGCCGCGCAGAAGAAGGCCTTGGAGCACTTCCGCCCATTTCACGGCGAGTGGCGCGGCAAGGCGACCGCCTACCAGCCTGGCGGCAAGCTTGTTTTGGTGCAGACGGAGCGCGTCGGTCCTTTCCTCGACGGCGCGACGCTGCTGGTTGAGGGGCGCGGCTACGGGGCGGATGGGCGGCTGCGGTTCAACGCTTTCGGTCAAATTGCCTATGACCCGGGAACGAAGCGCCACAGCTTCCGCACGCAGGCGATGGGCTACTTGGGGACAGCGCCGGTGCAGCTGATCCCGAACGGCTATGTGTGGGAAGCGCCGGCCGGGTCGGGCGCGGTGATCCGCTACACGACGACGATCAACGATGGGATCTGGCGCGAAGTGGGTGAGCGGATCGCCAGCAACGCGCCGCGTGTCCGTACCTTTGAGATGGCTCTGCGGCGGATCGGCGATACCGCCTGGCCCGCAGCGGGCGCTGTGCCGATGCGCTGACTAGCGGGCGTCCCAAGCCGAGCTGACCGGAACCGAACGGCTCATCGCGCGTGCGGCTCGCTTGACAGGGCGCAACGCTCGCCTTACCTGCGCCACATCCCGCGACGGACAGAGCACCGGCGGCGCATCCGCGCGCGTCGGCTTTCGTCCGTTCGCACGGGATCGCGCGTCGAGATGGGCGGGTCGCCAGCCCCCGCCCGTGGAGCAGGAGATAGTACTATATGGCACGTATCGCGGGGGTTAACATCCCGACCAACAAGCGCGTGGAGATCGCGCTGACCTACATCCACGGCATCGGCCGGACCAAGGCCACAGAGATCACCGGCAAGCTGGGCATCGCGCCTGAGCGCCGGGTGCAGGATCTGTCGGACCAGGAAGTGCTGCAGATCCGCGAAACAATCGACGCGGACCTCACGGTGGAAGGCGACCTGCGTCGCCAGACCGCGATGAACATCAAGCGGCTGATGGACCTCGCCTGTTACCGGGGCCTGCGGCACCGCAAGGGCCTGCCGGTGCGCGGCCAGCGCACCCACACCAACGCGCGCACGCGGAAGGGCAAAGCCAAGCCCATTGCCGGCAAGAAGAAGTGAGCTGGAGCCGCGCGTCCTTGCGCGGCTCGCCCTTCGTTTTTCAGGATTAGGACCGTACCATGGCACGCGAACCCCAGCGCATCAAACGGCGCGAGCGCAAGAACATCACGGCGGGTGTTGCCCACGTGAACGCTTCCTTCAACAACACCATGATCACCATTACAGACGCGCAGGGCAACGCGATTTCTTGGTCGAGCGCCGGCATGATGGGGTTCAAGGGGAGCCGGAAGAGCACCCCCTACGCCGCGCAGGTCGCGGCGGAGGACGCGGGGCGGAAGGCCGCCGAGCACGGCGTCCGCACGCTGGAGGTCGAGGTCAAGGGCCCAGGTTCGGGGCGCGAGAGCGCGCTGCGCGCACTGCAGGCGGTGGGCTTCCAGATCTCCTCCATCCGCGACGTCACCTCCATCCCGCACAACGGCGTCCGGCCGTCTAAGCGCCGCCGCGTCTGATCGCGCGGAGCTTCACGAACACTCAATTCCACGGCGCGCCCTTCCGACCCTCCAGGCTGAGCGCGCCGGTAGCCTTAGGGGACCCCATGGCCGTCAACGCGAAGAACTGGCAGGAACTGAAGAAACCGACCGGGCTGGAGCGCCGGAGCGGCGGCGGCGGCGACGCCAAGCGCCGCGCTGTGTTCGTCGCCGAGCCGCTGGAGCGCGGCTTCGGCCTAACGCTAGGCAACAGCTTGCGCCGCGTGCTGCTGAGCTCGTTGCAGGGCGCGGCCGTCACCTCCATCCGTATCGAGGGCGTGCTGCACGAGTTCTCGAGCCTGGCGGGCGTGCGTGAGGACGTGACGGACATGGTCCTGAACGTGAAGCAGGTCGCGCTGCGCATGCAGGGCGAGGGCGTGCGCCGCCTGAGCCTGACCGCGACCGGCCCCGGCGAGGTCACCGCGGGGCAAATCGCCACCACGGGCGACGTGGAGGTGCTGAACAAGGACCTGGTGCTCTGCCACTTGGACGAGGGCGCGACGCTCAACATGGAGCTGACGGCCGAAGCGGGTAAAGGCTACGTCCCCGCGGCGGCCAACCGGCCGGTGGACGCCCCGATCGGGCTGATCCCAGTGGACGCGCTCTACTCGCCGGTGCGCCAGGTGGCGTACAAGGTGGAGAACACCCGCGTCGGCCAGGAGCTCGACTACGACAAGCTGACGCTGACCGTGGAAACTGACGGTACGGTGAGCCCCGACGACGCGGTGGCCTACGCGGCTCGGATTCTGCAGGATCAGTTGCAGCTGTTCGTGAACTTCGACGAGGCGCTGGCGCCCGTGTCGACGGAACGGCGGGAGAGCGCGCTGCCAGCGGCGCCGGTGGACATCGAGGCGGACACCAACCAGCTAAACCGCTACCTTTTGAAGAAGGTGGACGAGCTGGAGCTGTCCGTGCGGTCGGCCAACTGCCTGAAGAACGACAACATTATTTACATCGGCGACCTGGTACAGAAGACGGAGGCAGAGATGCTCCGCACGCCGAACTTCGGGCGCAAATCCTTGAACGAGATCAAGGAGGTGCTGTCGTCAATGGGGCTACGGCTGGGGATGGAGATCCCGGGCTGGCCGCCGGAGAACATCGAGGAAATGGCGAAGAAGCTGGAGCAGGAGCTGATGGGCTAGGCTGCAGCTGCACGGGGCCAAGCCGCGGCTTGGCCCCGAGACGGCGCAAGCCCGGCCGGCGGGCGGGCCTCCGGCCCGACCCGCGACCGATGGCGCGGCTTCGCCTCGCCTTTTATTGCCGCAAGCTAGGGCCTGTTAGCGCCCGAGTGCTTTGTCCATCTCTGCTGTTTTCGCCAGAAGTTGGGGCATGGTTCTGACGGACGAGCAGTGGGCGGTGCTGGGGCCGATGGTGGAAGCGTGCCGGCCGCAAGCCTAGGTGCCGCCGTTCAACCTGCGATGGTTGGCCCCGATCGTGACGGCGGCCCTGCCCCACCTCTGTCAAGGGGCGCGATCTCTCGCTCGTATGGGTGAGTGTAGGACCAGCCTTATCGTGAAGCGCCTACGCGACATTGGTAGCTGGCCTTCGCAGTAAGCTCGGCTGTTACTGAGCTTTGCGTAATCGCTCGCATGTCCGCTTTCCACCCTTAGCGGACGTTTTCGTCAGGTCCGCCCTCGACCCGTCGCGGACGTTCGGCCCGGGTCGGCTCTCGACCCGCAGCGGGACATCGATCGGGCGTTCGTTGGCCGTCGTCAGACAGGGCGGCTCGCCTCCGCGCCCGCGGGAGCCGGAGCGGCGGGCTTGATCAGCCCGACGCCGTGCAGCGTCGCCGCCTGCACCAGCATGATCGCCAGCCACAAAGCCGCGTCCGCCAAGGCGCGGACGAGCGACGCGCCGCGCGCGGGAAGCGCGACGGCGAGGACCGGCAGCACGAAGCCCGCCCAGATGACGAAGGCGGTGCCGAGCGCTATCGTCCACGCGCCGGCGTCGACCGGCGCGAGGATCAGCGCGCCCGCCAGGATGGCCGCCAGCCAGAAGAGCGCGGCGGCGGCGACCGCGAGCGATGCACGCGCGAGCCGTGCCCGGAACCCGAGCCGCAGGACGACGAGGCCGACGATCGCGGCCGCGGCGATCGGAGCGATGTTGGTCACGATGTACAGCATGGATTTCCTGCTCCGCTTCCGCCGATATCCGCAGCCATCCCGTCTCGCTTGCGGTCGGACACGAAGTTGTAGCCCAAATCTGCGCGCGAGGTCCGTTCTCTACCCTTAGCTGATCTCACCCGCGTGGTTTGTTGACTCTCGGCTGGGGCAGCCGCACGCTCTCGGTTCTGGAGAACGTTGATGGGCATGCTCGGCGTGCATCGAATGTCGGGGCTGGCGCGATCGGTAGCGGTTGCCTTGCTCGTCGTGTTTTCAACGGCATCGGCGAGCGCGCAGGTCGAGGCGCCGGACAAGATCACCTTGACCGGGGTGCGGCTTTCGCCCGGAGAAGCCAAACGGCAGGCCGAACAATTCGTTGGGCAGGCGGGCGTTGCGCCCGGACACCGGGCGGCCGCGCGCTGGGCGGACCCGATTTGTCCGCGGACGGCGGGCGTCGGACTGGATCAAGTGCGCTTGGTGGGGGAACGGATACGCGCGGTGGCGACAGCGGCAGGCGCGCGCGTGGTGCCGGCCAACTGCCGGCCCAACGTCGCGGTGCATTTTACTCGCGACGCCGGCTCGCTCGTTCGCCGCATCGCCGTGCGGTCGCCGGGCCGGCTGACGGAGGTGCCGGCAGCCGCGCGTCGGGCGTTGGAGGACGGCGCGGCGCCGATCCGCTGGTGGTACACCACGGCGGCGCGAGGCAAGGACGGCGTCCCCGTCGCGAGTGTGACGCCGCCATGGATCGGCATCGTTGGCGCGAGCAAGGGCGCCGGGATGCTTCCCACAGGCAATGCGCGGGGCAGCACCTACAGCCATAGCTCGAGCATGATCAGCACCGGTGGCCAGCGTACCCTGCATGCGGCGACGATCATCATCGACGTTGATCGTGCGAGGGGCAGACCGATCGATGCGATCGCGTCCTACGTCGCGATGGTAGCGATGGCAGAGCTGTCGGTGGGCACGCCGCCGCCGGTGGGCTCCATCCTCGACCTGATCGGGGAAGCGGGCGCGATGCGCGACCTGACAGGATGGGACACGGCGTTCCTTCGCGCGCTCTACCGCCTACCTCACGATCGCGAAGCACGTTACCATCGCGGTCGCTTGGTACGCGACCTCGCCGCCGCGCGGACCGGCCGCTAGCGGGAGCAATTTCTCCGATTCGAAGGTCGGGCGCTTCGGCCATCCGCGGCCAACCGCCTTGCTAAGTCTAGGGCCCGCCCCCTCACGCCCCGTCGGGCGCGTCCGCGTCGGGGGTCGCCTGCTCGGCGGCTTTCCGGTCCGCCTTGGCCTGCGCCTTCTTGGCGGCTTCGGCGGCCTTGTTCTTTTCGCGCTCCCGGCGTTCGAAGTCATAGTTCGGCTTGCGTGGCATGGCGGCGGCTCCGGGCGCGGTTGGTGGGAAGGGCGGCGCGGCCTCGCGGCCGCCCTTGTCCGCCTAGGCCGATCCTTCGCCAGCCGCCAGACCGGCGGCGCGGTCCGCGGCGATCGCGGGTGGGCGAGCGCCGAACGCGGCGCGGCGGTGATCGCGCTCTAACCCAGGTTAAAGAACGCGCGCGCGCCGCGCTCGCGCGCCGGGGGCGGGGCGCTACGCCCGCCCGCCGGAGGGTGACGCGATGCTGATGCGGATCATGGTGGAGGCGGGGAAGGCGCGATGGAGCGGCTGTGCGACGTGGCGGGGCCGGACGAGCTGGAGCGGCACTTGTGCGAGGCGCTGGACGAGTATCGCTGGGCGCGGTCGGCGGAGACGATCTACGACTGCGTGATCCGGGTGGCGCGGGCGGAGGAGGGGGCGGTGGGTTGACTTGGAAGAGTTCGCCTGCTTGGGCGAGCCCGCGGACACGCGGCGCCCGGCCGACGGCATGGCTTCGCCATGCCGGTCCGAGCTTGCTTCGCAAGCTCGGCCCCTCTCCGTTAGAAGTAACAGCCGGGAAGCCGACTATTACTTCTAAAGGGGAAGGGCTAAGCGCATCATGGGCTATCGGCGGTGGCCCTTTCCACACCGCCTGGTCGGGAGTGCCTCGCACGGCTCCCGCACGAACGAGAAGGATTTACCCCATGCGTCACCGCGTCGGCGGCCGGAAGCTTCAGCGCACGTCTTCCCACCGCGCCGCCCTGTTCCGCAATATGAGCGCGGCGCTCATCAAGCATGAGCAGATTACCACCACGGTCGCCAAGGCCAAGGAGCTGCGGCCCTACGTCGAGAAGCTGATCACGCTCGGCAAGCGCGGCGGGCTGTCCAACCGGCGGCTGGCGCACGCGCGGCTGCTGGACGAGGCGCAGTTGCAGAAGCTGTTCGACGTGCTTGCGCCGCGCTACGCCGGGCGCGACGGCGGGTATACGCGGGTGATCAAGGCGGGGCTGCGCAAATCGGACGCGGCGCCGATCGCGATCATCGAGCTGGTGGACCGAGACGTGAGCGCGAAAGGGCAGGATAGCGGGCCGGTGGCCACCGACGACGACGCGTTCGACGCGGCGGCGTAGGTAGAGACACCGGCCCGGCCGCCGAGGCGGCCGGCATGGAGCCGGCCAAACCCGGCCGACGGCATGGCTTCACCATGCCGCCCCTCCACATTTGCCTGCGGCGAATATCATGAGCAGGCCCGCCATGCCCCGGCATGGCTGCCGATGTCCGGGGGACATCCGCACCTGCTTCTCCCCTGCAAAGGCAGGGGAGGATTTCAGGGCGGTCCGCTTCGTAGCGGGCCGCCCTTCGCTTCACCAGTCTATAACCAGATAGGAACATTCCATTGACCGAACAACGCTGATCGGGTACACAGGGCGATGCTGGGGCAAGTAGGCCGGCGCGGGAGGACCGCGCCGGCCTTTTCGTTGGGAGACGAGCATGGGCGGGGAAAAGGCGCTGCGGGCGGGCAAGGACGGCTTGAAGCTGGTCGCGGTGGTGAGCGACCGGTGGCGCGGGGAGGCGGAGGAGCTGTTCCTCGACGCGCTGGCGGGGACGTGCAACGTGTCCTCCTCCGCGCGGGCGGCAGGGTTTTCGCCGACCGCGGTGTACCGGCGGCGACGGCTGGAGGCGGGGTTCGCCGCGTGGTGGGACGCGGCGTTGAAGCAGGGCTACGCCGCCCTGGAGCTGCGGCTGCTGCGCCGCGCGCGCGGGCTGGACGAGGCGGAGCCGCGCGACCGCGCGGTGGAGGGCGCGCCGGTCGGCGAGATGTCGGTGGCGGAGGCGCTGCACCTGCTGCACCTGCACAAGAAGAGCGCGCTCGGCGAAGGGCGGCGCGCGTCGCCCTTCGAGGCGGAGCCGGACATGGCGGCGGTGCGCGCGGCGGTGATGGCGCGGTTGCGCGCGCTGCGCCGGGCGCGCGGGGCTCGCCCCGGCGCGCGCGAAGGACGGTGACTGACGCGGCGGGCGCGGGCGGCGGCGGCGCCGTTGCTGCTGCGGGCAAGCGACCGGCGGGCGGCGGAGGTGCTGGAGCTGCTGGCCGACCGCGCCGTCGTGGACCTCCTCCACAGCTTTGCCGAATGGGCGCACGCGAGGCAGCTCCCGCCGCCCGGGAGCGTGGCGGACGTGGGTGCTGATGGCGGGGCGCGGGTTCGGCAAGACGCGGGCGGGGGCGGAGTGGGTGCTGGAGCTGGCGCGGGGCGAGCCAGAGGCGCGGATCGCGCTGGTGGGAGCGAGCGCGGCGGAAGGGCGGGCGGTGATGGTGGAAGGGTCTTCGGGCCTGCTCGCGCTGGCGCGGCCAAGGGAGGTCGAGGCTTGGGTCCCGTCGCGGGGCGCGCTGCGTTTCGCGAACGGGGCCGCGGCTTCGCTCTACTCGGGAGCGCACCCGGAAGGGCTGCGGGGGTCGGAGCATCACCACGCTTGGTGCGACGAGCTGGCGAAGAGGGCGCGGCCGGAGGCGGCGTGGGCGAACCTGCGGCTGGGCGAGCGGCCGCGGGCGCTGGTGACGACCACGCCGCGGCGCTCGGTCGCATTGCGGGCGATCCTGGCCGTGCCCGACACGGCGGTGACGAGGGGGGCCGAGCAGCGCCAACTCGCACCTCGCCGAGGGTTGGGCGGCGGCGATGGCGGCGGCGGTGGGCGCGGGGTCCGCGTGGGGGCGGCAGGAGCTGGGGGGCGAGCTGGTGGAGGACCGCGACGGCGCGCTGTGGCCGCGGGCGCTGATCGAGAGGGCGCGGGCGGCGCCGGGCGCGGGGGCGGCGGCGCGGAGCTTCGTCCGCGTGGTGGTAGGGGTGGACCCGCCGGCGGGGCTGGACGGCGGCGGCACGGCGTGGGTGCTGGGCAACTGGAGCGTGGCGGGCGCCTCGCCGGCGGCCTGGGCGCGGGCGGCGGCGGCGGTGGTCGGGGCGGCCGAGGCGGCCGCGAAGGGCGACCAGGGGGGCGATGATGCGATCGGTGCTGCGCGCGAACGGGGTGGCGGTGCCGGTGCGGATCGTTCACGCGCGGGCGGCCAAGGAGCAGAGGGCGGTGCCGGTGGCGGCGTGGACGGAGGCAGGGGCGCTGCGCTTCGCGGGGAGCTTCTCCGAGATGGAGGAGGAGCTGGAGGGGTCCACGCTTAGCGGGTGGGAGGGTCCTGATAGGGTGTCCTCCGACCGGGCGAACGCGATGATCTGGCCGGCGACCGCCTTGCTCGGCGGGCGCGGGCGGGGCGGGCCGCGGGTCTCGGGATTGTAACCGGCGCGCGGCGCGGGCTAAGGTTCGGGAAACCATCCGGAGAGCTTTCCTTGCGCAAGTCCTTGATCGGCCTCGGCCTGCTGCTCACCTCGACCGCCATGGCCGCTCAACCCGCCCCGTCCGCCATTGCCTACCCGCCCACCGCGCGCGGGACCGTGTCTGAAACGCAGTTCGGCGCGGTCGTGGCGGACCCGTACCGCTGGCTGGAGAACGACGTGCGGACGGACGCGCAGGTGCGCGCTTGGGTGGACGCGCAGGCGGCGGTGGCGGACCGCTATCTAAAGGCACTGCCGGGGCGCAACCGGCTGGCGGCGCGGATGCGCGAGCTGTACGATTTCGAGCGGGCGGGGGTGCCGGAAAAGCGCGGCGCGCGGCTCTTTTACACCAAGAACGACGGGCTGCAGAACCAGTCGCCGTTGTACGTGCGGGACGGCACCGGGGCGGAGCGGCTGCTGCTCGACCCCAACGGCTGGGCGAAGGACGGTGCGACCGCCTTGGCTGAGTGGGAGGCGTCCGACGACGGCGCTCGACTGGTCTACGGGGTGCAGGAGGGCGGCACCGATTGGCGGACGCTGCGTGTGCTCGACGTGGCGGGCAGAGCTCCCCTTGCCGACGAGGTTAAGTGGGTGAAGTTCTCCGGGCTGTCCTGGGCGAAGGACGGGTCAGGCTTCTACTATTCGCGCTTCCCCGAGCCCGCGGCGGGGGCGACGTTCCAGGCCTTGAACAAGAACCAGGCGGTGTATTTCCATCGCATCGGCACGCCGCAGGCCAGCGACCGGCTGGTCTACTCGACGCCCACCGAGCCGGACCTGGGACATTCGGCTGAGGTGTCGGATGACGGGCGGTGGCTGATCGTCACCACGAGCCAGGGGACGGACGAGCGGTACGACGTCACGCTGGTCGACCTGCCGACGCCGAACGCCAAGCCGCGGGCGCTGATCACCGGGCGGCGGAACGATTGGCGCTACGTCGGGAACCGCGGCAACGAGTTCTACTGGACCACCGACGCGGGCGCGCCGCGGCTGAAGCTCGTGGCGATGGACGTCGCGAAGGGCGCGGGCAGCGTGCGCGACATCGTGGGGGAGGACGCGGCGACCTTGGAGGGCGCGAGCCTCGTCGGCGGGCGGTTCGTGCTGAGCTACCTCAAGGACGCGAAGTCGGAGGTGCGGACCTACGGTTCGGACGGCAAGCTGCTGCGCACGGTGGCGCTGCCGGGGCTGGGCCGCGCGTTCGGGTTCGACGGGGAGGCGGACGACCCCGTCACCTATTTCGGCTTCACCAGCTATGACCGGCCAACCACCGTGTATCGGCACGACGCGGCGAGCGGGGCGACGACTCCGTGGTTCGAGCCGAAGCTGGCGTTTGATCCCGAACGGTTCTCCGTCAAGCAGCGCTTCTACCGATCCAAGGACGGGACGCGGGTGCCGATGTTTGTGGTGCGCAAGGCCGGCGGGCCTGCCGGGCCGAGGCCGACGCTGCTCTACGGCTACGGCGGGTTTAACATCTCGGTGACACCGGGCTTCGCGCCCGCGTGGCTCGCGTGGCTCGACGCTGGGGGCCAACTCGCGGTGGCTAACCTGCGTGGGGGCGGGGAATATGGCAAGGCGTGGCACGACGCCGGGCGGCTCGCCAACAAGCAGAACGTGTTCGACGATTTCGTCGCGGCGGCGGAGTATCTGGTCGCGGAGAAGCTCACGACGCCCAGGCAGCTGGCGGCCGAAGGGCGGTCGAACGGGGGCTTGCTCGTCGGCGCGGTGGTAAACCAGCGGCCGGACCTTTTCGCGGCGGCCCTACCGACGGTGGGGGTGATGGACATGCTGCGCTTCAACCGGTTCACGGCGGGGCGCTACTGGGTCGACGACTACGGCTACCCGAACAAGGAAGCCGACTTCCGGGCGCTGCGGGCCTATTCACCGTACCACAATATCCGGTCGGGCGCGCGCTACCCCGCCGTGCTCGCGGTGACGGCGGACACCGACGACCGCGTGGTGCCGGGGCATTCCTTCAAGTACATTGCGGCCTTGCAGGCGGCGGAGACGGGGAACGCCCCCAAGCTGATCCGCATCGAAACGCGCGCGGGGCACGGCGCGGGCAAGCCGACTGACAAGCTGATCGAGGAATACGCCGACATCTACGCCTTTGCGGCGTTCCACACGGGGCTGAAGTTGGGGGAGTAGGCCAACGCGGGGGAAGGCGCGCGGGAGGACGGGTCGTCCCCCGCGCCCCGTCGGTCGCGGCGAAGGCGCGCTCTGTGGGGCGCCGCTTCGCCGCGCCGGCCGGGCTACGGCGCGTGGGGCGTAGCTCCGCTGCGCCCTCTCCGCCGTTCGCCTACGCGTTACCCTTAGAAACCCCCGCCGGGCCGCCGCACTAGAACGCAGGCGCTCAGCAGGAGGCAGGCCAGCCGTGGTCAACGCAGTTTCTCCCGTCGCCGCGCCGCGTCCGACCGGCCCCGCGCAGACCGACCCCGTCGCGGTCGCGCAGAAGATCGTCGCGGACTACACGCGTGGCGCGCGGCGCGACTTCCCCGAGATCCGGCGCGACGTCAACGCGGTGAAGGCGCGGGACGCGATGCTCGACGCGGCGGTAGAGCGGGAGGTGGGGGCGCTGCTGACGGAGGTGGAGAAAGGGCAGTTCGCCATCGCGAGCTACAGCGCGCGCGCCGGACGGGGGCGCCCTCACCTTCGCGGCGGAAGCGCCGAGCGTGGCGGACTACCGCGCCATGCGCGCGGGCATGGAGGGGCGGAAGCTCTACGACCGGCTGGACCGCATCTGGGCGACAACCCCGCCACCGACGACGTCCCGCAGATCGAGGCGGGCTTGCGCGACCTGCGGGCGAGCGGGCTGACCTTGGCGCAGTACGAAGCGAAACGGGCCGGGCCGCCCGACGAGTTGCTTGGGCTGTCGATGGCGCCCGGGCTCGCTGCGCAACTGGGCGGCGGCCTCCTCATCGACAGCGCGCCCGGGCGGGGCACCACCGTCGCGCTGTGGCTGCCGATCAGCGCGGCGGCGGCGGGCGACGAGATGCCGGCGGAGGCGGGCGCGCCGGCGGGGATCGACGCCGGGGCGGGACGGCCCATCGGCATCGCGCTGCTCGTCGACGACGAGGAGCTCGTCCGCGCCAGCACGGCGCACATGCTGGCGGACCTCGGCTGGGAGGTGCGGGAGGCGGGATCGGCGGGGGAGGCGTTGCGGCTTGTGGACGAGGGGCTGCGGCCGGACCTGCTGATGACCGACCATCTGATGCCCGGCATGAGCGGCAGCGAGCTGGCGCAGGTCCTCCGGACGCTGCGGCCGGAGCTGCCGGTGCTGGTGGTCTCCGGCTACGCGGAGGGCGACGGGATCGCGCCGGGGCTGCCGCGGCTAATGAAGCCGTTTCGCGGCGGGGGGCTGGCCGCGAGCCTGGCGGCGCTGCTCCCCGCGGTCGAGGCGTAGCCGGGGGCTACAGGATCGGCGCGCCCCCCGTCACCGCGTAGCGGCCGCCGGCCATGTAGGAGCCTTCGGCGGAGGCGAGCAGGACGAAGATGGGGGCGACCTCCGCCGGCTGGCCGGGGCGGCCGAGCGGGGTATCTGCGCCGAACTTCGCGACGGTCTCTGGCGGCATGGTGGAGGGAATCAGCGGGGTCCAGATCGGGCCGGGGGCGACCGAGTTCACGCGGATGCCGCGGGGGCCGAGCATCTGCGCCAGGCCGGCGGTGAAGTTGGCGATCGCGCCCTTGGTCGACGCGTAGGCGAGGAGCTCGGGCGAGGGTCGGTCCGACTGGATGGAGGTGGTGTTGATGATGGCGCCGCCCTCCTTCATCAGCGGGGCCGCCGCCTTGCACAGGTGGAAGATGGCGGAGATGTTGGTGCGCCAAGTGCGTTCCCACTCGTCGTCGGGGATCTCCTCGATCTTGGTCCGGCTCATCTGGAAAGCGGCGTTGTTGACGAGGACGTCGAGCCGCCCGAACTCCTGGTCGGCCCGCGCGATGATCGTGCGGCAGTGGGCAGCCTCGCCGATATCGCCGGGGACGAGGACGCAGCGCCGGCCGGCCTCCTCCACCCACCGCGCGGTTTCTCGCGCGTCCTCGTCCTCGTTCAGGTAGGAGATCAACAGATCGGCGCCCTCGCGCGCGTAGGCAATGGCGACCGCGCGGCCGATGCCGCTGTCGCCGCCGGTGATCACGGCGGCCTTGCCCGCCAGCCGGCCGGAGCCGCGGTAGGATTGCTCGCCGTGGTCGGCGCGCGGCGTGAGCGCCCCTTCGGTGCCGGGGACCTGCTGGCTTTGCGGGGGCTGGGTCATCGCGCGTTCCTCCTGTCGGCTCGGAGGAACGGCGCGGGGCGCGGATAGGTCCCGCGCCCCGCAATGTCGCGAGAATCTAGAAGATGAAGTCCGTCGGCGCGGGCGGGGGCGCGTTGACCAGGGTAATCTGGAAATCGAACGTCCCGTTCCTGTCCGCGTCGACGTCGATCAGCGTGTTCGCGTCCGTTTTGGTCGATCGCACGTTCGCGGCGGTGATGCCGAAGGCGGACAGGTCGATCTTGTCCAGGCCCGAGGCGAAGTCGAGGATGCGGTCGTTCCCCGGCATCGTGGTGAAGGCGAAGACGTCCGCCCCGCCGCCGCCGATGAAGCTGTCGTTGCCTTCGCGGCCGTTCAGCCGGTCCGCGCCCGCGCCGCCGACGAGGAAGTCCTCCAGAGTGCCGCCGGAGATCGTGTCGTCGCCCATGCCAGCGTTGGTGTAATAGCGGACCGCCCGGCCGCTGTCGTCGATGAGGTCGCCGCAGCTCGTCCCCAGCCGGACCACATCGAACTGGTCGCCGCGCGCCGCGCCGCTGACGAGGTCGCGCACGTCGAACGTCTGGCCGGTGCTGCGGACGAAGCTGATCCCTTCGTCGTCGAAGCGCGACACGGGGCCGACGAGGTTGCCGTCGGCGTCCTCGGCCTGGAAGCGGACGGCGAGGCCACCGTCCTGGCCGGCGAGCGTCCCAGCGTCCGTGGCAGCGCCGTTGCCGACTTCCGCGCTGGTGAAGGTAAGGCGGACTTGGCTGCCTGCGGGGGCGGTGACGCGGACGGAGTCGAGCCCGCCGCCGAGGTCGACGGCGTCGCCGCCGTCCGTCGCGATGTTGAGAAGGGCGGTGTCCGCGCCGTCGCCGCCGAGGATGCGGTCGGACCCGCCGCCGCCAATAAAGCTGTCGTCGCCGGGGCCGCCGACGAGCAGGTCATTGCCCGCGCCGCCGACGAGGAAGTCGTTTCCGTCGCCGCCGTAGATACTGTCGTCGCCCATGCCGCCGTTAATGTAATAATTCTCGGCCTCGCCGCGCTCGTCAAACAGGTCGGCGCGGATCGTGCCCAGCGTGACCACGTCGAAACGGTCGCCGCGGGCGACGCCGCTGACGAGGTCGCGCACGTCGAAGGTGGCGCCGTCGCGGGAGCGGAAGGTGATGCCTTCGTCGTCGAAGCGGGAAACGGGGCCGACGAGGTTGCCGGCGGCGTCCTCGGCCTGGAGGCGGACAGCGAGGCCGCCGTCCTGGTTGGCGAGCGTCCCGCCGTCGATGGCAGAGCCGTTGCCGACTTCGGCGCTGGTGAAGGTGAGTCGGATTTGGGTGGTGCCCTTGTCCGGCTTCACCTCCACCTCGTCGGCGCTTTCGCCCAGGTCGCGCTGCTCGGCCTTGCCGGCGGCGAGGTTGAGCTTGAAGACGTCGGCGTCGCGGTCGCGGTCGCGGTCGCGCCCGTCGTTCTTCGCCTTGCGATTATCGGCCATGCGGGTCCTCCGTGGGTGTGGGTGGGCTCGCGGCATAGAGGGGGGAGACCGCGAACCCGCGCGTCAGTACGGCGGCGGCCGCGCCCCGGATGCTGGGCGCGCGGGGGCAGGGCGGGGCGTCCCGACATGGGACGATTGGCGGGGCGCGGCCGCGTCAGCGGCCGGGGCAGGCCTTCGCAAGCCTTTGGACCGCCCGGCCGTCGCCGGCGAGGAGCACCAGGTCCGCGCTGCGCTTCTCCCAGCGGCGGCCCGCGCCGGGAGCGGGCAGACCGAGGGCGCGGGGATCGGGGACGGTCGCGCGCGCGCCGGCGGTCCGGCACCAGGCGGTGAGGCGTTCGGGCTCGGCCCCGCGCACGATCAGCCGATCGCCCCGCGCGGGCGGGAGGACGTGCGCCGGAGCCGCGAGCAGCAGCAGCAAGGCGGCGCCGAGCCCCATCGTCAGAACGCTCCGGGCACTTCGCGCTGAGCGGTAGTCGGCCGTTCGGGGGTGAGCGGCTGGAAGCGTTCGGGCGCGACGCGGTCGGCCGACGCGGTGCGCGCGCCCGTGTCCGAGATGGGCGCGCAGGTCCGGCCGGCGAGGAAGTCGAGCGCGGCGCGTGTGGAGCCTTCGGCCGGGTTGCCGAGCGGGCGGGACAGGTCGTCGGGCGCCCGGCAGGTGACGGGCACGGTCGTCGCGAGCCCATTGAAATAGTCGCCGCGGCGCTCGGCGTTCTGGGTGGCGAAGGCGACGATCCGCAACCGGTCGTCGCAGGCGGCGCGGTCGATCGCGATCTGGCCGACGGGCTTGCCGAAGCTGTTGGCGCCGACCAGCGCCATGTTGGTGCGCAGGTAGGGAACGAAGCTGTTGACCACCAGCTCGCTGGCCGAGGCGGTGGCCCCCGTGCTGATAAATGCGAGGCGAGTCGGCGCGATGGACTCAGCCTGCGGCCGAAAGAAGCGCGTCTCGTTCTCCGCCGCCTTTTCCGGGCGGAACACGGTGAAGGAGAAGACGTCGGACGTCGAGCGGTTGGCGCCGAGCAGGTCGCCCATCAACTCGGCGGTGCGGACCAGCCCGCCGCCGTTGTAGCGGAAGTCGACCACCACGTCGGTGACGCCCTGCGCGCGGAAGCCGGCGAAGGCCTGGCGGAGCGCGGGGTCGGCGGTGGAGATGAAGGTGCGCAGGTTGAGGTAGCCGACGCGGCGGCCGCCGTCCTCGATCACCTGCGCGCCGTAGCGCGAGGAGACGGGGGTCAGGGTGAAGTCAGCCTTGGTCACCGTCACGTCGCGCGTTGCGCCGGCGCTCGATACGCGGAGCGTGCGGGTGGTACCGGCGGTGGTCGGCCCGAGCGCGTCGGACACAGCACCCTCGCCGCCGGCGGCAAATAGGTCGGAAACCGTCCGCAGCGCGCCGCCGGGGGCGCCGATGGCGAGGATCTCCGTGCCGCGATCGATTCCGGCGGCGAGCGCGGGGGCGCCTTCGAAAGCTTCGGAGACGAGCAAGCGCCGCGCGGGGGCGTCGTAGACCAAGCGGACGCCGAAGCCGGCGGAGCTGCCCGAGTTGAAGAAGGCGTTCTCCTCCGCGATGGAGGTGATGAAGGTAAAGCCGCGGTCGCGCCCCTGGGCGCGGGCGGTGGCGGTGAGGCGGTCGATGTAGGCCTGCACCGAGGTTTCGGTCGGCGTGCGGTCGGCAGGCAGGGTTTCGGGGAAGAGATAGAACTCGTTGAGCTGGGCGGCGACGAAGTTCTGCCGTTCGCGCAAGGAGCAGCCGTTGCCGCCGGTTGGCGGCGGCGTGACGGGGGTGGTGGGCACGTCCGCCACGGGCGGGGAGCCGGAGGAGCTGCCCCCGCCGCCGCAGGCGGACAGGGCCGCGAGGAGGGCCAGGGCCGTGCCGAACCGGTAACGCTTCATCGCCGAACTCCGCTATGCTCCGGATATCTAAGCACGTTTCCGACTGACGCCAGCCTGAACACGCCGCGCGCGGTCGGGCGGATGCGCGGCGGGGCGGTTCATCGGGCGGACAGCCCGACTCGGGTATAGGGGAACTATCGTGCCGGGCGCACGGACCAGTCGTTCGAGTAGGAGTTTGAGCCCATGACCCGATTCAAGAAGCTGGCGCTGGGCGCCGGGACGGCGGCCGCGGCCGTCATGTCGCTCGCTTCGCCCGCGCTCGCGGGGGACCGTTACTATGACCGCTACCGCCGCGACCGGGTGGACGTGGGCGACGTGGTGGTGGGCGCGCTGGTGCTCGGCGGGATTGCCGCGGCGGCGGACGCGGTGAGCGACCGGCGCTACGGCGGGCGGTACGACCCTCGCTACGATCGCCGGTACGATTCGCGCTACGGGCGGCCGACCTATAACTACAACAGCTACCGCGGCGTCGGTTCGGAGCGCGCGGCGGTGGACGCCTGCGCCTATGCTGCCGAGCGCGAGGCGCGCCAGTACCGCTACGGCCAGGGCCGCGTGTACGACATCACGGATGTCGACCGCGACGACGGCTATTACCGAGTGCGCGGGCTGATCCGCGTCGATTCGGGCCGCGACTACCGGTCAGACCGCGACTGGGACGATCGCAACGAGCGTTACGACGAGCGCGGCGAGCGGGTGGCGTTCACCTGCACCGCGCGCGGCGGGCGGGTGTACGACGTGCGGCTTAACGCGCGGGACTACGTGTACCGCTAAGGCCGGTTCTTCCCCGGACGGGGAGGATGGACAAAGAAGGCGCGCGGGGCTCTAGGTCCCGCGCGCCTTTTCTTTTGGTCGGAGCCCCATGCACCCCACCGCGGACGGGATCGAGACGCCCGACTCCATCCTCATCATCGATTTCGGTAGCCAGGTGACCCAGCTGATTGCGCGCCGCGTGCGCGAGGCGGGGGTGTATTCGGAGATCGCGCCGTTCAGCCGCGCGGCAGAGGCGCTGGCGCGGCTAAACCCGAAGGGCGTGATCCTGTCGGGCGGCCCGGCGAGCGTCACCGCGGCGGAGAGCCCGCGCGCGGACCCTGCGATCTTCGAGGCGAGCATACCCGTACTCGGCATCTGCTACGGCCAGCAGGTGATGGTGGAGCAGCTGGGAGGGCGGATCGCCTCCGGGCTGCACGGCGAGTTCGGGCGGGCCTTCGTCGAGGTGGCGGGCGAGTGCCGCTTGTTCGACGGGCTGTGGGCGGTCGGCCAGAAGCATCAGGTGTGGATGAGCCACGGCGACCGCGTCGAGGCGTTGCCGGAAGGGTTCCACGTGGTCGCGGCTTCGCCCGGTGCGCCCTTCGCGGCAACCGCCGACGAGACGCGGCGCTTCTACGGGGTGCAGTTCCACCCGGAGGTGGCGCACACGCCGGACGGGGCGAAACTTTTGTCCAACTTCGCCCACCACGTCTGCGGGCTCGCCGGCGACTGGAGCATGGCGGAGTTCCGGGCGGCGAAGGTGCAGGCGATCCGCGATCAGGTGGGCGACGGCCGGGTGATCTGCGGGCTGTCCGGCGGCGTCGACAGCGCGGTGGCGGCGGTGCTGATCCACGAAGCCATCGGCTCCCAGCTGACCTGCGTGTTCGTCGACCACGGGCTGCTGCGCACGGGCGAAGCCGAACAGGTGGTGGGCCTGTTCCGCCACCATTACGGTATTCCCTTGGTCCACGTCGAAGCGGCGGAGCAGTTCCTGGGCGGGCTCGCCGGGCTCACCGACCCGGAAGCCAAGCGCAAGTTCATCGGGCGGACCTTCGTGGAGGTGTTCGAGAGCGAAGCAGCGCGGATCGGCGGGGCGGAGTTCTTGGCGCAGGGCACGCTCTACCCGGATGTGATCGAGAGCGTGTCGTTCACGGGGGGACCTTCGGTCACCATCAAGAGCCACCACAACGTCGGCGGGCTGCCCGAGCGGATGAACATGAAGCTCGTCGAGCCGCTGCGCGAGCTGTTCAAGGACGAGGTGCGCGAGCTTGGGAAGGAGCTGGGGCTGCCGGACGCCTTCGTCGCGCGGCACCCCTTCCCCGGGCCGGGGCTCGCCATCCGCATCCCCGGCGAGGTGACGGCGGCGCGGTGCGACACGCTGCGCGCGGCCGACGCGATCTTCCTGGAGGAGATCCGCTCTGCGAACCTGTACGACGCGATCTGGCAGGCGTTCGCCGTGCTGCTGCCGGTGAAGACAGTGGGCGTGATGGGCGACGGGCGGACCTACGCCGACGTGTGCGCGCTTCGCGCCGTGACCGCGACGGACGGCATGACGGCGGACGTGTACCCGTTCGACGCGGGGTTCCTCGGGCGGGTGGCGACGCGGATCGTCAACGAGGTGCCGGGGATCAACCGGGTGGTGTACGATCACACGTCCAAGCCGCCGGGGACGATCGAGTGGGAGTGAAGTTGCTGCTGCTGTCCGGTGCGGGCGCGCCGGTCGGCTCAGTCACGGTCGGCCATGACGGGCACCGGGGATGGGTCTATTACCTCGCGGTCGCGCCGGGGCGGCGGCGCGAAGGAATTGGGCGGCAGCTGATGGCAGAGGCGGAGGCTTGGCTGCTGCCGGCGGGAGCGTCGAAGTTGCAGCCGATGGTGCGCGAGGGGAACGCGGCGGCGCTCGCCTTTTACGCCGCGCTGCGGCTGGAGCGGCAGCCGGTGGTGACCTTGGGGTGGTTCCTGGCGGCGTGACGCGGCGCCTCCTCTCCTCCGGCTCACCGTTCGAGGCGGCGATTGGCTATTCGCGGGCGGTGGTCGACGGGGACTGGTGCTTCGTGTCGGGGACGACCGGCTACGATTACGCGACGATGACCTTGCCGGAGAGCGCGGGGCGCCAAGCGCGCGACGCGCTGGCGAACGTCGAGCGGGCGTTGGGGGAGGCGGGGTTCGGCTTAAGAGACGTGGTGCGGGCGCGCTACGTGGTGGCGCAGCGGGAGGACTGGGCGGCGGTGGCCCCCGTGCTCGGCGAGGCGTTCGCCGCGATCCGGCCGGCGGCGACGATGATCGTCGCGGGATTGATGCTGCCCGAGATGCTGGTGGAGATTGAAGTCACGGCGAAGCGCCGCCCGGCACCGTGAGCGATGAGCTGATCGGCACGCTGCTGGGGTTGTTCTCGGCGCTCACCCTGGCGCTCGCTAACCTTCAGGTGAAGCGCGGGGGCGACATCCTGGCGGGGCGCGCGGCGCTATCTTTGAGTTCGGGGCTCTTCGTGCTGCCGGGCGCGTTCTTCGTGCCCGCGCCGACGGCGGCGACCTGGTGGGCGCTGGCCGTCGCGGTGCCCGTCCACTTCGGCTACCAGCTGTGCCTGGTGCGCGCGATGGAGCGCGGCGACCTGAGCCTGGTGTTTCCGGTAATGCGGGGGCTCGCGCCCCTGCTGACGGCGGGGGCGGCGTTCGTCGTGCTCGGCGAGCGGCTCGGGCCGGTGCCAGTGGCGGGCCTGCTGCTCGCGACGGGGGCGGTCGCGGCATTTGCCCTGCTGCCGGCGGGCGGGAGCCTGCTGCGCCACCCGGACCGCGCGGCGCTGGGCTGGGCGGCGGCGACCGCGGTGGGGGTGGCGCTGTACAACGCGTCGGACGCGCGGGGGGTGCGGGTGTCGCCGTCCCCGTTCACCTACATCGTGTGGATCTTCCTGTTCGATCCGATCTGCATCACGCTCACCGCGGCGCGGCGGCGGCGCGGGCGGTTCGTCGCCGACCTGCGCGAGCAGTGGCGGGGCGGAGCGGTCGCGGGGCTCTTGTCCGTGCTGAGCTTCGGCGCGGCGCTCTACGCGTTCAGCCTGATGGAGGCGGCGCGGGTGTCGGCGTTGCGCGAAACGGCGGTGGTGTGGGCGGCGGCGCTGGGAGCGTGGCTGCTGAAGGAAGGGCTGGGCGCGCGGCGGATCGCGGCGGCGGCGGTCTTGGCTGGCGGATTGGCGTTGATGCAGTTCGGGGGATGACTCCCGAACGGGCGGCGGCGCGCGTTGCCCGCCTAGCCATGCACAGGGCCGAGGAGGTAGGCGGAGGTCCAGGACCGCGATGATCGGCTCGCTTCGGGAGGCACCATGTCCACCACTTACCAACTCGACACCGCCACCAGCCGCGCCAATCCGACGCCCGCGCCGGTGAAGCGGCTCACCGTGCCCTCCTTGCGGGCGCGCAAGGGCAAGGAGCCGATCGTGGCGCTCACCGCCTACACGGCGCGGATGGCGCAGCTGCTCGACCCGCACTGCGACCTGCTGCTGGTCGGCGACAGCTTGGGGCAGGTGATCTACGGGCTGCCGTCCACGGTGCCGGTGACGCTCGACACCATGATCGCGCACGGGGCGGCGGTGGTGCGGGGCAGCTACCGATCGGTGGTGGCGGTGGACATGCCGTTCGGCTCCTACGAGGCCTCGCCAAGCCAAGCGTTCGCCAGCGCGGCGCGGGTGCTGAAGGAGACGGGGGCGGCGGCGGTGAAGCTGGAAGGCGGGGAGGCGATGGCGGAAACGGTCGCCTTCCTGTCAATGCGGGGCATCCCCGTGGTCGGCCACGTCGGGCTCACCCCGCAGGCGATCAACGCGCTCGGCTCCTACCGGGCGCGGGGCAAGGGGGAGGCGGAGCGCGCCAAGGTGCTGAGCGACGCGCACGCGATCGCCGAGGCGGGAGCGTTCCTGCTGGTGCTGGAGGGGGTGCTGGAGCTGATCGCGCGCGAGATCACGGCGAGCGTCGGTTGCCCTACCATCGGCATCGGCGCGTCCGCGGCGTGCGACGGGCAGATCCTAGTGACGGAGGACATGCTGGGGTTGTTCGAGCGGACGCCGCGCTTCGTGAAAAAATACGGGGCGCTGGCGGAGGTAGTGAAGGAGGCGGCGAAGACTTACGCCGAGGAAGTACGGACGCGGAGCTTTCCGGGGGAAGCGCAGATCTACGCGAGTTGAGCGTCGAGCGGACCGCCGAACATTCCGCGATGGGGCAGCCGTGATTAGTTGAGGCGCGCCGACTGCGCGGAAGCCGGCACTTCCGCAAGCTGGTCGGCGATGGGCGGATCATTGTTCTCTCATTCGGCCTGCGGGGCGGCGGTGCTGGCGATGAGCGGTTGCGGCGGGAAGAGGACGCGGTCCGTTACAGCAAGGCGCAAGCGCTGTTGTCGGCGAGCGAGGTGGCGATGATCGGCGCGGCACTGACCGAAGCGCGCGCGGCGCCCCGGACGGGCGCCTTTCTGGCGCTGCCGGACGTGTGCCTCGCGCGCGACGCGGAGCCGCGCACGCTGTCGGGGCCGACCGGCACCGATTACGCCGCGCCGCTGCCGTCCGGCTTCGAGCGGCTGGCGCGCGACGACGACGGCGCGGGCGAGCGCAAGGCGCTGCTGGGCGCGAGCATCGCGGACGTGCTCCTATGCCCCGGAAGGCGAAGCGAGCGGGTGGATCCGCCTGCCGGTCACGTCCGGCGACCTGGGGATGGTGGTGCTGGATTGGGACGGCGAACGATCGCATTTTTGAAAGACTCGGGAAAGCCCGCGCTGGACGGTGGCCGTTGTCACCTGGAACCGCGACGACATCTGACCGCCGCCGGGTGACGCGTTCGGCTTCAGGATCTAGCGCTGCAGCTGCTGGCGCGAGAAGGCTTGGCCGAGCGCGCGCGACGCTTGCTGGGCGCCGCAGGTTCCGCCGCTGCCGGCGGCGCTCAGCACGGCGACCGTGGTGTTGCAGACGTTGGCCGCGACGCCGATCGGCACCTGCGCGGAGACCGGCACCGCGATCTGATTGTTGTTGAGCAGGTTGTTGAGGATCCGGACGTCGTTGTTGTCGAGCGAATTCCGGAGGATCTCGATATCGGTCACGTTGACGTTGACGAGACCGTTCTGCTGGGCCGCGAAGGGCGCCGCGGCGACGTCGGCCGCGGTGGCGGCCGAGGTAGTGGCCGCGAGCGTGATACGCTTGAACACGGGAACTCATCTTGGGGTACTCGCTCCGGTAACAGAAGCGGCACAGTAACGCGTCGTGCGGATGTTTCGATCTACGACGTAAGTTATGGCGAACATTGGAGGAATACTTCCACGGAGTATCAGGCGTGCACCGTCACCCATTCAGCCGCACGTTCACCGTAGAGGATGGGGTAAGGACCAGCTTGCGGCCGCGCGGCGCGTCCTTGGCGGCGCGGGGGTTGCGACGCTTGAGCGCGGGCTTGAAGGTGCCGAGCCCGGCCACGAGCGCCTTGCCGTCGCCGGCTACCTGCTCGACGACGACCTCCGATAGCGCGTCAAGCGCGGCGTGGACCGCTTTCTCGTCGAGTTCGGCGCGTTGCGCCACGGCGGCGACGAGTTCGAGATAGGTCATGGGCGTTCCTCCGGCTCGGGTCGGGGAACGCGCGCGGACGGCGGGGGCTCCCGTCGGGAGTGGCCCCAGCTTCCGCTAGGACGAAGGCTTCTTCAAGCGTCGGCCCCTCGCAGGTACGGGTGCGCCAGCACGCGGGCGCGGCCGGCGGCGAGGTCCGCGTCGTCGTCGATCAGGCGTTCGCCCGCGACCGCGCGGTAGAAGGCGACGGGGCGCTCGATGCGGCCGAAGCGCGCGCCCGCCGCGGCGAGGCGGACGAAGAAGTCCCAGCCCTCGCAGGTGCGGAAGCTCGGGTCCCAGCCGCCGACGGCGCGGACAAGATCGGCGCGGACGGTAGACCAGCTGGTGCCTACCGCGCCGCCGCAGTCGAGCGCGGCGCGGATGTCCCCGCCGTCCCAGCCGCATTCGGGCGGGCCGGCGGCGCCGTCGCCGGCCGTGCGGACGAAGAAGCCGACCGCGACGTCGAGGGCGGCCCGGCGGCGGTCAGCAAGACTCCGGCCGCGTTGGGCATCCATAGGTTGTCGCTGTCGAGAAAGGCGAGCCACGGCGCGCGCGAAGCGGCGATGCCGGCGTTGCGCGCGGCGGCCGAGCCGCCGTTGCGGGGGAGCAGGGGGGGGAGTACCGCCGGATGTTCGGCCATGAGGCGGAGCAGGAGCGCGGGGGTGCCGTCCGTCGAGCCGTCGTCGACGATGATCACGCGGAGCGGCGGGTGCGACTGGGCCAGCGCGCCGCGCACGACGTCCGCGACGACGTGGGCGCAGTCGAAGGCCGGGATGACGACGTCGTAGGGCGGGAGCGCCATGGCGGGCAGCTAGGACCGGCCCGCCCCGCCGCGCAAGGCGGCCGCGCGTGGGAGGAAGGACGACCGGCCGCGGCGGGACTGACATAAGTTGAAGAGCGTGCGCCGCGCCGTTGCTAAACTATCATCATCGCTTGCTGGTCGACCCGGGCGCGAGCGGCTGGGAGATGCGTCGCGCTTCCGCCCTCTCCCGAGGCGAAGCATCATGTCCCTCCAGGCACGGCCGGCTACCGGCAACCTGCTCCTCAACGCGCTGTCCGCCGGGGACTTTGCGCTGCTCGCGCCGCACCTCCGGCGCGTGCCGTTGCCGCTGCGCTGGCCGCTGTACCGCCCCGACGAGCCGATCGAGGAATGCTACTTTCCCGAAGGCGGCGTCAGCTCCATCGTTGCGGTCGACGAGGAGGACCAGCCGATGGAGGTCGGGCTGTCCGGTCGCGAAGGCCTGTCGGCCGTCCCCGTGCTGCTCGGCTCCGACCGTTCGCCCAACGAGTCCTTTGTCCAGATCGCAGGACCGGGCGCGCTGGTCATGCCTGTTGGGGAGCTGATTGACGCGCTTGAGCAAAGCCCGACAATGCGCACGCTGCTGCTGCGCTTCGCCCACGTCATGGCCGTGCAGGCGGGGCGCACCGCGCACGCCAACGCGCGCTACACGCTCGCCGAGCGGCTCGCCCGCTGGCTCCTGATGTGCCACGACCGGGTGGACGGCGACGAGTTCCTGATCACCCACGACTTCATGGCGCTGATGCTGGGCGTGCGGCGGTCGGGCGTGACGTTGACGCTGCACATCCTGGAGGGGGCGCATGCGATCCGGGCACGGCGCGGCCGGGTGGAGG
>CADCVW010000022.1 GCA_902806235.1 uncultured Sphingomonadaceae bacterium | reverse complement strand
TCAGCAGCTTTTCCAGATACGGATTGCGGATCGAGAAGCTGCCGGACAGCGTCTTGTGGGTGTAGATGTTGGCCGGGATCGGCTCGATGCACGCCGAGGTGCCACCGCAGATGATGGAGATGGAGGCGGTCGGCGCGATCGCCATCTTGCAGGAGAAGCGCTCCATCGCACCGGTGTCGGCCGCGTCGGGGCAGGGCCCGCGCTCCTGAGCGAGCATCATGGACGCCTCGTCGGCCTGGGCGCGGACGTGGCGGAACATGCGGAGGTTCCACGACTTCGCCAGCGCGCTCTCGAACGGGATGTTGCGCGCCTGGAGGAAGGAGTGGAAGCCCATCACGCCTAGTCCGACGGACCTCTCGCGCATTGCGCTGTACTTGGCGCGGGCCATCTCGTCGGGGGCGCGGTCGATGTAGTCCTGAAGGACATTGTCGAGGAAGCGCATCACGTCCTCGATGAAGACGCGGTCGCCCTGCCACTGGTCCCAGGTCTCGAGGTTGAGCGACGACAGGCAGCAGACGGCCGTGCGGTCGTTCCCTAAGTGGTCGCGGCCCGTCGGCAGCGTGATCTCCGAACAGAGGTTGGAGGTGGAAACCTTGAGCCCGAGCTCGCGGTGGTGGCGCGGCATGGTCGAGTTCACCTTGTCGATGAACACGATGTAGGGCTCGCCGGTGGCCAGCCGGGTCTCGACGAGCTTCTGAAACAAGGAGCGCGCGTCGACGGTGGCGCGGGCGGAGCCGTCCTTGGGGCTGCGGAGCACCCATTCGTCGCCGGCGCGCACCGCTTCCATGAACGCGTCGGTCAGCAGCACACCGTGGTGGAGGTTGAGCGCCTTGCGGTTGAAGTCGCCGGAGGGCTTCCGGATCTCCAGGAACTCCTCGATCTCCGGGTGGGAGATATCGAGGTAGCAGGCGGCCGAGCCGCGACGGAGCGAGCCCTGGCTGATGGCGAGCGTCAGCGAGTCCATGACGCGGACGAAGGGGATGATGCCGCTGGTCTTGCCGTTCAGCCCCACCGGCTCGCCGATGCCGCGCACCGCGCCCCAGTAGGTACCGATGCCGCCGCCGCGCGACGCCAGCCAGACGTTCTCGTTCCAGGTGGCGACGATGCCTTCCAGGCTGTCGGACACCGAGTTGAGGTAGCACGAGATCGGCAGGCCGCGTCCGGTGCCGCCGTTGGACAGCACGGGGGTGGCGGGCATGAACCACAGGCGGCTGATGTAGTCATACAGCCGCTGCGCGTGAGGGGCGTCGTCGGCGTAGGCCGAGGCGACGCGGACGAACAGGTCCTGGTAGGACTCGCCCGGCAGCAGGTAGCGGTCGCGCAGCGTTTCCTTGCCGAAATCGGTGAGCAGCGCGTCGCGGCCGTGGTCGACCTCGACCGGGTAGGGCTGCGGGCGGATGCTGTGCGAGTCGGGCGTCACGGCGGGGGCCGCCGGCGCGCTCGCGGGGTGATCCAGGGTGGTCGCGGTCATGTCGCCTCCGGCGGTGCTCGAATAGTCCATCTCGCGTCCTTGTTCTTGTTCCGTTCACGTATGGGAGTAAAGCCCCGCATCGCGCCAGGAGCGACCGGATGGGCGTCCATCCGATTTCGTCAACCAGACCAGCCTAACGCGTCGAATAAGATTCGGGCACCGACTCATTTCCGACTTATCCCCAACATTTCGGGGACTGGGGATAGCGGGGGCACTATCACTAGTGGGTACGCGGGGGCGGGATGGTACATCATATGTTGCCGCGCCAACGCAGCCTCGCGGGCCGGCGCGCGTTGTGAACCCCCATGCGTCGCGCGACCCGAACCCTCGGCCGAGCCGTCTTCTGGCTCGTCGTCGCGCTGTGCCTCTCGCCCACGCTGGTCCCGCCCTTCCTCGACCGGATCTACTACGAGGGGCCGCGCACGGGCCATTACGACGGCGAGCGCTTCTTCAACCCGGACGGCGACGACACGAGCGCGCCGCCGGGCGGGGGTCCTTCGACGAGCTCAGGACGTCGCGGGTTCCTGCTGAGCCGGCTGCTCGGTCCGGGCGAGCGCGGGCCTTGGCCGGAGCGGGTGGCGGTGACGCCCGGCCGGCCCCCGGCGCGGGTGGCGGAGCCCGGGCGCATGGTCGCCACCTGGGTCGGCCACGCCACCGTGTTGGTGCAGGCGAACGGCTTGAACATCCTCACCGACCCGATCTGGTCGGCGCGCGCTTCGCCCTTCGGCTTCGTCGGGCCGCGGCGGGTGGCGGCGCCGGGCGTTCGCTTCGAGGACCTGCCGCGCATCGACCTCGTGCTCGTCAGCCACAATCACTACGACCACATGGACCTGCCCACGCTCCGCCGGCTCTGGGAACGCGACCGGCCGCTGGTCGTCACCAGCCTCGGCAACGACGCGGTCATCCGTCAGGCCGGCGTCCCCGCCCGAGCGCTCGACTGGGGCGCGCGCGTCCCGGTCCGCCCTGGCGTCGCCGTGACCGTCAACCGCAACCACCATTGGGGCTCGCGCTGGTTCGCCGACCGCAACCGCGCGCTATGGTCGAGCTTCGTCGTGTCCCTGCCCGGCGGCAACCTGTTCTTCGCGGGCGACACAGGGTTCGGCGACGGGCGCTGGCCGGCGGAAGCAGCGGCGCTGGGGCCGGTGCGGCTGGCGCTGATCCCCATCGGCGCGTTCCGCTTCGCGCCCGGGCAACTGCATACCAGTTCCCACATCGGCCCGCTCCAGGCGGCGGAGGTGTTCAAGCGGCTGGGCGCCGGGCGGGGCATCGCGATCCACCACGGCACCTTCCGCTTGAGCGACGAGGCCTACGACACCCCGCCGCGGATGTTGCGCGCGGTGATGGGCTGTCGCGGCTATTCCGGGCCGCAGCCGTTTGGCGCAGTAACGATTGGCCGTCCGGTCGCGGTGCCGGCCTACACCGCCCCGCAGCCCGCCACGCGCGACCCGGCGGCCCTCGCCCGCTGCCTGCAAGACCTAGCCATCGCTGATCTACGTTAAGCGCTGACAGTCAATGAGGTAGGCAAGTTGTCGCTCTGCTGACTTCTCGCGCCCGTTCCGTAGCATAAGCGACCACGTTAAAGCATATAAATCAAAATTGCAGAACGACTTAAGAGACGCATCACCGCGTCCCGCCATAGCTTCCGCCCGTAATTCGACGGAGTAAGCGTATGGCCGACAAGCTGCTGCTCGATGGGGAACCGGTGCTCGCGGGGCGCTTCGCGGCCGCGTCCCAGCGCCGCGTCCTCGTCGTGGACGCCAACGCCGCCCACGCCGACGTGATCGCCCGGCGGCTGCGCGCCGAGGGGTACGGCGCGGCAACGGCGGACGCGATGGACGCGGCGCTCCGGGCCTGCCAATTCAATCAGCCCGACCTGCTGCTGCTCGACTGAGGGTTCGCCGGCGGCGGCGCGGGCGCGCTGCTCCGCGCGTTGCGCGCCGACCGGAGCCTCGCCGACCTGCCGGTGGTGGCGGTGACGGCGCGCAGCGACCGCGACGCGTCGGTAGACGCGCTCGCCGCGGGGGCGGACGACTATTTCGCCAAGCCCTACGACTGGGAGCTGCTGTTCTCCCGCGCCCGCTGGCTGCTCAGCCGCAGCGCGACGCTCGCCAACCTGCGCCGCGCCGACACCGCGGTGGGGGAGGGCGCGCGATCACGAGCCGCGCGCCCGAGATCGCCATCCTGCGCGCGCGGCTGGGGGGCAGGCTGGACGAGAGCCGCCGACTGGAGCAGGGCCTGAGCGCGCTGGAGCGGGAGCTTAGACGGCCGGAGGCCCCGCCCGGAGCAAGGCCAAGACCCGCGCTCGAACAGCCGTTTGGGCTGAGCCCGTCGAAGCCCTTTCCTCCTCCACGCGACAAGGAGAGCCCTTCGACATGGACGGTCCGTTCAGGACCGCTCACGGGGCGAACGGGCAATTGGGAAGCAGAGGTCGAGGACCCGCTCGACGATCGCCCGCTTAGCGAGAAAGCCAGTGCTGGCGCACGAAATAGCCGGCGATGGCCGCGGCAAGCGCCGCGCACATCCCCACCACCGCCCAGAAGCCCCAGGGTTGCTCCGCGAAGGGGATGCCCTGCACGTTCATCCCGTACAGCCCGGTGATGAAGGTCAGCGGCAGGAAGATCGCGGCGGCGATCGACAGTTCGAGCCCGCGCTGATCGAGCTGCTCGGCGCGTAGGTCGGTGAGCTGCTCGTGCATCAGCGCGGCGCGCTCGCGCACCGCTTCCAGCTCCTCCGCCATGCGCGCGCAGCGGTCGGCGGCCTCGCGCAGGTGCTGGCGGTCGGGCTCTTCCAGCCAGTCGGCGTCGAAGGCCGCGAGCTTCTCCAGCGCCTGGCGCTGCGGCGCCACGAAGCGGCGGTAGCTGATCGCCTGGCCGCGCGCGCCCGACACGGCGCGGCGCATGGTGCCGATGCCGCCACTTTCTAGCATAGACTCGCACTCATCGAGCGAGTCGCCGAGCCCGGCGACGTCCGGGTCGAGCTCGTCGGTGATCGCGGCGGCGAGCGCGGCGATGAGGTCGCCGGGGTCGAGCACGGTCCCCTCGCACACCAGCTGCTCGACGCCGCGCATCACCGACAGGGTGCGGAAGCTGACGGAGATTACCCGCCCGCGCTCCGCCCACAGCCGGATGGAGACGAGCGGGTCGGGATCGTCCTCCGGCGTCAGTCCCAGCCCGCGCAGGTTGACCAGCGCGCCGTGCTCGATCCGCTCGGCGCGCGGCCGTGTTTCCTGCGCGGTGAGCGCGGTGCGGACGACCTCCGGCACTTCCTGGTGGGCGGCGAGCCAATCGAGCGCGACCTGGTCGCGCCCGTCGAGCCGCATCCAGACGAAGGTCGCGGCGGGCCACGCCGCCTCCGCCTCGTCCAGCGGCACGGCGCGGCCCGCGCCGTCCTTCACCACGTAATAGCGGCTCACGCCCGCGCCATCCGCAGCACCACCGTCAGTCCCTCCCGTTGGGGAACGTCCGGGCCGGCCGCGCGCTCCGCGTCGGCGCGCGCGCGAGCGAGCAGCGCGGGGGGCACGTCCGGGCCGTGGACCACGCGGTCGGCACGAGCGAGCAGGCGCGCCTCGCGCAAGGTGAGGTCGTCGGGGTCGGGGGAGCGCAGGACCACGGTCGCGACCTCGCCGACCGCTGCCGCCCCCGCGCCGTCCAGCCAGCGTTCGACCGCGCCGGGCGGGTGCTCGGCGAGGAGGTCGAGCGGCCCGCCCGCGGCGAGCGCGGCGTCGATCTCGCGGCGGCGGTCGCCGCCGTCGGGGAAGC
>CADCVW010000021.1 GCA_902806235.1 uncultured Sphingomonadaceae bacterium | reverse complement strand
CGGCGGCGGCGACGGCGCCGACCCGCGCGGCGGCTTTGGTGCGGGCGCGCGGCGCGATCGGGTCGAGCCCGGGCGCCTGGACGCCTTCCGCCAGCGCGCCCGCGAGCAGGAAGCGCGCCGCGAAGCCGAGCGCCGCGAGCGCGCCTTCGCCGATCATCGGCGCTGGGACAACCGCTGGCACGGCGACCGGCGCTACGACTGGCGTGGGCACCGCGACCGCTACGGCTACATCTTCCGCGCGCCGCGCTACTACGACCCGTTCGGCTACGCCTACGGCTACCGACGCTACTCGATCGGCTTCCGGCTCGGGCGCGACTATTATGGCCAGCGCTACTGGATCGACGATCCTTACGGGTACCGGCTGCCGGCCGCCTACGGGCCGTACCGCTGGGTTCGCTACTACGACGACGCGTTGCTCATCGACATCTACAATGGGCGGGTGGTCGACGTGGTGTACGACTTCTTCTGGTAGAAACGTGCGACCTTCGCTCCTGAGGAGGCAAGGGCTTTTGCGCTTGCCAAAGCGTCGGCCGGCGCAGCATCTTACCTCCCAATAACAGGGAGGATCATAATGCTGCGTCGCTTGGCGCTCTGCGCGTTCAGCCTGCTCGCCGCCGTGCCGGCTGCTGCCGAGACGGTGGTCATCCACGCTGGCCGACTCATCACCGACGCGTCGCGCCCCGCCGCCGGCCCGTCCACGATTACCGTGACCGACGGCCGCATCAGCGCGGTCGCGGCCGGCCACCAGCCCGCCCCCGCCGGCGCGCGACTGATCGACATGCGCGGGCGCACCGTCCTTCCCGGGCTGATCGACACCCACGTCCACCTGTCGGGCGACCCGGACGACGCCTTCTGGCAGGAGGCGGTGAGCACCGCGGAGGATGCGGTGGTGGCGGGCGCGAAGAACGCGTTGATCACTGCGCGCGCGGGCTTCACCACCGTGCGCGACTTAGGCAGCCCGCCGCAGGTCGGCTTCGCGCTGCGCCGCGGCACGGCGTCCGGCGCGATCCCGGGGCCGCGCATCGTCTCTTCCGGCCCCGCGATCTCCATCGTCGGCGGGCACGGTGACGTGTCCGGCTTCCGGCCGGATGTCGTCGCCGTGCTCGGCGCGAACAACACCTGCACCGGACCAGAGGAGTGCGCCCGCCGCGTCCGCGAGTTTAGCCGGGCCGGCGCCGACCTGATCAAGATCACCGCGACGGGCGGCGTGCTCTCCCAGCAGGCCCGGGGTCTCGGTCAGCACTTCACGGACGACGAGATGGCGGCGATCGTGCGCACCGCGCGCGGGCTCGGCCTCAAGGTCGCCGCCCACGCGCACGGAGCGCGCGGTATTGAGGCCGCGGCGCGCGCGGGGGTGGACTCCATCGAGCACGGCACCTTCGGCGACGCCGCCGCGATCGCCGCCATGAAGCGCAACAACGTCGCCATGGTGCCCACGCTGATGGCCTTCACCGGCATCCGCGAGCGCTTGGGCAAGGGCACCTACACGCCGCAGGTCGAGGTCAAGGTGCGGCAAACATTGGCGGAGGTTGGCAAGGCCGCCCGCGCCGCGCGCGCCGCAGGCGTGCCCGTCATCTTCGGCACGGACGCCGCCGTGTTCGAGCACGGCCGCAACGCGGAGGAGATCGGGCTGATGGTCACCCTGGTCGGCATGACCCCGGCCGAGGCGCTGGCCTCCGCCACCATCGGCGCGGCGCGGCTGCTCGGCATCGACTCCGAGGTCGGCCGCATCGCGCCCGGCTACTCGGCCGATCTCATCGCGGTGGCGGGCAATCCGCTGCGCGACGCGCGCGCGCTGGAGCAGGTCGACTGGGTGATGGCGCGCGGGCGAGTGATCGACTGAGTCATATCTACCTTTATGTAAACTCGTCAGCCCTGAGCTTGTCGAACGCCGGGCGACACTCGCCACCGTCGGCCCTTTTCGCCGCCCTTCGACAAGCTCAGGGCTGACGGGGTAGAGATAACGTCGATTTTCGTCCGCTCACTTCGAGGCCCCATGCTGAACCCGTTCAAGCTCCTCCTCGCCGCTCCCTTCGCGCTCACCGCCTGCGCCGCGACGAGCGATGCGGTGGTCACCGCCGCCACCTCGACCCAGGCCGCCGCGCCCGCTTCTTCCGAGACCGCCGCCCAGCGCCTCCGCGCGCTGTTCGCCCGCTCCAACGAGGACGAGCTGCGGCGCAATCCGATCCAAGCCCTGTTCCGCGGCGATCTGCGCTACGCCGACCGGCTCGGCGACAACATCACCCCCGCTTATTTCGATGCGGAACGCGCGGCCGCCCAGCGCGATTTGGCCGAGCTGCGCGCCATCCCGCGGGCGGAGCTGGGCGAGACCGATCGGCTCGCCTACGACGTCTTCGCCTACGGCCAGGAACAGTCGCTGAGGAACTTCGACCCGGCGATCCTCGCCCTCACCGCCGTGCGGCCGATCGACCATTTCAACGGCTTCCATACTTTCTATCCGGACCTCGCGTCCGGCCAGAGCGCCGCGCCATTCAAGACGGTGGCGGATTACGAGAACAACCTGAGGCGCCATGACGACTATGTGGTCCTCCTCGACCGCGCGATCGGTCGCTTCCGCGAAGGGCTGGCGAGCGGGGTGGTGCAGCCCAAGCTCGTGGTGAACAACATCATCCAGCAGCTCGAGCTGCAGCTCGCGCAGCCGGTTGAGGACTCGCCCTTCTACGCGCCGGCGAAGAACTTCCCCGCGGCGGTCCCCGCCGCCGATCAGGCGCGGCTGCGCGCCGCGATGGCGGAGAAGATCAGGACCGCCATCAACCCGGCCTACCAGCGGATGGTCGCCTTTCTCCGGAACGACTACCTGCCGCAGGCGCGCGAGGGTGTGGGCCTCGTCCACATGAAGGGCGGTCCCGTCCTCTACGCGCGCCTGATCGAGCAGAACACCACCTTGCCGCTGACGGCCGAGGAGGTCCACCAGCTCGGCCTGCGCGAGGTGGCGCGCATCCGCGGCGAGATGGAGGCTATCAAGACCCGCGTCGGTTTCGGCGGCACGCTCGCCCAATTCTTCGACCACCTTCGCACCGATCCGAAGTTCAAGCCGGCGAGCGCCGCCGCGCTCCGCGGAGGCTACGAGGCGATCGGCCGCCGCGTGGACGCGCGCATCGGCGCGCAGTTCGCGACGCTGCCCCGCACCCCGCTCGAGATCAGGCCGGTCCCCGCCTACCGCGAGAAGACGGACGCCGGCGGCTCCTACCAGCAGGGCGCGCCGGACGGCTCGCGGCCGGGCGTGTTCTACTTCAACACCTACGACCTGCCGTCGCGCACCACCTTCGGCATGGAGACGCTCTACCTCCACGAGGGCGCGCCCGGGCACCATTTTCAGATCAGCCTCGCGCAGGAGAACACGGCGCTACCTGACTTCATGCGCTTCGGCGGCAACACCGCCTTCGTCGAAGGCTGGGCGCTCTACGCCGAAACGTTGTACGACGAGTTGGGCCTGGAGACCGACCCATACCAGCGCTTCGGCGGCCTGGACGATGAGATGCTGCGCGCAATGCGACTGGTGGTCGACACCGGGCTCCACGCCAAAGGTTGGACCCGCGACCGATCCATCGCCTACATGCTGGCGAACAGCGGCATGGGCCGCACGGACGCGACGGCCGAGGTCGAGCGCTACATCGCCATCCCCGGCCAGGCGCTCGCCTACAAGATCGGCCAGCTCACCATGCTCCGCCTCAAGGACAAGACAATGCGCGAGCTCGGCCCCCGCTTCGATCCGCGCGCCTTCCACGCGCAGCTGCTGATGACGGGAGCGCTACCGATGGGCATCTTGGAGCAGAAGCTGGACCGCTGGATCGCGGCGACGAAGGGGTGAGTGCGACGTCGGACCGAGCTTAAGCCCCTCCCTCAGGGGAGGGGTTGGGGTGGGAACGTGTCGTCATTCACCACCGCTGAACAGTGGCGCTGGTCGGACAGCCTCACCCCAACCCTCCCTGAAGGGGAGGGGCTTAGGTTTCCGCCCGCTCCAGCGCGTCCGCGATCAGCCGCCGGCTGTTCTCTAGCCCGTAGAGCGCGAAGAAGCTTCCCATCCGTGGCCCTTGCTCCGAGCCGAGCAGGCATTCGTACAGCGCCTTGAACCAGTTGCGTAGCGGCTCGAACCCGGCCTCCTTGCCGACGGCGTAGACCTCGTTCTGGATCGTCTCCGCGTCCACCTCGGACGACAACGCTGCCAGCCGCGCGTCAAGCGCGCGCAGCGCGGCGGCTTCCCGCGCGCCGGGCGCGCGGCGGCGCAGGCTGCCGGCTAGGAAGTCGCGATGGTAGGCCAGCGCGTGGCCGATGAGCGCGTCGACCTCCGGGTGCGTGTCGGGCGACACGTTGGGCACGTAGCGGCGGACGAAGCCCCACAGCAGCGCGGGGTCGTCCGTCCCCGCGACGCCGACGAGGTTGAGGAGCAGCCCGAAGGTGAGGGGGACGCGCGCGGACGGCGGGTCGCCGGCGTGGACGTGGTGCACGGGATTGCCGAGGCGCTTGTCCCAGTCCTGCTCGGGGTAGAGCGCGAGCGACTGCCCATACTCGTCGATCGCGCGCGGGATCACGCTCGGGCCCAGCGCTTTGGCCCGCTTGGGCTCGCGGTAGAGGTAGAAGCTCAAGGAGGTCTCCGGGCCATAGCGCAGCCATTCGTCGATGGTGACGCCGTTTCCTCGGCTCTTACTGATCTTCTCGCCGTGCTCGTCGAGGAACAGTTCGTAGTTGAAGCCCTCCGGCGGCCGCGCACCCAGCGCGCGGGCGATCTTGCCCGACTGCACCACGCTGTCGATCAGGTCCTTGCCCGCCATCTCGTAATCGACGCCGAGCGCCACCCAGCGCAGCGCCCAATCCGCCTTCCACTGAAGTTTTGCGCCGCCGCCGAAGATGCAGTGCTTGATCCGCCCCGCCGTCGGGTCGTCGAAGCGGACGAGGCCGCGGCCCGCGTCGACGACCTCGACCGGCACCTGTAGCACCGTCCCGTCGGCCGGCGAGATGGGCAGCACGGGCGAATAGGTCCGCCGCCGCTCCTCGCCGAGCGTCGGCAGCATGACGTCGAGGATCGCTCCGTAACGCTCCAGCACCAGCCGCAGCGCGTCGTCGAAGCGGCCCGAGCCGTAGCAGTCGGACGAGGCGAAGAACTCGTAGGCGAAGCCGAAGCGGTCGAGGAAGGTGCGGAGCTGCGCGTTGTTGTGCGCCGCGTAACTCTCGTGGCAACCGAACGGGTCGGGGATCCGGCACAACGGCTTGCCGAGGTGCGCGGCCATCATCTCCTGCCGCGGCACGTTGGGCGGCACTTTCCTGAGCCCGTCCATGTCATCGGAAAAGGAGACAAGCCGCGTCGGCACGTCCGACAGTTCGGTGAATGCGTGCCGCACCCACGACGTCCGCGCGACCTCCTGGAAGGTGCCGAGGTGCGGCAGGCCCGAGGGGCCGTAGCCGGTCTCGAACAGGACGTGGCCCTTGGGCGGAGCACCGTCCGGGTAGCGCTTCAGGAGCTTGCGCGCTTCCTCGTAGGGCCACGCCTTCGAGCGGATCGCTGCATCGCGGAGCTCCGGGGGGACGGTCACCGTTGTCCTTTCGTTCCGGGGGGCTAATTGGAGCGAGATGGCGTCTTTGCCCTATCCCGCGCTGCACGCAACCCACGGCGGGATCTGGATTTCCGCGCCCGGCGGCGAGACGCGCGGGGTGGGGCGCGGCGACGCGATCGGGCTCGCCGCCGAAACGCCGATGGTGGTGCTGAACGCGCCGCTCGTCGGCCAGCGGCTCGGCTATCCGGAGCTGAGCGGGCTCGACCTCCTCGAACTGTTCGCCTTCGTCCACCCGGCGCGCTTCGCCGTGCCAACGGCCAAGGGCATGGCGCACGCGCTCGGCCTGCCGGAGCCGGCGGACGACGCGGCGGCCGCGGCCTTCTTCCTGCGCGCGGCGGAGGAGCTGCTCGCCCGGCTCGGCCGCGACGACTGGGCGGAGCGCGAAGGCGCGTGGACCTCCGCGGGCAACCTCCACCGGCTGCGCTGGCCCTGGGCCGGGCTCGTCGGCCCGCGACTGAAACGCCCAGAGGGGCAGGAGCGCTGGCTCTTCTCGCGGCTGCCCGAATGGGAGGAGCAGCCCCCACGCGCGTCGCCCCGGCCGGTGTCGGTCGCGCCCGAGCAGGCGACCGCGCGGCTAGCCGAGCTCGTCGGCGGCGGCGCGGAAGTGCGCCCCGGCCAGCGCGACTACGCGGCCGCCGCGACCTACGCCTTTTCCCCGCGCCCGGGCAAGGAGCGGCCCAACCTGCTTCTAGCGGAGGCCGGCACGGGCATCGGCAAGACGCTCGGCTACCTTGCTCCCGCCTCGCTCTGGGCCGCGCGCGCCGACGGCGCGGTGTGGGTTTCCACCTTCACCAAGAACCTGCAGCGCCAGCTCGACCGCGAAACGGCGCGGATCTATCCCGATCCGGCCGAGCGCGCCCGCCGCGTGGTCGTCCGCAAGGGCCGCGAGAACTACCTGTGCCTCCTCAACCTTGAGGACGCGACCCAAGGCGGCTTCGCGGGGCGCGCCGCAGTGCTCGCGCAGCTGGTCGCGCGCTGGGCGGCCTACTCGCGGGACGGTGACATGGTCGGCGGCGACCTGCCAGGCTGGCTGCCGAGCCTTTTCCGCCGCGCAGGCGCGACCGCGCTCACCGACCGGCGCGGCGAGTGCGTCTACGCCGGCTGTCCGCACTACCGTCGCTGCTTCATCGAGCGGGCGAGCCGCGCGTCCGAGCACGCCGACCTCGTCGTCGCCAACCACGCGCTGGTGATGGTCAACGCCGCGCGGGGCGACCGGGGCGGGGCATCCCAGGACGGCCGCGGTCGGCCGACCCGCATCGTCTTCGACGAAGGCCACCACTTACACGACGCCGCCGACGGAACCTTCGCCGTCGCCTTCACCGGCGCGGAGACGATCGAGCTCCGGCGCTGGCTCGTGGGACCGGAGAAGAACGCGCGCGGCCGGCGGCGGGGCTTGGCCGCGCGATTGCTCGACGTCGCGAGCTACGATGAGGCGGGGGGCAAGGCGCTCGACGCCGCCGTGAACGCGGCGCAGTCGCTGCCCAGCGACGGCTGGCTCGGGCGGCTGGGCGAGGGCGCGCCCTTCGGCCCGGTCGAGAGCTTCCTCGCCGCCGTGCGCGGCACGATCTACGCGCGTGCCGAGGCGCAGGACGCGGGCTACGGGCTGGAAACGGAACTCGCCGAGCCCGACGGCGCGCTAGTGGAGGCCGCGCAGCCCGCGCTCGAGGCGCTGGACGGGCTGCACCGTCCGCTGGTCGCGCTCGGCGGACGGCTAGAGGCGGTGCTGGAGGACGCGCCGGACTGGCTCGACGCGCCCGCCCGCGCCCGGATCGAGGGGGCGATTAGCGGGCTCGCCTGGCGCGCGCAGCTCGTCGCGGCTTGGGTCGGGCTGCTGTCGCGCGTCGGCGGGCCGGCCGACCCGCTGTTCGTCGATTGGCTCGCGCTCGAGCGGGTGGAGGGCCGCGAGTACGATTTGGGCGTCCGCCGCCACTGGCTCGACCCGACGCAGCCTCTGGCGGAGGTAGTGCTCAAGCCCGCCCACGGAGTGCTCGTCACCTCCGCCACGCTTACCAACGGCGGCGACTGGACGACGGCGGAGGCGCGCACGGGGGCGGCGCACCTCGCCCAGCCCGCCAAGCACTTCGCCGCGCCGAGCCCGTTCGATTACGCCAACCTTTCGGAGGTGCTGATCGTCACGGACGTCAAGCGCGGCGACGGTGCGGCGCTCGCGGGCGCCTACGCGCGGCTGATCGAGGCGGCGGAGGGCGGCACCTTGGGTCTGTTCACCGCGATCCAGCGGCTGAAGGCCGTCCACGCCCGGATCGCCGACCGGCTCGCGCGCGAGGGGCTGCCGCTCTACGCCCAGCACGTCGACCCGATCGACACGGGCACCTTGGTCGATATCTTCCGCGATGATCCCCGGGCTTCGCTGCTCGGCACCGACGCGCTGCGCGACGGGGTGGACGTGCCCGGCCACTCCTTGCGCCTCGTGGTCATGGAGGGCGTCCCCTGGCCCAGGCCGACCGTGCTCCACGCTGCGCGCCGCGCCGCCGGGGGCGGGAGCCGCTACGACGACCGGGTGGTGCGCGCGCGGCTGGCCCAGGCATTCGGCCGATTGATCCGCCGCGCGGACGACCGAGGGCTGTTCGTGCTGCTCTCGGCGGCGACGCCGTCGCGGCTGCTGTCCGCCTTTCCGGACGGCACGCCCGTGCAGCGGGTGACGCTGGCGGAGGCGATCGGGGAGGTGCGGCTGCGTCTTTCCAACGCCGGGCCCGTAATGCATGGGGCGGCCCTCACCGAGCAAAGTATCACGGAGCCCGAATGAAGCGCCTGACGCTGCTGCGCCACGCCAAGTCTGGCTGGGACGATCCCGCGCTCCGCGACTTTGATCGGCCGCTCAACGACCGCGGCGAGCGCGCCGCGCGCGTCGTCGGCCGCCACCTGCGCGAGCTCGACCTGCGCTTCGACCGCGCGGTCGCCTCCCCCGCGGTGCGGGTGCGGGAGACGATCGCGCAGGTGGAGGCGAGCCTGGGCCGCAGCCTCCGCGCCGAGCCCGACCGGCGGCTCTACCTCGCCAGCGCCCAGCAGCTGCTCGACGTGGTGCGCGAGACGGACGACGTGGTCGGGAGCCTGCTCCTCGTCGCGCACAACCCGGGCCTGGAGGAGCTCGCCATGCTGCTCACCCCCGACAATCCGCTGCGCCGCGAGATCGCGCTGAAATACCCGACGGCGACCGTGGCGGAGATCGAGCTGGAGGCCGAGCGCTGGGCCGACGCGGAGGAGGGCGGCGGCACCCTCGCCCGCTTCATCCGTCCGCGCGACCTAGACCCGGAGCTGGGGCCGGAGGACTGAAGAGCCTTCTCCCCTTTTAGGAGAGAGGGTTAAGAGAGGGGCCGAGCTAGTAAGCTCGGTCCCTTCTACCACCCGCACAGTCCCTCTCCGCTACGCCTAAGCTGCGCTCCGCCAAGTCTCGCTCCTCTCCCCTGAAGGGGAGAGGGTAGGGCGAGTCACTCCAGCGCCATCCTGTCCCGCTCCAGCGCGTCGGCCAGCGCCGCCCGGATCGCGCGCAGCTCGTCCAGCGGCGCCGCCGGGCGCTCGGCAGTCGCGGGCACGCGCGGCTCCTCGGCCCCCGCCAGCAGCTGCTGAACGCCGCGTACCGTGTAGCCTTCCTCGTTGAGCAAGCGGTTGATCCGCCGCGCCAGCGCCACGTCCGCCGGGCGATAGTAGCGGCGGTTGCCCGCGCGCTGCAGCGGCTTCAGCTGCGGGAAGCGCGTCTCCCAGTAGCGCAGGATGTGCTGCGCGACGCCCAGCTCGCGCGCGACCTCGGCGATGGTCAGGAAAGCTTCGTCGCTCTTGGTCATGCCGGCCGCCCCCTCGTGATGCCCGCGAAGAGCGGGCGGGACGGGGGGAGGTTCCGCGCCGCGCTTCAGCCTTCGGCGATCTGGTCCCGCATCAGCTGGCTCGCGCGGAAGGTGAGCACCCGGCGCGGCGCGATCGGCACCTCGACCCCCGTCTTCGGGTTGCGCCCGACGCGCTCGCCCTTGTCGCGCAGGATGAAGGAGCCGAAGCCCGAGATCTTGACGTTCTCGCCTTCGGAAAGCGCGTGGCACATGTGGTAGAGTACGCGCTCGACGATCATCGCCGATTCCGCGCGGCTCAACCCAATCTCGCGATGCACGACGTCGGCCAGGTCGGCCCGCGTCACTGTTCCTGCTTGTTCCATTAATCCGCCCTTTCGCCCCCGAGCGTTGCGCGAAGACTATACATGGATTTGAACGGCTTGCAAAAGGGTCGCGCCGCCGTTCGTCGCGCGCGGGGCTTCGTTCGGGCCGTTGTCCCGCCTCGGGACTAAATCCTGAGCACCGCCGCGCCCCAAGTGAAACCGCCGCCCATCGCCTCAAGCACTACCAGGTCGCCGCGCTTCACCCGCCCGTCCTTCACCGCCACGTCGAGCGCCAGGGGCACGGAGGCGGCCGACGTGTTAGCGTGCTCGTCCACCGTCACCACCACCCGCTCGGGGGGAAGCCCCAGCTTGCGCGCGGTGGCGTCCAGGATGCGCTTGTTCGCCTGGTGGGGGACGACCCAGTCCACGTCCGAAGGATCGTGCCCCGCAGCGTCCAGCACCTCGCGCAGCACGGCGGACAGGTTCACCACCGCGTGGCGGAACACCTCTTGGCCACGCATCCGCAGCTTGCCGATCGTGCCGGTGGTCGACACACCGCCGTCGACGAACAGCAACTCGTTGTGCCGCCCGTCGGCGTGGAGCCTGGTGGCGAGGATACCGCGATCCTCCGTTTCCTCCGCGCGCAGCACCACCGCGCCCGCGCCGTCGCCGAACAGCACGCAGGTGGTGCGGTCCTCCCAGTCCATGATGCGGCTGAAGGTCTCGGCGCCAATCACCAGCGCGGTGCGCGCCGCGCCGCCGCGGACCATGCTGTCCGCCACCGTCAACGCGTACAGGAAACCGGAGCACACGGCGGCGACGTCGAACGCCACGCAGTCCGGGATGCCGAGCTTGGCCTGGACGATGGTGGCGACCGCTGGAAAGGTTTGGTCGGGCGTCGCCGTGGCGAGCACGATTAGGTCGACTTCCGCTGCGGGCACGCCCGCCGCGTCCAGCGCGCGGCGCGAGGCTTCGACCGCCAGCGTGCCCGTCGTCTCGCCCTCGCCCGCGATGTAGCGCGAGCGGATGCCCGTGCGCTCGACGATCCATTCGTCGGAAGTATCGACGGTCTCTGCCAGCTCGGCGTTGCTCACGCGCCGGCGGGGCAGCGCCGAGCCGGTGCCGAGCAGCACGGCGCGCCGGGAAAGGCCCCGCACCGCGCTCACGCCCCCTCCGGCCGCGCGAAGCTGTGCGCGGACAGGCTGTCGATGTCCTCCGCGATGCGCCGGGTGATGTCGCCGCGGATCATGCGCGCCGCGACGCGGATCGCGTTCGCCACGCCCTTCTCGTCCGCCCCGCCGTGGCTCTTCACCACCAGCCCGTTCAGGCCGAGGAAGACCGCGCCGTTGTGGTTGTTCGGGTCGAGGTGGACCTTGAGCATGTGCAGCGCGGGCCTGGACAGCATGAACCCCGCTTTGGAGCGGATGGACGAGGTAAACGCGCGGCGCAGCAGGTCGGTGACGAACCGCGCAGTGCCTTCTGCCGTCTTAAGGGCGATGTTGCCGGAAAAGCCGTCGGTGACCACCACGTCGATGTCGCCGCGGCTGATCTTGTCGCCCTCGGTAAAGCCGTCGAAACGCATGGGGAGATAGTCGGTGTCGCGCAGCACGGCGGCGGCCTCCTTCAGCTCGTCCGTGCCCTTCAGCTCCTCCGTGCCGATGTTGAGGAGGCGAACGCGCGGCCGCTCGATGTCGAGCACGGTGCGCGCGTAGGCGGCGCCCATCATCGCGAACTGGAGCAGGTTCTGCGCGTCGCACTCCGTGTTGGCGCCGAGGTCGAGCATCACGAGGTCGGTCGGGCCGAGCGTGGGCAGCAGGGCGGCGAGCGCCGGCCGGTCGATGCCGGGCATGGTGCGCAGCGCGAGCTTGCTCATCGCCATCATCGCGCCCGTGTTGCCCGCGGACACGGCGGCATGGGCGCGGCCGTCCTTCACGGCGGCGATGCACTGGCCCATGGAGGTCGTTTTGGCACGGCGGATCGCCTGGGCGGGCTTGTCCGTCGCTTCGATTACCTCCGGGGTGTGGACGGCGGTGGCGGCGGACCGGAGGTCCCGATGGCGCGCCAGCTCGCGCTCGATCGCCAGGCCGTCGCCGAACAGGGTGAAGCGCAGTTCGGGGCGGCGCGCGTGCGCGCGGGCGGCCCCCGCGATCATCACCGCGGGGCCACCGTCACCACCCATGGCGTCCAGCGCGATGCAGGGCGCGCCGCTCACGTCGTCGCGTCCCCGCGCTCGGGCTTCAGGCTTGGACCGGGACGATCTCGCGGCCGTTGTAGTGGCCGCAGCCGTTGCACAGGTTGTGCGGCCGGTGGAGCTCGCCGCAGTTCGGGCACTCCTGATAGGCTTCGACGCGGAGCGAGTCGTGGCTGCGCCGCATGCCGCGCTTGGACGGCGAGGTTTTTCTCTTGGGAACGGCCATGCGGCACCTGATCCAGTTCTAGATACGAAACGAGGAGCGCGGCGCGGCGCATCCCCCGCCGGGGCGGGCCGCGAAACGCCGATGTCGCGAAGGGGCCCGCCTATACGCATTCCGGACGCGATGGCAAGCGGGCGAGGCGCGGGCCGCCAGCATCCGGCTTGTGGCTCACCGATCCCACATCGTTCGCGCTGATCCTGAGCTTGTCGAAGTATCGAAGCGCCTTCTTGGACGGCCCGCCGCCGAAGAGCGAAGGTAGAGCTTCGACAAGCGCAGCCAGATCGGGGTAGGGCAGAGGTCGGGAGAAGGTCCGAACGGAGAACCACCATGCTGCTGCCGATCACGCTCACCATCGCCGGCGGCGCCGCCCTGCTCAACATCTGGCTGGCGATCCGCGTCGGGCAGCTGCGGCTGCGGCACAAGGTGTCGGTCGGCGACGGCGGGGTGCCCGCGGTCATCGCGCGGATGCGCGCCCACGCCAACTTCGTCGAATACGCGCCCTTGTTCGTCCTGCTGCTCGCGCTGATCGAGCTGGCGGTCGGCTCGCCCTGGTGGCTGTGGCTGGCGGGAGCCTTGTTCCTCGTCGCGCGCGTCCTCCATGCCTTCGGCATGGACCGGCCCGCGCCCAATCCGCTGCGCGGCGCGGGGATTGGGCTGACGCTGCTGCTCCTGCTCGGGTTGGCGCTCTACGCCGTCGCGCTGCCCGTCATCGTCGACCGCGCGCACCGGGGCGTCGACGTCGAGGGGACGATGGCCTAGGCCCCGAACTCTAGGCGAGCGCCGCCTCGCCGACGAACGGGTTGGTCCGCCGCTCCCGGCCGAAGGTGGAGCCGGAGCCGTGACCGGGTACAAAGGCCGTCTCGTCGCCGAGCGGCCAGAGCTTGGTCCGGATCGACTCCACCAAGGTGGGCATGTCGCCCCCGGGCAGGTCCGTGCGGCCGACCGAGCCTTGGAACAGCACGTCACCGACGATCGCGAAGCTGGACGCCGGATGGTGGAAAATGATGTGGCCGGGCGTGTGGCCGGGGGTGAACCAGGTATGGAGCGCGAGGTCGCCAACGGTGACGACGTCGCCCTCCTCCAGCCAGCGGTCGGGCGTCACCGGCCGCGCGCGCATCCCGTAGGCCGCCCCCTGGACGTCGAGCGCGTCGAGCAGGAAGGCGTCGGCGCGGTGCGGCCCTTCGACCGGGACGCCCAGCGCCTCCGCCAGCTCCGCCGCGCCGCCGGCGTGATCGATGTGGCCATGGGTGAGCAGGATCTTCTCGACGGAAACGCCCGCCTTGTCGGCCGCCGCGCGCAGCTTCGGCACGTCTCCGCCCGGGTCGACGATCGCGCCGCGCATGGTAGCGGTGCACCACAGCACCATCGCGTTCTGCTGGAAAGGCGTGACGGGCACCACGGCCGCGCGCAGGGGAGGTTGGGTCATGGCGCGGAACATGGCGGCGGGCGGCGGGCATCGCAACCATCCGCCTTGCGGGTGCGCCGGCGCTCTGGTAGGCGCGGGGCCTTGCCCGGCGCGGGGTTCCCGCGGCGGCGCGCCGCGTTGGCATCAGATTTTCGGAGAGTGACGGCCTTTATGCAAATTCTCGTCCGCGACAACAACGTCGACCAAGCGCTGCGCGCGCTCAAGAAGAAGCTGCAGCGTGAGGGCGTGTACCGCGAGATGAAGCTGCGCCGCCACTACGAGAAGCCGTCGGAGAAGCGCGCCCGCGAGCGCGCCGCCGCCATCCGCCGCGCGCGCAAGCTTGACCGTAAGCGGCTCGAACGCGACGGCGTCCGCTGAACCGCGTCGCTTAGCAGCGTGTCCAACACCGCCGTTCCTTTCCGCCCGATGCGCCGGGGCGCGGTGACGCGCCTTTGGGTCGGGCTCGGCTTCCTGTCCCTGCTCGGCGCCGGGCTCGCCTACGCGGGCACGACGCGCGACGCCGTCGCGGCGGCGAGCCCGCAGGCCTTCCTGGCCTCCAACGCGCGCGCCGACGGCGTGGTCACGACGACCTCCGGCCTCCAGTACCGCGTGGTCCGGCAGGGCAGGGGGGCGAAGGCCACCCCCGCCGACCTCGCGCTGGTGAACTACCGGGGCAAGCTGCTCGACGGCACGGTATTCGACGAAACGCCCGCCGGCCAGCGCGGCACGCCGATGCCGGTAGGTGGGCTGATCCCTGGTTTCGTCGAGGCGCTGACGCTGATGTCGCCGGGCGCCAAATACGAGATTTGGATCCCGCCGCAGCTCGCCTACGGCCCGGAAGGCACGCCGGGCGGCCCGATCCCGGGCGACGCCGTGCTCAACTTCGACGTCGAACTCGTGGAGGTCGCCCCCGGCGCGGCCGCCCAGGGCATGTTCGGGCCGCCGCCGGGCGGAGGCGGGCTGCCGCCGGGGATGTAGGGACATCGTCCTCTCCCCTTTAGGGGCGTAGCGGCCGGCTTCCCGGCCACTACGGGTTGGGAGAGGGGCCGAGCCGGTAGCCTCAGTCCTCGGCCGTTCCCGCACAGCCCCTCTCCGCTGCGATTAAGCTGCGCTTCGCTCCGCTAAGTCTCGAGTCTCTCCCCTGAAGGGGAGAGGGTCAGCGCCCCTACCGGTCTTTCAAATAATAGCGGTCCACCGCTTCCAGCCCTTTGTCCAACTCGTACACGATTGGCTGCCCCGTCGGGATCTCCAGCCCCGCGATCTCCTCGTCCGAGATGCCAGACAGGTGCTTCACCAGCGCGCGCAGGCTATTGCCGTGGGCCGAGATGACCACCCGTTTGCCCGCCTGCAGCTCGGGAACGATGCGGGACTCCCAGTAGGGCAGCACGCGGTCGATGGTGTCCTTCAGCGACTCCGTCGCGGGCACCGCGATGCCGGCGTAGCGCCGGTCGCCCGATAGATCGTACTCGCTCCCCGACTCAATCGGCGGGGGTGGGATGTCGAACGAGCGGCGCCAGATCTTCACCTGCTCCGCGCCCACCCGCTCCGTCATCTCCTGCTTGTTGAGGCCGGTGAGCCCGCCGTAGTGGCGCTCGTTCAACCGCCAGTCCTTCTCCACCGGCAGCCACAGCCTGCCCATCTCTTCAAGCGCGAAGTTGAGCGTCTTGACCGCGCGGGTCAGCACGGAGGTGAAGGCGAGGTCGAAGTCGAGCCCGCGCTCGCGCAGCAGCCGTCCCGCCGCGCGCGCCTCCTCCGCCCCGACCTCCGTCACATCGACGTCCCACCAGCCGGTGAAGCGGTTCTCGAGATTCCACGCCGATTGGCCATGGCGGATTAGGACGAGGGTGGGCATGGGCGCTCCGTTGCTTGTGCCCGCCGCGTCTAGGCGAGCGGGGCGGGCGAAGGAAGGAGCGGAGGATGCGGCGGGAGGAGGTGCGCTACGGCGACGGCCTGATCGGGCTGGCGATCTGGGACGGGGACACGGGCCCACGGCCCGGCGTGCTCGTCGCTCCCACCGTGATGGGCCACACCGCGCTGGAGGAGCGCCGCGCGGCGGACCTCGTCGGCTTGGGCTATGGCGCCTTCATCCTCGACGTCTACGGCAAGGGCCGTCCGCCCGCCGGCTTCGACGAGGCACTGGGCTGGATGGCGGAGATGAACGCCGACCGCCGCCTGCTCCTCGCGCGGCTGCGGGCGGCGCTGGAGTCAATGCGCGCCCGGCCGGAGGTGGACGCCGCGCGCACGGCGGCGATCGGCTATTGCTTCGGCGGTAAGTGCGTGCTGGACCTTGCGCGGAGCGGGGCGGAGGTGGCGGGGGTGGTCAGCTTCCACGGCCTGTTCGACCCGCCGCCCTATCTGACCGCGGCGCGGATCGTCGCTAAGGTGCTCGCGCTCCACGGCTGGGACGATCCGCTCGCGACCCCCGACGCGGCGCTCGCCTTTGCGGCGGAGCTGACGAAGGCGGGGGCGGACTGGCAGCTTCACGCCTACGGCCATACAGTGCACGCCTTCACCAACCCGGGACGGCCGGAGATGTACAGCGCGGCGGCTGACAGGCGGTCCTGGGCGGCGATGCAGGGGTTTCTAACGGAGTTGTTCGGGTAGGCGAAGGCGCGACCAATCCCGAAAACACCCGTCATCCCGGCTGAAGGCCGGGATGACGACGTGCCGAGAAGTGCGGCGGTCACCCCGCCTCCAACTCCCCCAAGATCGCATGCAGCGCGGCTAGGCACGCCTCCCCCAGCCGCTTCGAGCGCTCCGCTGACCAGCCGTAAGCCGGGTCGGGCAGGTCGTCGTTGTCTTTGAACGGCATCTCCAAGGTCATCGACACCGCGCCGTAACGCTCGGCCAGCTGCGTCGTGGACATGCTCATGTTGCCGCGACCGGCCGGCGTCTTGGGATAGCCGCGCTTCGTCTGGAAGTCGGGGCTAAGCCGCTCCAGCGTGCGCTCATATAGCGTATATAGCCGCAGCTGCCGCTCGGTCACCGCCGCGATCCCCTCGAAGCCGGCGAGGAACACCGCCGGAATCGCCTCGTCACCGTGCGCGTCGATGGCGAAGTCGACGCCGGTCTCGTCCATCGCGTTGCGCACCGCCAGCACCTCCGGGCTCCGCTCGGCGGTGGGGGCGTGCCATTCGCGGTTGAGGTTCACGCCCTTGGCGTTGGTGCGCAGGTGGCCGCGCGCCGCGCCGTCCGGGTTAATGTTGGGCACCAGGTGGAACGTCGCGCGTCGGCGCAGCACCCGCGCCACCGGGTCGGCGGGGTCGACGAGCTTCTCGATCGCGCCCTCCATCCACCACTCCGCCATCGTCTCGCCGGGATGCTGGCGGCCGTAGAGCCACACCTGAAGGGGGCCTTCGCCGAGCTCAAGGCAGTCGATCTCCCGCCCGTCGAGCGAGCGGCCGAGCGAGCGGTAGCGCACCCCCGGTTGCAAGGCGGCGGAGGCGACGAGGTCGTGGTGCTGCTCCTCCGAGTAAGGTGCGAAATAGGCGAACCATGCGCTGTCGGCCGGAACCTCCGGCTCAATCACCAGCACCCCGCCCTCGTAGCGCGTCGGTACCTGCAGCCACTCCGCCCGGTCCACGCTCATGCGCGCGGCGTAGCCCGGCCAGCCGTCCGGGTAGGCCGCGCCGCCCGCGTTGCCAATGCGCAGGCTCAGCCGCCGCCCGGCCGCGCCGACCACGCGAAAGAAGAACCATTGGTAAAAGTCGGACCCGTTGTCGGCGACGATCTCCAGCTCCGCCCGATCGCCATTGATCGAGCGGACCCGGATATTGCCCCCGTCGAACTGGCTGTTGACCCGCCAGCTTGGGCTCATCGCACAGCGATGGTCTGGCCGGACGCGCCGGGGAAGCCGCGAAACAGGGCGGCCGACAGGCGGCGCGCGGTGGCCGCGGCGTCGCCGCGCGCGGGGCCGATCGCGCGGCCTTCCCACACCACGCTGCCGTCCGCGCGGCGCTGCAGCTGGACGGAGAGCAGCACCGCCTGCTGACCAGCGTTTTGGGAAGGTGAGTCCGCCGCGCGGACGCCGGTGAGCGGACCGACGCGGCGCAGAACGCCCGCGCGGTCGCCGCGCAGCACGTCCACCGTAGCGACATAGGCCGCCCCGCCGTCGGCCGTGGCCGGGCGGAACTTGATGCGGACCAGCTGGGCCGCCACCGCGTTCTGGTACTGCGTCATGTCGGCTGGCGACACCTCGCCCCGCGCGCGCGCCTCCACGTCGGTGGGGGCGGGGGTGACCGTGTTCTCCAGGTGGACGCGCGTGACCTGCACGGGCGCGGGGCGCCCGGCGCGCTGCGCCTCGGCCGCGCCGCCGATCCCGGCGAGCGCGAGCAGCGCGATGGCGGCGGGCTTGACGATCCGGGTGCTCACTAGAGGTACTCCATATTTGTTTCGCCCCTGCAACGCGCAGGGAGAACATTCGATGCACGTTCCGCGCTCGCCTTGACGGAAGCGGCCTCCGTCCGTAGGGGCCGCGCTTCTCCCAACCACCGACAAGTGAAAGCAGGCTGTACGGCCATGAAGATCCGCAACTCGCTCAAGTCGCTCAAGTCGCGCCACCGCGACTGCCGCGTGATCCGCCGCCGCGGCCGCACCTACGTCATCAACAAGACGCAGAAGCGCTTCAAGGCGCGACAGGGCTGATCTAGCCCCGCGACCATCGGGAACACGGCGCCGCCGTCGCGCTTTGTTCCGCTCATGGTAGCTTCGAGCCAACGCTGGCCCGCGCGGCTGTGGATCGTGCGGCACGGTCAGAGCGCGGGCAACGTCGCCACCGCCGCCGCGGACGCCGCCGGGCTCGCCGTGGTCGATATGCCGCTGCGCGACGCGGACGTTCCCTTGTCCGATCTCGGCCACGCCCAGGCCGCCGCCGTGGGCCGCTGGTTCGCGGCGCTACCAGAGGCCGAACGCCCGGAAGTAATGCTCTCGTCGCCCTTCGTCCGCGCCCGGCAGACGGCGCGCGCGATCTGCGAAGCGGGCGGCGTCACCGGCAAGGCGCGGCCGCCCATCCTCGACGAGCGTCTGCGCGAGCGCGAGTTCGGCATCCTTGACCGGCTGACCCCCGCCGGCGTCCGCCAGCGCCTCCCCGACGAGGCCGACGCCCGCGCGCTGCTCGGCAAGTTCTACCATCGCCCGCCCGGCGGGGAGAGCTGGGCGGACGTGATCCTGCGGCTGCGGAGCGCGCTCGACACGGTGAGCCTCCATTATGCCGACCGCCGCGTGCTCATCGTCTGCCACCAGGTCGTCGTGCTGTGCCTACGCTACGTGCTGGAGGAGATGGACGAGGCCGCCGTGCTGAAGATCGACGCCGCGGGCGACGTGGTGAACTGCGGCGTGTGCGAGTATGATTTCGAGGAGGAAGAGCACGGCGAGCAGCTGCCGCGCCTTCTCCGCTACAACTTCAGCGCGCCGCTCGACGACGCGCCAGACGCGCGCGCCACCTCCGCCCCCGACGCGCTGGTGGCGGCGCGATGAGCGCGGTCGAGCTTGACCTGCCGCTGCTCCGCCGCGATTTCCCGCTGCCCGGCCACGCCGGCGCGGCGGGTAAGGAGGACCGCGGCCGCGTGCTGGTGGTCGGCGGTTCGCGCACCATCCCCGGCGGCGCGCTGCTCGCTGGTGTGTCTGCCCTTCGCGCCGGCGCGGGCAAGCTCCGCATCGCCACCGCCGGGTCGGTCGCGGTGCCGATGGCGATGGCGATCCCGGAAGCGCTGGTCGCGGGCTACCCCGAGACGGCGGCGGGCGGCTTCGCCGCGAGCGCGCTGGAGGAAGTCGCCGGGCGGTTGCGCGGCACGACCGCCGCGGTTGTCGGCCCGGGCATGATGGGCGGCGAGGAAACGCGCCGATTGCTGGAGCTCATGCTGGCGGGCGGTGAGCCCGTCGCCTTGGTGCTCGACGCTGCCTGCCTCCGCGCGGTCGCTGACATGGCGGAGCGGGCGCGGGGCTGGGCGGGCGGGCTGGTGCTGCTGCCCCACGCGGACGAGATGTGCGCGCTGCTCGACTGCTCGACGGAGGAGGTCGAGGCCGACCCGGCGCGCGCCGCCGCCCGCGCCGCCGAGCGCTACGGCGCGGCCGCGCTGTGCAAGGGATCGACCAGCCGGATCGCCGCGCCGGGCGGCCGCGCCTTCTTCTACCGCGGCGAGGTGCCGGGGCTCGGCACCTCCGGCTCCGGTGACACGCTCGCCGGCATCGTCGGCGCGATGCTCGCGCGCGGGCTCGACCCGTTGGGGGCCTTGCTGTGGAGCGTGTGGCTGCACGGCGAGGCAGGCCGCCTCCTCGCGCACGAGCGGGGGCGGCTGGGCTTCCTCGCGCGGGAAATCCCCGACAAGCTGCCGGGGTTGATGGACGAGGTCTGAGGAGCTGGGAACTCTGCGGCGCTCGCCCCTATTCGTCGTACCCCTTCAACTCGTTGCCCGTCAGCCGCACCACGTGGATCACGTTCGTCGCGCCGGGGATGCCGAACGGCACGCCCGCGGTGACGATGATCCGGTCCCCCGCCTCCGCCAGCCCATGCCGCAGTGCCATGCGCTTGGACTTGGCCACCATCTCCTCGAAGCTGCCGACGTCCTTGGTCAGCACCCCGTGCGCGCCCCACACCAGCCCCATGCGGCCCGCCGTGCGCGCTTCAGGGGTGAGGACGAGCGTCGGTACCGGCGGCCGCGTGCGCGCGATGCGGCGCGCGGTGGAGCCGGACGCGGTGAAGCACACGATCGCGCGCGCCGACACGGTTGGGGCCATCGCGGTTGCTGCCTCCGCCACTGCGTCGGCCGTGGTCAGGTCCGGCCGCGTTTCGGTGAAATGCACCCGCGCGCCGAACATTGGGTCCGCCTCCACCGTGCGCGCGATGCGGTCCATCATCGCGACCGACTCCTCCGGGTAATCGCCCGCGGCGCTTTCCGCCGACAGCATGATCGCGTCCGCCCCGTCGTACACGGCCGTAGCGACGTCCGACACTTCCGCGCGGGTGGGTACCGGAGCCTTGATCATGCTTTCCAGCATCTGCGTCGCCACCACCACCGGCCGGCCGTAGCGGCGCGAGATCTCCACGATCTGCTTCTGGAGCGGCGGCACCGTTTCCGGCGGCAGCTCGACGCCGAGGTCGCCGCGCGCCACCATCACCGCGTCGGCGATTTCGACGATCTCCGTCAGGCGGTGGATCGCCGCCGGTTTCTCAATTTTGGCGAGCAGCCCGGCGCGCCCGCCAATCAACCGCTTGGCTTCCGCCACGTCCTCCGGCCGCTGCACGAAGGACAGGGCGATCCAGTCGACGCCCTGATCGAGGGCGAAGGCGAGGTCCGAATGGTCCTTGGGCGTCAGCGCCGCCATCGGCACCACCACGTCGGGAACGTTGACGCCCTTGTTGTTGGACAAGGTGCCGCCGACCTCCACCCGCGTGTCGATGCGGTCGGGCTCGGCTTCCGTCACGCGCAGGACCAGCTTGCCATCGTCGAGCAACAGCCGCGTCCCCGGCCGCGCTGCAGCGAACAGCTCGGGGTGGGGGAGGTGGACGTGGTCGCGGTCGCCCGCGCCCTGCGCCCGGTCGAGCGCGAAGTCCTGACCGACGGTGAGCTCCGTCCGCCCTTCGGCGAACTGGCCGACGCGGAGCTTGGGCCCTTGCAGGTCGACCAAGATCGTCATCGGCCGCCCGACCTCGCGCTCCAGCGCCCGAATGTGGCCGATCAGCGTCGCCTTGTCGGCCTGCGCGCCGTGGCTCATGTTTATGCGGAACGCGTCGGCCCCCGCCAGCCACAGCCGGCGGATCATCTCGGGCGACGAGCTCGCCGGCCCGAGCGTCGCGAGCACGCGCACCTTGCGCGCGCGGGGGGTGAACTGGCCGGGCATGAAACTCCCTCTCGGTCGGCGCGGCGGATAGCGCCGCAGACGGCGATGGCAAGGCTTGAGGGCGAAGCCGCTGATCGCCTAGAGCCGCCGCTTTGTTGATCCAAGGGAATCGGGGGACGTCATGACCGACAATGTTTCGGCCGAGCAGCTACGCTTGTTCATCGAGCGCATCGAGCGGCTGGAGGAGGAAAAGCGCGGCCTCGGCGACGACGTCAAGGACGTGTACAACGAAGCCAAGTCGAGCGGCTTCGATACCAAGACGATGCGCCACGTCATTCGCCTGCGCCGCATGGAGAAGCACCACCGCGACGAAGCGGACGCGCTGCTGGAGACCTACCGCGCGGCGCTGGGCTTGCACTAGGGCGCGGCGGCTACCGAACGACCGGTGGCACGATCAACCCCGTTCGCGCTGAGCCTGCCGAAGCGACTTTCTTCTCTTTCCGCCGCCGGACAAGTAAGGAAAGGGCTTCGACAAGCTCAGCCCGAACGGCGAGGGAACAGCGTCTTCCTCGTCAGCAGGGCGCTCACGCACGAGGATTGGAACGCCGCCGATGGCCGGCCACAGCAAATTCAAGAACATCATGCACCGCAAGGGCGCGCAGGACAAAAAGCGCTCGGCGATGTTCAGCAAATTGAGCCGCGAGATCACCGTCGCGGCCCGCGGCGGCACGCCCGACCCGGACATGAACCCGCGGCTCCGCGCCGCCGTGCTCGCCGCGCGCGCCCAGTCCATGCCCAAGGACAACATCGAGCGCGCGATCAGCAAGGCGTCGATGGGCGACGGCGAGGATTACGAGGAGATCCGCTACGAAGGCTTCGGCCCCGGCGGCGTGAGCCTGATCATCGAGGCCTTGTCCGACAACCGTAACCGCACGGCGACCAACGTGCGGACTATCGTGTCTAAGAACGGCGGCAACCTCGGCGCGTCCGGCTCCGTGTCCCACGGCTTCGACCGGCTCGGCTTAATCACCTATCCCGCCAAGGCGGGCGACGCCGACAAGGTGTTCGAGGCGGCGCTGGAGGCGGGCGCGGAGGACGTCGAGTCGGACGAGGACGAGCACCGCATCTGGACCGCGCAGGACGCGCTGCACGAGGTTGCCAAGGCGCTTGAGCCCGGGCTCGGCCAGGCCGAGTCGGCCAAGCTCGCCTGGCGCCCGCAGACGGAGGTCAGCGTCGACGCGGCGGCCGCGACCCAGCTCCTCAAGCTGATCGACGCGCTGGAGGACGACGACGACGTCCAGACTGTGTGGGGCAACTACGACGTCCCCGATGAGGTGGCGGAGCGCATCGGTTGATCCTGCTCGGGCTTGATCCTGGGCTGGGCAACACCGGCTGGGGCGTGATCCGGGCGGAGGGCAACCGGCTGGCCCACCTCGCCAACGGGACGATCAAGACCGCGCCCGCGCTGCCCGTGGCCGAACGGCTGCTCGAACTCGACCGGTGGCTCGCCGCCCTGCTTGCCGAGCACCGACCGGACGGCGCGGCGGTGGAGGAGGTGTTCGTCAACAGCAACCCGCAGTCGACGCTGAAGCTGGGGCAGGCGCGCGGCGTCGCCCTCCTCGCCGCCGCCCGCCGCGGCGCGGCGGTGGGCGAGTACGCGCCTACCTTGGTGAAGAAGGCGCTGGTCGGCACCGGAGGGGCGGGCAAGGAGCAGGTCCGCGCGATGGTAGCGCGGCTGCTGCCGGGCGCGAAGATCGCGAGCGCCGACGCGGCGGACGCGCTGGCCGTCGCCATCACCCACGCGCACCACCTGGCGACGCGCACCGCGCGAGGCATCGCCGCGTGATCGCCAAGCTCACCGGCGTCCTCGATTCGACCGGCCTCGACCACGCGGTGATCGACGTCGGCGGCGTCGGCTACCTCGTCGGCGCGTCCTCGCGCACGCTCGCTGCGCTGGGGGCGACCGGAGGTCCGGTGTCCGTCCACACGGAGATGCTGGTCAGCGACGACGCGATCCGCCTGGTCGGCTTCGCCTCGGCGCAAGAGCGCGACTGGTTTCGGCTCTTGACCGGCGTGCAGGGCGTCGGCGGGCGGGTCGCGCTCGGCATCCTGTCCGCGCTGACGGTGGACGAACTCCACCGCGCGGTAGCGGGCGGGGACAAGGCGATGGTCGGCCGCGCCCAGGGCGTCGGGCCCAAGCTCGCGGCGCGCATCGTCAATGAGCTGAAGGACAGGGCGGGCGCTCCCGCGCTCGGGCCGGGCGCGGTCGCCTCCTTGCCCGCCGGCTCCCACGCTGCCGACGCGGCTTCGGCCCTCCAAAACCTCGGCTTCAAGCCGGCCGAGGCAGGCGCGGCGGTGGCGGCGGCGGCCGAGGAGGTGGGCGAGGGCGCCGGCCTCGACCTGCTGGTCCGCACCGCGCTACGCAAGGCGGCGCGCTAGGGCGGGACGGAACAGGCGGGCGCGCCGGGGGCTTACGCCATTCTACCCGCCGCCGGAGCCAGCCCGATGCCCACCATCCAGACCCGCGACGGGACCGACCTCTACGTCAAGGACTGGGGCGAGGGTCGCCCGGTGGTTCTGCTCCACGGTTGGTCCTTGTCGGCGGACATGTGGGATTATCAGGCGGTGGCGCTGGCGCAGGCGGGCCACCGCGTCATCGCCTACGACCGCCGCGGCTTCGGCCGCTCCGCCCAGCCGTGGCGCGGCTACCATTACGACGGATTCGCCGACGACCTCGCCGACGTGCTCGACGCGGTCGGCGCGGGCGAGGGCGCCACCCTCGTCGGCTACTCGATGGGCAGCGGCGAGGTGTGCCGGTACATGAGCCGTCACGAGGGGCGGGGCGTCGCCCGCGCTGTCCTCGTCAGCCCCGTCGCGCCCAGGTTGCTCCGCGCGCCCGACAACCCGAGCGGCTACGACCCGGCCAAGTTCGACGAGCAGACCCGCCAGCTCCGCGCCGACCGCCCCGACTTCTTCCGTACCTACGCCAAGGGTCTGTACGGGCAGGGCGTGCTGACGCACCCCGTTAGCCAGGCGACCGTCGATTGGACGTGGCGCGTCATGCTCCAAGCCGGCCTCCACCCGCTCCTCGCCGCGCGCGAAGCCTTTGGCCGCACCGATTTCACCGCCGACCTGTCCGCCTTTGCCATCCGCACCTTGGTGGTCCACGGCACCGGTGACACCGATGCTCCCATCGACGCGACTGGCCGCGCCGCCGCGCGGGGCATCGAGGGCGCGGGGCTCCTCGAGTACGACGGCGCGCCGCACGGGCTGCCGATCACGCACGGCGACCGGCTGGCCGCGGACCTGCTGGGGTTCTTGGGGGAGAGGTGAGGTTGTTGGCCCGGCAGGCGAGTCGGTTTATGCTGCCTACATGATGCAGCTGACCGATCTTTTGCCCCCGGTGCTCCAAGATTGGGTGAACGGCCGCCTCTCCCAGGGGCGCTATGTGGACGCGGCCGACTACCTTCGCGATCTGGTCCGGCGCGACCAAGAGGTCGCGGAGGAAGAGACGGAGTGGTTGCGCGAACAGATCGAGGCCGACCTAGCTTCCGGTGTGGTGGATGCTGAGCCGGAGAATATCTTGCGGGAGATCATGGCGGCTTACCCGGCCAAGGATGGCTGACCTCTGCCTGAGCGCGGAAGCCCGGCGCGACTTGACCGAGATAAGACGATTCAGCAATCGCCAGCTCGGCGCAGCGACCGCCGACGCCTACTTCTCGGTTTCGAACGTGCCTTCGCCACCTTGCGCGAGCAGCCCTTCGCCGGGCGACCGAGCCGGAGGCTCGGCGCGAACCTGCGTTGCTTCAATTATCGGCGGCATCGCGTGTTCTCCCGCGTCGAGAAGGGCGATGTCTTGATCGTACGCATCCTGCACCACGCACGCGATGCGTCCCGAGAGCTTGGCCGTTAACGTGAGCGTGCCCAACGTACTCTCTTTGCTTCTGGGAACGGCGGTGACGATACAGGAAACGGCTCAGCCCGTGCGTGCGCCGCATCCGGAGGTGGCGCGCTGGACTAGCGAGCCGATCTCAAACCAGCCCAGCATGGTCCTTGATCGGACGGGCGACGAAGAGCAGCCGTTCAGGATGGCGCACAATCGCGATCAGCTTCGTAACAATGGCTGCCTAGTTCAGGACTACAACTTCATCGATTACTGGTTCGGGAGCGCGGACGCCCCGATCATGGCGCGTCACCACCTCTATGCTGACGAGGTGCGGGTCAGCCTGCCACCGAGCCGTCGCCCGCCTACGCTCGTGCAAGCGGGCGCCGCACTTTCGCCGAAAATCCTCTGCTATCTGCAAAAGCGCTCTCGCGGAGTGCAGCTGCTGACGAAGGACGGCTACCGCACCATCTGGCGTAGGCCCGAATGACCGACGACCGCCTTCTCACCGCTGTTCGCCGCCCGGAGGACCTGGACGCCGCGCTCCGCCCCAAGCGGCTCGACGAGTTCGTCGGGCAGGCCGCCGCGCGGGAGAACCTGCGGGTCTTCATCGACGCGGCCAAGGGGCGCGGCGACGCGCTCGACCACGTGCTGTTCTTCGGCCCGCCGGGGCTTGGCAAGACCACGCTGGCGCAGATCATCGCGCGCGAGATGGGGGGCGGGTTCCGCGCGACCTCCGGCCCGGTGATCGCCAAGTCGGGCGATCTCGCCGCGCTGCTCACGAATCTGGAGGACGGCGACGTCCTGTTCATCGACGAAATTCACCGCCTCGCGCCGGTGGTTGAGGAGGTGCTCTACCCCGCGATGGAGGACCGCGCGCTCGACCTAATGATCGGCGAAGGGCCGTCGGCGCGCTCCGTGCGGATCGACCTACCGCGCTTCACGCTCGTCGGCGCGACCACGCGGCAGGGGTTGCTCACCACGCCGTTGCGCGACCGCTTCGGCATCCCCGTCCGCCTCAACTTCTACTCCATCGCCGAACTCGAGCAGGTGGTGCGCCGCGCCGCGGGGCTACTCGGACTCGGGCTCACAGACGAGGGGGCGCAGGAGGTCGCGCGCCGCGCCAGGGGCACGCCGCGCATCGCCGGCCGGCTGCTGCGCCGCGTGCGCGACTTCGCCCACGCGGCCGGCTCGGAGAGCATCGACCAGGCCGCCGCCGCGCGCGCGCTCGATCGGCTGGAGGTCGACCCGCTCGGGCTCGACGCGATGGACCGCCGCTACCTCCTGATGATCGCCGACGTGTACCGCGGCGGGCCGGTCGGCGTGGAAACGCTCGCCGCGGGCCTGAGCGAACAGCGCGACACGATCGAGGAGGTGATCGAGCCCTACCTGATCCAGAGCGGCCTCGTCGCGCGCACCGCGCGGGGGCGAGTCCTCAACCCGCGGGGCTGGCAGCATCTGGGGCTGAACCCGCCGGTGGGCGGGCAGGGCGGGCTGTTCGACGGAGGGTGACGCGCCCGCGCCGAGCGGGGTAGCGGAGGGTTAACAGTCCCTCGCGCGCCCGCTATCCGCCCCTGATGCTCGCGCTCGATACTCCCACTCGCGGCCGGTTCGTCGGCGCGGAGCACCGCTTTCCATTGCGCGTCTACTTCGAGGACACGGACCTTGCCGGCATTGTCTATTACGCCAACTTCCTCCGCTTCATGGAGCGCGCCCGGTCGGACATGCTGCGCCTCGTCGGCGTCGACCAGCGCGGCACGCTGGAGCGCGGGGAGGGCGTGTACGCCGTCGCCGACGTGGCAATCCGCTACCGCCGCCCGGCGAAGCTCGACGACGCGCTACTGGTGGTAAGCCGTATCGAGACGGTGCGCGCGGCGGCGGTGGTCATTCATCAGGCGGTCAGGCGCGGGGAAGTCGTGTGCACCGAGGCGCGGGTCACCGCCGCGTGGCTCACCCCCGACGGGCGGCCCCAGCGCCAGCCTTACGCGTGGGTCGACCTGTTCGGACGGGTGCAAAGGGGGGAATGGGCGTGAACGGGGCCGCGGCGCAGAACCTGCTCAACCCGCTCGAGCTGTTCCTCAACGCCGACATCGTCGTCAAGCTGGTCATCCTCGGCCTGCTCGCCGCGTCCGTGTGGACCTGGGCGATCATCCTCGCCCACGGGCGCAAGCTCCGCGCGATCGAGCGCGACAACCGCGCCTTCGAAGCGAAGTTCTGGAAGGCGGAGGACGTCGACGCCTTCGGCCGCGAGCATGGCGAGTCGCCGCTGCCCAGCGCGCGCGTGTTCGCCGCCGGGATTGGCGAATGGCGGCGCTCCACCCGCGGGGCCCGCATCGACCGCGAAGGCACGCGCCAGCGGCTCGCCACCACGATGGCCGCGGCCGCCGCGAACGAGGTCGACCGGCTGTCCGACCGGCTCAACATCCTCGCCACCGTGGGCTCGGTCGCCCCCTTCGTCGGGCTGTTCGGCACCGTGTGGGGCATCATGCGCGCCTTCGCCGACATCGCGGGGGCGAACAACACGAGCCTGGCCGTGGTCGCGCCCGGCATCGCCGAAGCGCTGTTCGCCACGGCGCTCGGCCTCTTCGCGGCGATCCCCGCGGTGATCGCCTACAATCGGCTCACCCACGCGCTGAATCGGCTGGAAGCCGCGCTCGGCCGCTTCGCCGACGGCTTCCACACGACGCTGAGCCGCGAACTGGAGCTGGAGGATTAGAGCGATGGCGATGGGCGTCCACTCCTCCGCCCGCCGCGGCCGTTCGCGCCGCGCGCCTGTCGCCGAGATCAACGTCACCCCGCTCGTTGACGTGATGCTCGTGCTGCTCATCATCTTCATGGTCGCCGCCCCGCTGCTCGTCGCCGGCGTCCCCGTCGACCTGCCCGAGTCGCGCGCTGGCGCGCTCGACCAGGAGCAGGGCCCGGTTCAGCTGTCCATCGACGGGCAGGGCGCGATCTTCCTCGACGAGGAGCCCGTGGCGGCCTCCGCGCTCCCCGCCCGCCTGGCCGCGCTGCGCGCCGCCTCGACCGAAGGCGGTGGTCCCCGCGTCTACCTCCGCGCCGACCGGACGCTCGACTACGGCCGGGTGATGCGCGTCATGGGCGAGCTCAACCGCGCGCGGCTCACCCGCGTCGCGCTGGTCAGCACCGGCGGCGAGGCCGATTGATGGACCGGGCGGAG
>CADCVW010000020.1 GCA_902806235.1 uncultured Sphingomonadaceae bacterium | reverse complement strand
GGCCCGGGTCCGACGCCGCCGCGCGCGGCGGGCGCGGTTCGGGCGGTGGTCCCGGCGTCGGCGGCGGCTTCAGCGGACCGGGCGGTGGCTTCGGCGGCGGGGGCAGGGGAGGGCGGCTCCAGCTCGCCTTCTTCCACAACTGGCGGCTACGGGACGAAGTGCTGATCCGCGAAAGCGTCCCCGTCCTCGATCTGCTGGACGGTTCCTCCGTCGGCAGCCGCGGCGGCCAGGCGCGCCACGAGTTCGAGGCGCAGGCCGGGCTGTTCCGGAACGGCTTCGGCGCGCGACTCACCGGCACCCGCACCGGCGGCAGCTTCCTGCGCGGCGGCGCGTCGGGTGCCGACGGCGAGGCCGCGAGCGACCTCTTCTTCGCCCCCCGCACCCTGCTCAACCTACGTTTTTTCGCTAACCTCGGCCAGCAGCGGGACTTGGTGCGCCGCGTCCCCTTCCTGCGCGGCAGCCGCGTCCAGCTCAGCGTCGATGATCTACTCAACGACCGCGGTGATGTCCGCGATCGGCTCGGCGCCGTGCCGCTCGGCTACACGCCCGCCGAACTCGACCCGCTCGGCCGCAGCGTGCGCGTCAGCTTCCGCAAGCTGTTTCTTTGACCACGGAAAAGGGCGGCCCCTTTCGGGACCGCCCTCTTCGCGAACGCCGCCTCCGCAGAGGTACGCGTGAAGCGTGCCTCTGCGGAGGCTCAGCTCGGTTACTTGACCTCGACGGTGCCGCCGGCGCCTTCGATCTGCGCCTTGAGCTTGGCAGCCTCGTCCTTCGACACGCCTTCCTTCACCGCCTTGGGCGCGCCCTCGACCAGCGCCTTGGCCTCGCCGAGGCCCAGGCCGGTGATCGCGCGCACTTCCTTGATGACGTTGATCTTCTTGCCGCCGTCGCCGGTCAGGATCACGTCGAACTCGGTCTGCTCCTCGGCCGGCTCGGCCGCGGCGCCGCCGCCCGCGGCGGGGCCGGCAACGGCGACTGCCGCGGCGGCGGACACGCCCCAGCGCTCTTCGAGCATCTTGGCGAGGTCGGCGGCTTCCAGCACGGTCAGCTGGGACAGGTCTTCAACAATACGAGCCAGGTCGGCCATTTCACTTCTCCATGTAATCAAGGGCGTGTCGCCCGGGGTTCACGTCCGGCTTCAAGCGGCCTCTTTGTCCTTGTCGGCGTAGGCCTGCAGCACGCGGGCGAGCTTCGCCGCCGGCGCGTTGGCCAGCTGCGCGAGCTTGGTCGCCGGCGCGTTGACCAGCCCGATGAGCCGCGCGCGCAGTTCGTCGAGGCTCGGCAGCTCGGCCAGCGCCCGCACGCCCGCGGCGTCGAGCGTCTGCCGGCCGATGGCGCCGCCGACGATCTCGAGCTTGTCGTTCGTGCGCGCGAACTCCACCGCCACCTTGGCCGGGGCCACCGGGTCGGGCGAGGTCGACAGGGCGGTCGGCCCCGTCAGCAGCTCGCCGATGCCGGAGTAGTCCGTCCCGTCCAGCGCGATCAGCGCCAGCCGGTTCTTGGTCACCTTGTACGAGGCTCCCGCGTCACGCATCGCGTTGCGCAGCCGCGTCGACTGAGCGACGGTGAGGCCCTTGTTGCGCGTCACGATGACCACGGAGGTCTCCGCCAACGTGCTCCGGAGTCCCGCGACCAATTCGGCCTTTTCGGCACGATCCATAAGCAATCTCCCAAAGCTGAGCCTCCCGTGCGGCACGCGGCACGCGTGCTTTCCGAAAAGCTCAGCGAACCCGCCGCGCGAACCACGCACGGCGACGCTTCACCTCGTTCGATGGGGGAGAACGGCCGTGCACCAGCACGGCGAAACGGGCGGCCCGCGTCGCGGAGCGTCCCGATCAACTCGCTTCCCGTCTCGGCGGGGCATTAAGGCCCTAGGGCCACCCGCTGTCTCGAACGGCAGCGCCCACCGAAGCGGGCGCGACGCCGGGCCTATAAGCGCGCGGCGGAGAACGCGCAACCCGCCCCTTGCCGAAGCCGCGACCATTAACCTAAGCTGCCCCCGCGACCGCCGGCGCGACGACTCCTCAGAGGGCCGCCGCCGGGCCGGGACCGCGCGACAAGGGGGTACGACATATGCGGAGCCATCTGCGCTCAATCGGCGGCGCCGCGATTGCTTGCGCGCTCGCCGCCGCGCCGTCCGCAGCGCTCGCCCAGGCCACCCTGCCGCCGGAGTCGCTCGAAGGCGCCCCCACCGCCGCGGCCGAGGACCAGGGGCAGATCGTCGTCACCGGCTCGCGCATCCGCCGCGATCCGCTGGAACAGGACGCGCCGGTGGTCTTCGTCGACCGCGCGGACCTCGACCGCACCGGCCTCGTCTCCACCGCCGAGATCCTGCAGCGCCTTCCCAGCTCCGGCGGCGGGTTGAACAGCCGCTTCAACAACTCCGGCAACTTCGGCAACCCGCCGGACGGCGGCGGCGTCGGCGCGGGCGCGGCGGAGGTCGACCTGCGCTACCTCGGTTCCCGCCGCGTGCTCGTGCTCGTCGACGGGCTGCGCTACGTCAACGGCGCATCAGCCTCCGGCGTCCCCGGCTCGACCGACCTCAACTCCATCCCCGAAGCTTCCATCGAGCGGATCGAGGTGCTCCAGGACGGCGCGTCCGCGATCTACGGGTCGGACGCGATCGCGGGCGTGATCAACATCATCACGCGCAAGCGGCAGGACGGCTTCGTCGCTTCCGCCCAGCTCGGCCTGTTCGACGAGGGCGATGGTTTCACCCAGAACTACCAGCTTAGCTGGGGCAAGACGTTCGGCTCGGGCACCAGCCTCGTGCTCGGCGGCAACTACGTCGACCAGGGCCTCGTCAGCTCGGCCGACCGGGAGATCTCGCAGTTCCCGACGCCGGGCGCGACCGCCTGCGACGCGTCGTGCAGCTCGGGCACGCCGCTCGGGCGCTTTATCCTGCTCGGCCAGAATCTCACCCTCCGCGCGCCGGTGCTCACCGGCGTGCCCCGCTTCAACGCGGCCAACCCGACCGACCCGAACAGCGACTTCAAGGCGTTCACCACCGCCGACCGCTTCAACTTCGCGCCGTTCAACCTGATCCAGACGCCCGTGGAGCGCTACGGCGTGTTCGCCAACCTCTCCCAGGAACTCGGCGAGAATCTCAACGTCACCCTCAAGGGCATCTACAACCGCCGCACCTCGCTCAACCAAGCGGCGCCGTTGCCGCTGTTCGTCGGACCGGACGCGGGCAACGGCAACCTGCTCGACCGCATCACCATCGACCGGACCAACCCGTTTAACCCGTTCGGCGTCACGCTGGACGCGTCCAACCTCGCCTTCATCGGCCGCCGCTTCGTCGAGAACGGCCCGCGCCGCTACAACCAGCAGGTCGACACCTATTACGGCGCGGCGACCATCGACGGCTCCTTCACCGTCGGCGGGCGCGACTTCTTCTGGGACGTCAACGGCGTGTACGGCCGCAACGTCGCCAAGCAGACGGTGTTCGGCAACGTCAACGCCGCGAACCTCCAGCGCGCGCTGGGGCCGGTTGCCAACTGCACCGCGCCGTGCGTCCCCTTCAACATCTTCGGCGGCGCGGGCTCAATCACCCCCGCGCAGGTCGGCTTCGTCGCCTTCACCCAGCGCGACGAGAGCCGCCAGCGGTTGCTGGACGCGACCGCCAACCTGTCGGGCAGCCTGTTCGACCTGCCGGGCGGACCGCTGGGCATCGCCGTCGGCGTCGAGCACCGCGACCAGCGCGGCCGCTTCGATCCCGATCCGATCGTCGCCGCGGGGCTCGGCTCCGATATCCCGGCCCAGCCTACCCGCGGCAGCTTCAACGTCGACGAGGTCTACGCCGAGCTGAACGCGCCGCTGCTGCGCGACCGGCCGGGTTTCGACCTGCTTGAGCTCAACGCCGCCGTGCGCTATTCCGATTACTCGACCAGCGGTTCCACCACAACGTTCAAGGGCGGCGTGAACTGGCGGCCGGTCCCCGGCCTGCTGCTCCGCGGCAGCTTCGCCGAGGGCTTCCGCGCGCCGAGCATCGGCGAGCTGTTCGGCACACCGTCGCGCTTCGACCAGGAGGTGGTCGACCCCTGCTCGGCGGTGAACGGGCAGATTTCGGCCGCCGTGCGCGCCAACTGCATCGCGGCGGGCGTGCCGGCCGACGGCAGCTACCAGCAGCTCAACTCGCAGATCAGCGTGATCACCGGCGGCAACCGCGCACTGCTGCCGGAAACGTCGGAGTCCTACGTCGTCGGCGCGGTGGTCAGCCCGCGCTCGCTGCGCCGCTTCTCGCTCGAAGCGAACTATTTCGACATCAAGGTGGACGGCGCGGTTCAGGCGATCCAGGCCGAAACCCTGCTCGGCCGCTGCTACACCGCGAACGACAGCGCGAGCTGCGCGGCGATTGCCCGGACCGGGTCCGGCCAGATCAGCCAGATCCAGGGGCTGCTCCAGAACATCGCCAGCATCGAGACGCGCGGCGTCGACGCCACGCTCAATTACCGCACGCGGCCCGGCCGGGCGGGGAGCTTCGGCCTGTTCTGGACCAACAGCTTTTTGCTCGACTACACCGTCACCGTCCCCGCGACGGTGGGCGTGACCCGCATCGAGCGCGAGGGCACGGAGCAGGGCAGCCCCGACCAGGCCTTCCCCAAGTACAAGTCTACCGCGATCCTCGACTGGACCTCCGGCGACTTCGGAGCGTCGGTGACGGGCCGCTACATCAGCGGCGTGCGCGAAACCCAGGCGGACGACAACCGGCTGGACCGGCGCTTCTACACCGACCTCCAGCTGCGCTGGACGGTTGCCGCGCTCGGCCGCGACGACGGCTTCGGCTTCGCGGTGGGCGCTAACAACCTGTTCGACACCGACCCGCCGCCCTGCATCAGCTGCGGCCTGAACAACTTCGACCCGACGACCTACGACGTGCCGGGCCGCTTCGTCTACGCGCGGGCGTCCTTGCGCTTCTGAGCCGGGGAGGACGAATACCGCGAGATGAGCGGAGTGAACGGCGCCACGCGGTCGTGTGAAGATGTGGCAGCAGGCGGAGCGCCGTCGGCCCGACGCGAGACTCTAGAAGGGCGACCCCGGCTCTCACTGGAGTGACGCGCTGGGAAGCACGCCGTGCTGAGCGGGGTTGCGAGCGCTCCCCGCTCCGGACCTGAGAAGACTCAGCGCCGAAAGCCGAGCAGCCTTTTCTGCTCCTCGCGCGTGAACAGGCGCGCTGGCGGAGAACGGGGACGACGACATCATCTCCTGATCCAGGGTGACGCGGTGACGGACGCCGCGCTGATCTTCGGCACGCCCGCGATGATCTGACGGGGGATGCCGCCGGTCCCGGCCGGCGGCCTCCGCAACGGGAAAGGGCCGGAGCGTTGCCGCTTCGGCCCTTTCTTTTCGTCTGGTAGGAAGGGGAGGCGCTTTAAGCCCCCGCGCCCTCCACGGCCGCCACGTCCACCTTCACGCCCGGCCCCATGGACGAGCTGAGCGCGATCTTCTGGACGTATTTGCCCTTGGCCCCGCTCGGCTTGGCCTTGGTCACCGCGTCGACGAAGGCGTCGAAGTTGCGGCGCAGGTCCTCGGCCGGGAAAGAAACCTTGCCGATCCCGCCGTGGATGATGCCCGCCTTCTCCACGCGGTACTCGACTTGGCCGCCCTTGGCCGCCTCCACCGCCGCGGTGACGTTCATCGTCACGGTCCCCAGCTTCGGGTTCGGCATCAGCCCCTTCGGCCCCAGCACCTTGCCGAGCCGGCCGACCTTGCCCATCATGTCGGGCGTCGCAATGCAGCGGTCGAAGTCGATCTGGCCGTTCTGGATCGTCTCCATCAGGTCCTCGGCCCCCACCACGTCGGCGCCGGCGGCGCGCGCCTCGTCCGCCTTGGGCCCGCGCGCGAACACCGCGACGCGGACGGTCTTACCGGTGCCCGCGGGCAGCGTGACGACGCCGCGCACCATCTGGTCCGCGTGGCGCGGGTCGACGCCGAGGTTCATGGAGACCTCCACCGCTTCGTCGAACTTGGCGGTGGCGTTGGCCTTCACCGCGGCGATCGCCTCGTCGACGCCGTGGAGCTTGAGCGGGTCGGCGCCGACCGTGAACTTCTGCTGCCGCTTGGTCTGCTTGGCCATCGGATCAGCCCTCCACCACTTCGAGGCCCATCGCGCGCGCGGAGCCTTCGATGATCTTGGCCGCCGCGGCCGGGTCGTTCGCGTTCAGGTCCTTCATCTTGGCCAGCGCGATCTCTGCCACCTGGGACTTGGTCACCGTGCCGGCCGAAGTCTTGCCCGGCTCTTTGGAACCCGACTTCAGGTTCGCCGCCTTTTTCAAGAAGTAGGTCGCCGGCGGCGTCTTCATCTCGAAGGAGAAGGAGCGGTCAGCGTAGACGGTGATCACCGTCGGCAGCGGCGTGCCCTTTTCCATTTCGGCGGTCTGCGCGTTGAACGCCTTGCAAAACTCCATGATATTCACGCCCCGCTGGCCGAGCGCCGGCCCGATCGGGGGGGAAGGCTTGGCCTCGCCGGCCGACACCTGGAGCTTGATGTAACCCGTTATCTTCTTTGCCATTTTCACTCTTTCCAAGTTGAGCGGTCCGATCGGGCGCTCTCGCGCGCCCTCCCGCTAGGCGATCCGAAGCTGTCGGCTTGGGAAGCGCTCCGCCTAGCCGATCCGGCCCGGAAAGGCAACGCGCTTGCCTGATAGGATTACGCTCGCGAGCATGCCGCCCGTGCCCCGCCGCCCATGCCCCCGCGCCGTCGCCACCGATAACCGCGCGTTCCTCGGCCACCTCCACCGCATTGGTAACGCCCGCGAAGCCGCCCGCGCGCTGTCGCTGAGCCGCACCCGCTTCACCAAGCGCCACTAAAACGACCCCGCTTTCGCCGCCGCTGGGACGCTGCCCTCGTCTTCGCCAGCGCCGCCCTGAAATCCTCCCCGGCATGGGGAGGGGGAGCGGAGGGCGACCAGCGACGTGCCGGGGGCACGTCGCAGCCCGGAGCTGGCTCGCGCGAGATAGCTCCGGCGGCGAAGCCGGTGGTGGAGGGGTCCGCAGCGAAGCGGAGGGTCGAGCCGCCCCGCGCCGTCCGTCTCCCCTCCGGCCGCTCCAGCTCCGCTGCCCCCCGGCCCCGTCATCGGCCGCGACGCCGAGCAGGCCTTTCTCCTCGCGCTTTCGGCATCCGCCCACGTCGACCTCGCCGCGGCCGCAACCGGCTATTCCCACGCGAGCTTTTACGCGCGTAAGCGCCGCGACCTTGCCTTTGCCCGCGAATGGCGGCTGGCGCTGGAGGCCGGCTACGGCCAGGTTGAGGCCGCCGCGCTGCCGGAATCCTACGAGCAAGACCGCTGGCGCACCAACAACCCCCGCCCGTGCCTTCGATAACCGCGTCCCAGAAGCGCAATGGCGCGCCGCCGCGCTCAATTTTGCCTCTGTAAAGGGCGACGCCAGAGGACTGCTCGACAGGCTCCGCCGCGTCGCACTCGACGCCGAACCCGCGCTCGCCGCGCAAATCGTTGAGCGCGGCGCTCGTCTGGCCGAGCTCGACCACGCGCCGCGCGAGGTCGAGGCGCAGCTCCACGAGCCAATGTGCCGCCTGTTCGGGCTGACGCCGGAGGAGCCGCGGCTGGTGGAGGCGGGCGGGGGTAAAGGGGCGCTCCGCAGCGGGCTTGCACCGGCGCGCCGCGGCCTTGACCCTGACAGCATGAACGTCAAGGCGATCGTGCACGAAGCCGAAGAAGGCGGCTACTGGGCGGAGGTCCCGGCGCTGCCCGGTTGCGCCTCGCAAGGCGAGACGATGGAGGAGCTGATCGCCAGACTCCGCGAGGCGGTGGCGGGCTGGCTGACGGTGTACAAGAAAGAAGGGCCGATGCGGGAGTAAATCCCGCGTCGTCGGTCCTTGCTGGCGCGAGGCCGGCCGGTCGCGACCGTCTCGGGATTAGCTCCGCTAATCCCGTGCGGTCACTTGACCAGCTCGACCTGCCCGAACTCCAATTCCACCGGTGTTGCCCGGCCGAAGATGCTCACCGACACCTTCACCCGCGAACGGTCGAAGTCGAGCTCCTCCACCAGCCCGGTGAAGGTCGCGAAGGGGCCCTCGAGCACCTTCACGCTGTCGCCGATCTCGTAATTAACGGTGATCCGCTGCTTGGGCGCCGCGGTCGCTGCCTCCTCCTTGGTGTTGAGGATGCGCGCGGCTTCCGCTTCCGTGATCGGCTGCGGCTTGCCCGCATTGCCGAGGAAGCCCGTCACCTTGGGCGTGTTCTTGATCAGGTGGAACACATCGTCGGTCATCTGAAGCTTGGCGAGCACGTAGCCGGGGAAGAACTTGCGGTCGCTCGTCACCTTCTTGCCGCGGCGGACCTCCGTCACCTTCTCCACCGGCACCTCGACCGCCTCCACCTGGGTATCGAGCCCCTTGCGCGTCGCTTCCGCCACGATCTGGTCGCGGACCTTGTTCTCGAAACCGGAATAAGCGTGGATGATGTACCAGCGAGACATGGGCTCTAACCTAGCAGGGAGACGAGGCCGCGGACCAGCGCCGCGAAGGCGCTGTCCACCGCGAAAAAGAAGAGAGCGAGGATGGAGGTCATGATCAGCACCATGATCGTCACCCGCACCGTGTCCTGGCGGCTCGGCCAGACCACCTTCGCGGTCTCCGCGCGCACCTGCCGGATGAATTCGCCTGGGGACGGTCGGGCCATTTGCCTAGTTCCAAATAAGAAGGAGGCCCCGGCCGCGGGGTGCGGAACGGGGCCTTCGGACCCTATCTAGTGCGGGCCGTGGTGGGAGTAAATCCCATGACGTCGGACCTCGCTGGCGGCGAGGCCGGCCGGCCCTCGCGCCGCGCGGCTGCGCCGACGCTGCGCGCTCGGGCTTGGCAGGAGTGGAGGGATTCGAACCCCCGGCCCTCGGTTTTGGAGACCGATGCTCTAACCAGCTGAGCTACACTCCTCCGCCCCCGAACCCCGCTCAGCAGCGGATTTCGGAGTCAACCTTTATACAATCCGAACTCTTACACGTCAATCGGGTGCGGCGTCAGGCGGCTATCGCGTAGGGCTGGATTTCGCCGGACAGGTACAGATTGCGCGCCTTGGCCCGGCTGAGCTTGCCCGAGCTGGTGCGCGGCAGCGTGCGCGGAGGGACGAGCTCCACCACGCAGTTCATGCCGGTGATCGCGCGCACCCGCTCACGGATAGCATCGCGCAGGCGGCCGCGCTCCGCGCCGTCGGAGGTGCGGCACTGGACGAGCACGGCGGGCGTCTCCTCGCCGCCGGGGGTGGTGATGGCGAAGGCGGCGATGTCACCCGCCTTGAAGCCCGGCAGCTGCTCCACCGCCCACTCGATGTCCTGCGGCCAGTGGTTCTTGCCGTTAATGATGATCATGTCCTTGGCACGGCCGACAATGTAGATGCAGCCGTCCGACAGGTAGCCCATGTCGCCGGTGTCGAGCCAACCGTCGCGCAGCACGGCGGCGGTGGCGGCCTCGTCGCGGAAATAGCCGGCCATCACAGAGGGGCCGGAGCAGAAGATGCGGCCGATCGCACGCTCGGGCAGGACGTCCCCATCCTCGTCGCGGACCTCCACCGCCATGCCGCGCACAGGGCGGCCGCAGTTGACGATCGCACGGTAGCGTTGGGGCCGCCCGCCGCCCGCGTCGCGCTCGCCGGAGAGCTGGGTCTCTTCCACTAGCTCGACGACGATGCCCTCGCCCGGCGGCATGATAGACACGGCGAGCGTCGCCTCCGCCAGCCCGTAGGAGGGCAGGAAGGCCGAGGCCTGGAAGCCCGCTTCGGCGAAGGCGTCGACAAAGGCCTGCATCACGTCCGGGCGGATCATGTCCGCGCCATTGCCCGCGACGCGCCAGCGCGACAGGTCGAAGCGGTCGGACGCGCGGGTCTGGCTTGAGATGCGGCGCGCGCAGATGTCGTAGCCGAAGGTCGGCGAGTAGGAGAGGGTAGTGCCTTCGTTGCGGCTGATCAGGTCGAGCCAGGCCAGCGGGCGGCGGGCGAAGTCCTCCGTCTTAAGGTAGTCGGTCGACACCTGGTTGGCGACCGGGGACAGGAGGCAGCCGACGAGGCCCATGTCGTGATACCAGGGCAGCCAAGACACGCAGCGGTCCTCCGGCTGAAGCCCCGTGCCGTGGGCGTGGGCGTGGAGGTTGCTGAGCAGCGCGCGGTGGGTGATGGCGACGCCGTGCGGGAAGCGCGTCGAGCCGCTCGAATATTGCAGATAGGCGACGTCGTCCGGCCCGGCCTGCGGCAGCGCCGCGTCAGCCGGCGCGGGCAGGGCGGCGAAGCTCGCCCAGTCGAGCGCGGGGCAGCCGGCGCGTTCGGCGGCCGCCGCCACCATCGCGCGAAGCTCGGCCGGGTGCAGCAGCAGACACGGCGCAGCGCTGGCGAGCTGCACGCCGAGCTGGTCGACGTAGGCCTCGCGGCCCCCGAACGAAGTGGGCAACGGCAGCGGCACCGGCCAGGCCCCGGCGTAGACCGCGCCGAAGAAGAGCGCAGCGAACTCCGGCCCCGTTTCGGCGATCAGCGCGACCCGGTCGCCCGGCCGGACGCCGCGGGCGACGAAGCGCCGGGCGGCGACCAGCGCGTCGGCGCGGAGCTCGGCGAAGGCGTAAGCGCGCGTCAAGGTCGCGCGCGCGTCGTGGAAGTTGAGGCCGCGGACGCCCTCCGCGGCGTGGTCGAGCGCTTCGCCGAGCGTGGCGAAGTCGGCGAAGCGGCGCGGCAGCCGGTCGGCGGTGGGGGTCGGGACGAGGGTGGCTTCGGGCACTGGCTGTTCGTTTCCTGGTTGCACCGTGTGAAACGGCCGCCCGCGCCAGCGACCACGCCTCGACACGCGGCCGAGCGGCCGCCTGATCCGGCGTCCTTGAATATGGAAGCTTTTGTGGCGCAAATGGGGCGGATGCCCCGCCCCGACCGCCAGCCCCGCCCGCCCTACGACGAGGCGGCGATCGAGCGGCTCGCCCTATTCTACGTCGGCCGCTACGCGACCACGCGTTCGCGGCTCGCCGATTACCTCCGCCGCAAGGTGAAGGAGCGCGGCTGGGCGGGGGAGCGCGCCTTCGACCCGGCGCCGCTGGCCGACAAGCTGGCGGGGCTCGGCTACGTCGACGACGCCGCCTTCGCCGCTGCGCGCGCGCGCGCGCTCGGCGCTCGCGGCTACGGGGCGCGGCGCGTGGCCCAGTCGCTGCGGGCGGCGGGGGTCGGCGAGGAGGAGCGCGGCGACGCCCTGCCGGACGATGAGGAGGCGGCTTGGGCGGCCGCGCTCGCCTTCGCCAAGCGCAAGCGAATCGGGCCCTACGCCCGCGAGGCGCCGGACGCCGAGCAGCGGCGCAAGCAGTTCGCGGCGCTGATGCGGGCCGGGCACGGGGTGGATGTCGCGCGGCGCGTGCTGAGCGCGGGGTCGGCGGAACTGCCCGCGTTCGACGCGGATTGAGACACTGGCGAGAAAGGGTCCCTGATCGGAACGGATCATGCTAGAGCCCGGTTTTCAGGCGCGAACATGGACGGAATGACGGACTTCCCACCACTGGATCATGCGGCGGACGCGGCCGGGGCGGAAGGATCACACGCGCCCGACGACGGGCTGCGCCGTCTGCGGACGGTGGTGAAGTGGTTCGACGCGACGCGCGGCTTCGGCTTCCTCGTGAGCGACGAGGTCGAGGGCGACATCTTGGTCCACTTCACGTCGTTGCGCGAGCTCGGGCGGCGCACGCTGCCGGAAGGCGCGCGGGTGGAGGCGCTGGTCGCGCATCAGGAGCGCGGACTACAGGCGCGGCGGATCTTGTCCGTGGATACTGAAGGGCTCGCCGAGCCGCCCTCGCCGGCGGCGCGCCCTCGTCGCGACCGGGCGGACGCGGAGGCGCTCGTCGAGCAGGCCGGCGATTGGGAGCCGGTGAGCGCGAAATGGTTCAACCGCCTGCGCGGCTACGGCTTTCTGTTGCGCGAGCGCGCCGAGGCGCCCGGCGACGTCTTCGTGCACATGGAGACGCTGCGCGACGGGGGCGTCCTCGAACTCGACACGGGGGACCAGCTCGAGGCACGGATTGTGGACGGGGCGAAAGGTCCGCTGGCGGTGCTGGTGAGGCCGCGCGGATGAGGAGCGAGGAAGTGATCGCATTGACGGCCGTAGCCATCGGCCTCGCCGGCTGCGGGGCGGAGCGCGCGACCGCGACCCCGCAAGCGGTCGCGGCCCCGGCGGCCGCAGCGGGGCGTAGCGCCGCGGGGCTCGAGCTGGCCACCGTGAGCGTTTCGCACGACGGGCGGGTGAGCCGCTTCACAACGGAGGTCGCGCGATCGGGCGGCGAGCAGGCGCAGGGCCTGATGTTCCGGACACGCGTCGGGCCGGGTGAGGCGATGCTTTTCCCCATGAACCCGCCGCGCGTCGCCGGTTTCTGGATGAAGAACACGCTGGTGCCGCTCGACATGATCTTCGTCCGGGCGGACGGCCGCATCGCGCGCATCGCGCGGATGACGACGCCGCGCTCGCTCGCCACCGTCACGTCGGGCGAGCCGGTCGCGGCCGTGCTGGAGATCGCGGGCGGGCGCAGCGACGCGCTCGGCATCAGCGAGGGCGACCGGGTGAGCTGGCCGGGCGGGCCGGCGCTGTAAGCCGTTGCGCGGCGCGGCGGATGCGCGCTAGGCGAAGGTCATGGCTTTCTGGAAACGCGTGTTCACCTGGTGGGACGGGGTGACAATCGGCACCGCGCTCGACCTGCGCCGCAACGGGGTGGAGGCGGGCTCGGACTACCTCGGCAACACCTATTACCTGTCCAAGAAGGGTAGCCGCCGCATGGTCGCCTACGTCGGCGAGCCCGATCCCGCGCTGCTGCCGCCCGAATGGTACGGCTGGCTCCACCACATGCTCGATCAGCCGCCCGAGCAGGTCACGCGCCGTCCGTGGCAGAAGGTAGGCAAGGCGAACACCACGGGGACGCCGAACGCCTACAAGCCCGCCGGCTCGCTCGACCGCGGCGGCCAGCGCCCCCACGCGACCGGCGATTATGAAGCCTGGTCGCCCGAGTAGGGCGTCGCTCAGCGCGGCGCTGCTGCTCGCGCTCGCCGGCTGCGACCGCGCGCCGGAGGGGCAGGCGGTTGAGGTGCCCGTCCAGCCCAAGGCGCAGGCCGCGCCCAAGGCGCGGGGCGGCGGCGCGGCCGAGCCGGAGGGCGTGACGCCGATGGCCGAGCGGGTGGCGACGCTCGGCGTGCTTAACAAGCGCAACGGGCTGTCGCGCGACGTGCAGCTGCGTCCGGGCCAGGCGGTCCGCGTCGGCAACGCGATCGTCCGCATGGCGGCGTGCGAGCGGACCCCGCCGTGGGAGCCCGAGCAGCTCACCGGCGCCTTCGTGCAGCTGGACGTCGCCGACGTGCGCGGCCAGTTCCGCCGCGTCTTCTCCGGCTGGCTGTACAAGGAAAGCCCGTCGCTCAACGTCGTCGAGCACAATGTCTACGACGTGTGGCCCAAGGCCTGCACGATGAGCTTCCCGGGCGTCGAGCCGCTGCCCGCGGCGGACGAGGACGAGGACGAGGACGCCGACGTTTCGCGCGACATCGCGTCCAACCGGTCGAACGCCGGCGGCGCGGCGGCCAGCGCCGGCGACGCTTCCCGCCCGAAGGCGGGCGTCACCGCGGCGGTGAGCAGGGACACGTAAAGGTCGCGCTTGACCTCGATCGCGCCGAGCGAGGCGAGGTGGGGCGTGATGAACTGACAGTCGAGCAGGGAGAAGCAGCCAACGCGCAGCCGCGCGACTAGGGCGGCGAGCGCGACCTTGGACGCGTCGCGCCCCCGGCTGAACATCGACTCGCCGAAGAAGGCGCGGCCGAGCTTCACGCCGTACAGGCCGCCGACGAGGGCGCCGGCGGCGTCCCAGCACTCGACCGAATGGGCGTGGCCGCGGCGGTGGAGTTCAAGATAGGCGTCCTCGATCCCGTGGCTGATCCAGGTCTCCGGCCGGTCGGCGCAGCCGCGCATCACGCCGGCGAATTCCAGGTCGCGGGTGACGCGGTACCGGTCGCTCTTGATCGTTTTCGTCAAGGAGCGGGATAGGCGGAAGCCGTCGAGCGGCAAGATCGCGCGGCGCTTGGGCTCGACCCAGTAGACACTGCGGTCATCGCGCGAGTCGGCCATGGGAAAGACGCCGACAGAGTAGGCGCGCAGCAAGAGTTCGGGTTCCAGCGCGGTCATTGGCGGCCTGTCGAAGGAGGCGGACGGAGGACTGACGACGAACGGACCACCTATGTACAACGAGGCTTCGTCACCGTTGGTTCAGCGTCCACGTCGTCAAAGGCCGTCATGTACCTAACCCGCCGCCATCTCCTCGCCGGGGCCGCCGCTGCGGCCTTGATCCCCAGCGCCGCCTGCGCTCAGGCCGCGCCGACGGGCGACCTGCCGACCTTCACTCCCGAAGACTTCGGCGCGCGGGGCGACGGGCGCACGAACGACACGCGCGCGCTGGCGCGGCTCGCCGCCGCAGTCAACGCAGCGGGCGGCGGTCGTGTGGTGTTCCGTCGGGCGACCTACGTCGTCGGTGAGCAGCGGCCGACAGGGCGGCGCGACACTTACTACGCTTGGGAGCCTGCGCCGGTGCTGGAATTTGCGCAGCTGACGCGAGGATTGACGATCGAAGGCAACGGCGCGCGGCTGCGTTGCGCGCCGGGTTTGCGGTACGGCACGTTCGACCCAGCTACGGGCGCGCCGCGCGAGAACAAGATGCCGTTCACCGAGAATTTGGTCGCCACGCCCTACCGCTACATGATCCGGGTGGCTGACTGCTCCGGGCCGGTGCTCGTGCAGGACTTGGAACTTGACGGCAACCTGGACCGGTTGGTCATCGGTGGCGGGTACGGCGACACTGGCTGGCAGATCGCGGCGGTTGGGCTAGCACTATTTAACAATCGCGGACCCGAAACGGTGAGCGGGGTCCACACGCACCATCACGGGCAGGACGGGCTTTATATCGACGGGCTCGATCGAGAGGAGGACTTGACGTCCCGGCTGATCCGCGGCGTGCGCGCCGAATACAACGGGCGGCAAGGATGCAGCATCGTCGGCGGGCGCGGTTATCGCTTCGAGGAGTGCCGCTTCGCGCATACCGGCCGCGCGGCGCTGTCCAGCGCACCGGGCGCAGGCGTCGACATCGAAGCGGAGAACGGCAAGCGCAATCGCGACTTCCGTTTCGTCGATTGCGAATTCGTGGACAACAGCGGCAGCGGATTGGTCGCCGACTCTGGCGATAGTGAAGGTGCGCGCTTCGAACGCTGCCTGTTCGTAGGTACTACCGCTTGGTCGGCGTGGCCGAACAAACCATTGTTCCGCTTCGACGACTGCCGCTTCGTCGGCGCGATCGTCGCGCCGTTTACCAGCGCGGATCTCGAAGAGGTCGCGCAGTTCCGCTCCTGTGAATTCCGCGACGATCCCGCGCTGTCATCCACTGGGCAAGTGTTCTTGGGCGGTGGGGAAGCGGCGCTGATCGCCGATCTGTCGGACCGGCGCGCGCTGTTCGATCGCTGCCATTTCCGCCTCACCGATCGCGGCGTGCTGCCGTGGAGCAAGAACGCGATCTACCGCAACTGCCGCATGGAGCAGCGGGCGGCGCGGCAGGGCACGCCGCAAGGCGTGTACGAGGGCGAGACGTCGATTGCGGGCAACGTCGACCTGTACGGCTCGCGTGTGCCCGGCGTGGTGGTGCTCAACGGACGGCGCATCGCGCGCACGGAACTTCGCTAGGCCGCGGGCAGGATCTCGCGTACCCGCTCGGGCGGGCGGCACAGCCGGACGCCGAGCGGGGTTTCAACCAGCGGGCGCTCGATCAGAATCGGGTGCTCGGCCATGGCGCGCAGGATCGCTTCGCCGGACGCTTCGGCGAGGCGAAGGTCCTTCGCCAGTTGCTCCTTGGCGCGCATCCCTTCGCTCGGGGTCATGCCGGCGCGGGCGTAGAGCTCGGCTAGGCGCTCGGTAGTGAGCGGTCGCCGAAGATAGTCGATTACCTCGACCTCGACGCCGGGCGTCGCCTCCAGGATCGCCAAAGTCGCCCGCGCCGTGCCGCAGCGCGGGTTGTGGTGGATGGTCGCCCTCACGCGTCCCGCGCCAGCCACTGCTCCAGCCACTTGATCGTGTATTCGCCCTCTTGGAACTCGGGATCCTCGATCAGCGCCTTGTGGAGCGGGATAGTGGTTTTCGGCCCTTCAATCACGAACTCCTCAAGCGCGCGCCGCAGCCGCATGATGCAGCGTTCGCGGGTGGAGCCGTAGACGATCAGCTTGGCGATCATGCTGTCGTAATAGGGAGGAACGCGGTAACCGGCGTAAAGACCGCTGTCGACGCGGACGTGCATGCCGCCGGGCGCGTGGTAAGCGGAGACGAGGCCGGGCGAGGGGGCGAAGGTTCGCGGGTCCTCCGCATTAATGCGGCACTCGATCGCGTGGCCGTGGAGGCGGACCTGGTCTTGGGTGCACGAGAGCTCCGCTCCGCCCGCGATGCGGATCTGCTCGCGGACGAGGTCGACGCCCGTGATCATCTCGGTCACCGGGTGCTCGACCTGGAGTCGGGTGTTCATCTCGATGAAGAAGAACTCGCCGCCTTCGTACAGGAATTCGATGGTGCCCGCGCCGCGGTAGCCCATGTCGGCCATCGCGCGGCGTACCCGCTCGCCCATCGCCGCGCGTTGCTCGGAGGAGATGACGGGGGAGGGCGCCTCCTCCAGCACCTTCTGGTGGCGGCGCTGGAGCGAGCAGTCGCGCTCGCCAAAATGCACCGCTCCGCCCCGGCCGTCGCCGAACACCTGGAACTCGATGTGGCGCGGGTCGGAAAGGTACTTCTCCAGGTACACCGTGTCATCGCCGAAGGCGGCCTTGGCCTCCGACCGCGCCTGGCTCATCAGCGTTTCGAGCTGGTCCTCGGCCGGCACGACCTTCATGCCGCGCCCGCCGCCGCCGGACGCCGCCTTGCAGATCACCGGGTAGCCGATGGCGTCGGCTACGCGCCGGGCCTCGTCGACGTCGTCGATCGGCCCGTCCGAGCCCGGGACGAGCGGGAGGCCCAACGACGCGGCCGTGCGCTTGGCCTCCACCTTGTCGCCCATCACCCGGATGTGCTCGGGCTTGGGGCCGACCCAGATGATGCCGTGCGCTTCCACGATCTCCGCGAAGCGCGCGTTCTCCGACAGGAAGCCGTAGCCGGGGTGGATCGCGTCGGCGTGGCTAATCTCGGCCGCCGAGATGATGTTGGCGATGTTGAGGTAGCTGTCCTTGGCCGCGGGCGGGCCGATGCACACCGCCTCGTCCGCGAGCCGGACGTGCATCGCGTCGGCGTCGGCGGTAGAGTGCACGGCGACCGTCTTGATGCCCATTTCGTGGCAGGCGCGGTGGATGCGCAGCGCGATCTCGCCGCGGTTGGCGATCAGCAGCTTCTGGATAGGCACGCGGGCGCCGCCCTTATTCGACGATCACGAGGGGCTGGTCGAATTCGACCGGCTGGCCGTTCTCCACCAGCACCGCGCGCACGGTGCCCGCGTTTGGCGCGACAATCGGGTTCATCACCTTCATTGCTTCGACGATGAGCAGGGTCGCGCCGGCGCTGACCTGGGCGCCGACGGCCGCGAAGGGAGCGGCGCCGGGCTCGGCGGCGAGGTAGGCGGTGCCAACCATGGGCGAGCGCACGGCGTTGGCGACGCTCTGTTCCGGCTCCGGCGTAACGGCTGGGACGTGGGGCAGCGCGGCGCTGTGCGACGGGGGTGCAGGCGGCGCAGCGGGGGCGAAGGCGTGCGATGCTTCCGGGACCGCCACGGTCAGCTTGCGCTTGACCACGATGCGGCGCTCGCCGTCCTGCACTTCAATCTCGCTCAGGCCCTCGCTGCTCACCAGCTCGGCGAGCTGGCGAACGAGCGCGGGATCGATCGCCATGGGCGCGGCGGCTTCGCTGTGATCGCTCATGGCCGCGCCTCCTGTCAGAGACGCAAGGCGGCGTCCAGCGCGAGCTGATAGCCGAGGCCGCCGAAGCCAGCGATGGTGCCGCGGGCGGCGGACGCCACGTAGCTCCGCCGCCGGAAATCCTCCCGCGCATGCGGGTTGGACAGGTGGACCTCGATCACTGGAACGGCGATCGCCTTCACCGCGTCGTGCAGCGCGACGGAGGTGTGAGTGTAGCCGCCGGGGTTGAGGATCACCGCGCGCGCGCCGCTCGCCGCCGCTTCGTGCAGCCAGTCGATCAGGTCGCCCTCGTGGTTCGACTGGCGGAATTGAAGAATGACGCCGCGGGCGTCCGCGTCGCGGCCGAGCGCGTCGGCGATGTCGGCGAGCGTGGCGGTCCCGTACACCGCCGGCTCGCGGGTCCCGAGCAGGTTGAGGTTGGGGCCGTTCAGCACGAAGATCGTTCCGTCCGCCATCGGCTCCCCCGACGGCGCGAGTTGCCGCCCCGCGCCGCGCCGCCCTATATGCCCGGCGGAGCTTCCCGCAAAGGTTCAGGCACATGGGCATCGACGGCACCTTCTCCATCCGCGTCAACGGCGAGCATCGCCGGGTGGAAGGAGGCATCAGCGTCGCCGACCTTGCGCGCGAGATGGGGCTTGACCCGGCGCGCGTGGCGGTGGAGCGCAACGGGGAGATCGCACCGCGCTCGACGCTCGCGGAGGTGCAGGTGGCCGACGGCGATGATTTCGAGATCGTTCACTTCGTCGGCGGCGGCGATCACGCGGGGGCGTTGCAGGGCGTCGACGAGGACCTGTGGACCGTCGCCGGCCGGTCCTTCCGGTCGCGGCTGATCGTCGGCACCGGCAAGTACAAGAACTTCGCCCAGAACGCGGCGGCGGTGGAAGCATCGGGCGCGGAGATCGTCACGGTAGCGGTGCGCCGGGTGAACATCCACGACCGCGGTGCGCCGATGCTTACCGACTTCATTGACCCGAAACGGTACACCTACCTGCCCAACACGGCGGGCTGCTTCACGGCGGAGGACGCCGTACGGACGCTCCGCCTGGCGCGCGAGGCGGGCGGGTGGACCCTGGTCAAGCTGGAGGTGCTGGGCGAGGCCAAGACGCTCTACCCCGATATGCTGGAAACGCTGCGCGCGACCGAAACGCTGGCCGCCGAGGGCTTCGAGCCGATGGTCTACTGCGCCGATGACCCAATCGCGGCGCGGCGCTTGGAGGACGCGGGCGCGGTGGCGATTATGCCGCTGGGCGCGCCGATCGGTTCCGGGCTGGGGCTGCAGAACGAGGTGATGATCCGCATCATGGTGGAGGGTGCGCGTGTGCCCGTGCTGGTCGACGCGGGCGTGGGCACGGCGTCGGACGCGGCGGTGGCGATGGAGCTCGGCTGCGACGGGGTGCTGATGAATACCGCTATAGCTGAGGCCAAGAACCCGGTGCTGATGGCCCGCGCGATGCGCCTGTCGATCGAAGCCGGACGCATGGCCTATCGCGCGGGCCGCATGGGCAAGCGCCGCTACGCCGACCCGTCGAGCCCGCTCGCCGGGCTGATCTGACGGGAACCGCGGCGCGGGTCGCCGGTTCAACCCGCATCGACCGACCTCGCTGGCGTCGGTTACGCGAGGGCCGCTTCCGCCTTCATCCTGCGGAAGCGGCTTTCGCGCTCTGGACCTCCGCCACCCGTCGCGCTTAAGGGCTGCGGCCTATGCGCAAGCTCTTTCCCGACGCCGCCGCGGCCCTGGCGGGCCTGCTCCACGACGATATGACGATCTGCGCGGGCGGCTTCGGCCTGTGCGGCGTGCCCGAGCGGCTGATCGACGCGATCGAGGCGGCCGGCGTGCGCGGGCTGACCGTTGCCTCCAACAACGCCGGGATCGACGGCGTGGGGCTCGGCAAGCTGCTCCGCACCCGGCAGATCGCCAAGATGATCTCCTCCTACGTCGGTGAGAATAAGGAGTTCGAGCGGCAGTACCTCGCTGGCGAGCTCGAGGTCGAGTTCTGCCCGCAGGGCACGCTCGCGGAACGGTGCCGCGCGGGCGGGGCGGGCATCCCCGGCTTCTACACCAAGACGGGCGTCGGCACGCAAGTGGCGGAGGGCAAGGAGCACAAGGAGTTCGACGGGGAGATGTTCATCCTCGAGCGCGGCATCCGCGCCGACCTGTCGATCATCAAGGGCTGGCGCGCGGACGAGGCGGGGAACCTCCAGTTTCGCAAGACCGCGCGCAACTTCAACCAGCCGATGGCGACCGCGGGCCGCGTGTGCGTGGCAGAGGTGGAGGAGGTGGTGCCGGTGGGATCGCTGGACCCCGACGCGATCCACCTGCCGGGCATCTACGTGAAGCGAATGATCGTCGGCGCGCCTTACGACAAGCGGATCGAGTTCCGCACCACCCGCCAGCGCGAGAATGCGCCCGCCGCCGTAGGGAGCGAGATCTGATGGCATGGACCCGCGACCAGATGGCCGCCCGCGCCGCGCGCGAGCTGCGGGACGGCTTCTACGTCAACCTCGGCATCGGCATCCCGACGCTCGTGGCGAACCACATCCCGCCAGGGGTGGAGGTGACCCTCCAGTCGGAGAACGGGATGCTCGGCATCGGGCCGTTCCCGTACGACGACGAGGTCGACCCCGACCTGATCAACGCGGGCAAGCAGACGATCTCCGCGCTGCCTTCGTCGAGCTACTTCAGCTCCGCCGACAGCTTCGCGATGATCCGCGGTGGGCACATCGATCTCACCGTGCTCGGCGCGATGGAGGTGAGCGAAGGGGGCGACATCGCCAACTGGATGATCCCGGGCAAGATGATCAAGGGCATGGGCGGGGCGATGGACCTCGTCGCCGGCGTCAAGAAGATCATCGTGGTGATGGAGCACAACGCCAAGGACGGCTCGCCGAAGTTCATCCCGGCCTGCACCTTGCCGCTGACTGGCAAGAACGTGGTGGACATGATCATCACGGACCTGGCCGTGTTCCAGCGGTCGGACCACCGTTCGCCGTTCCGCCTAATCGAGACCGCGCCGGGCGTGGCGCCCGACGAGGTGCGGGCGAAGACGACGGCGGCCTACGAAGACGCGCTGGCGGCGGCCTGAGCGGCTCGCCCTTGACCGCCCGCCCGCCCCCGTGCCATGCGGAGTGAAACGCGAGCGGAGGGGACATGGCGCGCATCCACTACGTCCAGCACGACGGCACCGAGCATGTAGTCGAGGTCGAGCCCGGCCTGTCGGTGATGGAGGGCGCGGTGAAGAACGGCGTGCCGGGAATCGACGCCGACTGCGGTGGGGCCTGCGCCTGCGCCACCTGCCACGTGTTCATCGACGAGGGCTGGATCTCCCGCGTCGGCCGGGCGGAGAGCGAGCAGGAGGTGTCCATGCTCGAGCTCGCGCCGACCTTCGAGGCGAACTCGCGGCTGAGCTGCCAGATCGAGGTGGGCGAGGAGCTCGACGGGCTGATCGTGCGGATGCCGGAAAGCCAGCACTGAGCGACGACCGGCCGCCATAATCCAAGAATCAGGATGCGCCCGAAGCACCGCTCGGGCCGAGCTTGTCGAAGCCCGCCATTTCCGACGGTGCGCCGTCCAGGGAAGCCCTTCGCCAAGCTCAAGGCGAACTGGGTGGATGCGAGCTGGACCAGAGCCGGGAAGCGGGGCGGGCCTCGCGAGCCCACCCAACGCTCCCCGGCTCTCGAGATGCCGAGGAGCATGGGACGGCCCTTTAGGTGGGCATGCGGCCTACGCTTCGGGACGCCTCCGTTCCTTCCCGGGAGTAAGCCGGTTCTCCGTCGCAATCCCGATCGGCGCGATCGTTGTGGGTTCGTTCATCCCGCGGCCCTAGGAGCGCCGGCGAACGCTGGAGCGCGAGGGCGGGTGGATCAGACGTGCCATGACGGCAAGCTGCGGCTCCAGCGCACGGCGGAGGAGCGCGCCCATCCTACAGCGGCTGCGGCGCATCGAGGGGCAGGTGCGCGGGCTGCAGCAGGTGATCGAGGCCGACCGCTACTGCCCGGAGGAGCTGCAGCAGACCAACGCGGTCACCGCCGCGCTGCGCGAGGTCGCGCTGCTGATCACCACCGACTACCTCCGCGCCGCGGTGGCGGAGGCGACGAAGCCGGGCGGGACGGACGCGGACACGGCGGTGGCCGAGATGGTGGGCGTGCTGCGCGCGACGCTGCGCCAGGGCTGACCCTTCCGCCGGGCCGCGAGGCGGGCTATGCTGCGGTTTATGAAGCGTGTTTTCCTCCTGCACCTCCTGCTGCTCAGCGGCTGCGGCCTGCTCGACCAGGACGGGCCGACGCCGATCGACGGGTCGAGCCCGGAGACATTCGAGGCAAGCATGGAGGCGGCCCGCTACGAGCTCGGCCCGCGCGACCGGCTGAAGTTCGAGGCGGCGATCCGCGCCGCGCAGGCCAAGCAGTTCGCCCGTTCGGAAACGCGGCAGGAGATGGAGGCGCGGCTGCGCCGCGCGCTGCACGGCAAGACCGCGCCGGAGATCGTCGCCAAGGTCGACCGCGACATGGCCAAGGCGGGCGACCAGGCGGCGGATGCGGTGTTCGATGTGAAGCGCGAAGTAAAGAAGCTCGGCAGGGATAGCGCCGCGAACTGACGGTCGTTGCGCGGGGCCGGAGCCCCGTCTATCCCGGCCGCGACACGGATAGGGACGGCAGGAGCGCATGACCACCTTCGACGACCGCGAGCGCGCCTTCGAGGTCAAGTTCGCGCGCGAGCAGGAGCACCAGTTTCGCGTGGTAGCGCGCCGCAACAAGCTGCTCGGTTGGTGGGCGGGGCACCTAATGCGGCTGAACGAGGCGGAGGTCGACGCCTATGCGCGCGACGTGGTGCATGCCGAGTTCGAGGGCGGCGGCGACGAGGACGTGGTGCGCAAGCTGCTCGGCGACCTGACGGGCGCGGGCGTTGACATCGACGAGGCGCGCATCCGCCAGGCGATGGACGAGCAGATGGTGGAAGCGCGCCGCCAACTAATCGAGGAGGTCTAGGCCCGTGCCGATGGCCGCGGCCGAGATCGAGGCGCTGATCGTCGCGGCGCTGCCCGATGCGCAGGTGGAGATCACCGACCTCGCGGGCGACGGCGACCATTACGCTGCGCGGGTGGTGAGCGAGGCGTTCCGCGGGCTCCCCCGGCCCAAGCAGCACCGGATGGTGTACGACGCGCTCGGCGGGCGCATGGGCGGGGTGCTCCACGCGCTCCAGCTCACTACATCGGCTCCGTGAAGGAGACATCGAATGACTGAAGAAGTGAACGCCCGCATCGGCGAGATCGTGCGCGGCAACGACGTAGTGCTGTTCATGAAGGGCTCCGCGCTGTTCCCGCAGTGCGGCTTCTCCGCGCGCGCAATCGCCATCCTCGACCGGCTCGGCGTCGAGCCGCACACGGTGGACGTGCTGCAGGACCCGGAGGTGCGGGCGGGCATCAAGGCCTATTCGGACTGGCCGACGATCCCGCAGCTCTACATCGACGGCGAGTTCGTCGGCGGTTCGGACATCATGATGGAGATGTACGAGGCGGGCGAGCTGGGCGAGCTGCTGGCGAGCAAGGCGAAGGCTTGAGGGAGTAAGCCCTCTCCCCGCTCGCGGGGAGAGGGTTGGGAGAGGGGAAGTCCGGTACTCGCCGGGCTGAGGTCGGAGGGCGATTACAGCCCCTCTCCCAACCCTCTCTCCCGAAGGGGAGAGGGCTTTTGGGAGCGCCCATGACCGCCGCCGTCGAGCTTGAGCCGCTGGTCCGCCGCCTTACCGCGGACAACCCGTCGCCGTTCACCTTCCGCGGCACCAACAGCTACGTCGTTGGCCCGCGCGGCGGCGCGGTGGCGGTGATCGATCCGGGGCCGATGTCGGCCGCGCACCTCCAAGCGCTGCTCGCGGCGACCGCGGGCGAGACCGTCGCTGCCATCGTGGTGAGCCACACGCACCGCGATCATTCCCCTTTGTCGCGCGCGCTGGCCGCGCGCACGGGCGCGCCGATCGTCGGCTGCGCGCCCCTCGCGCTTAGGGGCGGGGCGGAAGCCGGATTCGACGCGGACTACCTGCCCGACCGGGTGCTCGCAGAGGGCGAGCGCGTCGCGGGCGAAGGTTGGACGCTGGAGGCGGTGGCGACGCCGGGACACACGTCGAACCACCTCGCGTTTCATCTTCCCGAGACGAACGCCTTGTTCACCGCCGACCATGTGATGGGCTGGTCGACCACCGTGGTATCGCCGCCCGACGGCGACATGACCGACTACATGGCGAGCCTGGAGAAGCTGATCGCGCGCGACGACCGCGTTTACTACCCGGGCCACGGCGACGAGATCTCAGACCGTCCGCAGCGGCTCGCGCGCGGACAGCTGGGACACCGCAAGCAGCGCGAGGGCCAGATCCTGCGCGCGCTGGACGGCGGGGCCGAGCGGAGCATCCCCGAGATGGTGGCCGAGATGTACAAGGGGCTCGACCCGCGTCTCGCCCCGGCGGCGGGGCGTTCGGTGCTGGCGCACCTCATCGATCTCGACCGGCGCGGGCTGGCGGCGGGAGAGGGCGAGCGGTGGCGGCGGGCCGGCTAGGCGCGATGCTGGGCGGGGCGGCGCTGGCCGCGGCCGCGGCGGGCGGGGCCTGGTGGTGGTCGTCGGCGCGCGAACGTCAGTTGGAGCTTTCCTCGCTCGTCGCCGGGTTCGAGCGGCGCAACGAGCTGACGGTGTTCGCGGCGCAGGTCGTGCCGGTGGTGACCAGCGTGGACGAAGGGCTCATCGACGCGTTGGACGTCCGGCAGACGGCGATCATCCCGGCGGAGGTCCGTTACACGATCGACATGGGCGGGATCGGCGCGGAGGACCTGCGCTGGGACGCCGAGCGGAGCATCCTGGAGGTGACGGCCCCGCCCGTGCTGGTCCAGCGGCCCAACCTGCGCGAGGAGCGCGCGCAATATTACCGCAGCGGGTTGCCGTTCACCGGCGGGCAGGCGGCGGCCGCGCTGCTTCAGCGGAGCAGCCGGGCGGCGATGGGCGAGGCGGGCCGGCTCGCGCGCAGCCCGGAGCTGGTGCGGCTCGCGAACGAGGCGGCGCGCGACGCGGTGGCGCGCAACGCCGAGCTGTTCCTGCGCGGCGCGGGGATGGAGGGCGCGCGGGTGGAGGTGCGCTTCGCCGCCGAAGGCCGGCGCAGCCCGGAGCGGGTGGACGGCTCGCGTTCGCTGAACGAGGTGTGGGAGGAGCGGGCGCGCTGAGCGCCGACCTCGCCAAAGCGCCCCCGAACCCCTATCTTGCCGAGTGAAGCATTGGCCCCGGGGGGACCGCATGAACGCACCGAAGCTGGGCCTGCAAGGCCTCGACATCCGCGACGAGATCGACCGGCTGCGCCGCGAGCGCAACGCCGTGATCCTCGCCCATTATTATCAAGCGCCCGAGATCCAGGACATCGCGGACTTCGTCGGTGACAGCCTGGACCTGAGCCGCAAGGCGGCGGCCACGCAGGCCGACGTGATCGCCTTTTGCGGCGTGCGCTTTATGGCGGAGACGGCGAAGATACTCTCCCCGCAGAAGATCGTGGTGCTACCGGACATGAAGGCGGGGTGCAGCCTGGAAGACAGCTGTCCACCCGACCAGTTCAAGGCGTTCCGCGACGCGCACCCCGACCATATCGCGCTGACCTACATCAACTGCTCGGCGGCGGTGAAGGCGCTGTCCGACATCATCGTGACATCGTCGTCCGCCGAGACGATCCTGAGTCAGATCCCGCACGACCAACCGATCATCTTTGGCCCCGACAAGCACTTGGGCGGCTACCTCAACCGCAAGCTCGGGCGCGACATGCTGCTGTGGCCGGGCGTGTGCATCGTCCACGAGGCGTTCAGCGAAACGGAGCTGCTGAAGCTGATGGCGCACCACCCCGGCGCGCCGGTGCTGGCGCACCCCGAATGCCCGGCGCACATCCTCGACCACGCGACCCACGTGGGGTCGACGCGGAGCATCCTCGATTTCGCGCTGTCCTACCCCGCCGACACGATGATTGTGGCGACCGAGCCGCGCATCATCCACCAGATGGAGAAGGCGCTGCCGCACAAGCAGTTCATCGGCGCGCCGGGGGCGGACGGGAACTGCAACTGCAACATGTGCCCGTACATGGCGCTGAACACGATGGAGAAGCTCTACGTTGCGCTTCGCGACCTGGAGCCGCAGGTGGAGATGGACGAGACGCTCCGCTTGGCGGCGAAAGCTTCGCTGGATCGGATGCTGGACATGGCGGGAAGGACCGTTGGGCAGGGGGATGTCGGGACGCCCATGATCAAGGCGGCGAGCGCATAGCGATCGGCGACTTGAGCGAGGAACAGCGTCCCGCCCGACCGGCGACCGGCTGATCTCGTGCTCAGCTGTGTCGGCCGACGATGCGGCTTCGCCGCGACGCGACTTGGCCCACCCCGGAGAGTGACTCCAGCTTGCGCCAGGGCGACGTGCTTGGTCTAGGCGGCGCATGACCACGTTCTCCCTCCCCGGCTTCGACCTCCCCCGCTTCGTCCGCGACACGCTCGCCGAGGACCTGGGCGACGTTGGCGATGTCACCTCCGCCGCGGTGATCCCGGCGGACGCGCGCTTTTCCGGCGTAATGGCGGCGCGCCACGCGCTGGTCGTCGCGGGGTTGCCTATCGCCGCAGCCTTCTTCCGGGCGCTCGACCCGGAGTGCGCGGTGGAGGTCACGGCGGAGGAGGGCACGGCGGTCGAGGTCGGCACCGTGCTCCTTCGGTTGCGGGGGAACGCGCGCGCGCTGCTCACCGCCGAGCGCAGCGCACTCAACACGGCGCAGCACCTGTGCGGAGTGGCAACGCTGACGCGGGCCTACGTCGATGCTCTGGCGGGTACGGGCGCTACCTTGCTCGACACGCGCAAGACGCTGCCGGGGCTGCGGCTGCTAGAGAAATACGCCACGCGGACGGGCGGGGCGACCAACCACCGCATGGGGCTGCACGACGCGGCCATGATCAAGGACAACCACGCCGCGGTCGCCGGCTCGATCGGCGAAGCGGTGCGCCGCGCCCGGGCGGCGGGTATTGCCCAGGTGATCGCGGAGGTTGACCGGCTCGACCAGATCGAGGACGCGCTCCGCGCGGGCGCGACGCGCTTGCTGCTCGACAACATGGACGCGCCGACGCTCCGCGAGGCGGTGGCGCTGGTCGCTGGGCGGGCCCCGACAGAGGCGTCGGGCGGGGTGACGCTGGAAACGATCCGGGAGCTCGCGGCGACGGGCGTGACCTTCGTCTCGGTCGGCCGCATCACGCAGAGCGCGCCGGCGGCGGACGTCGGGCTGGACTTCGCGCCCGTTTGAGCGCGCTTGCGCCCCGCCGTCCGGGCGCTAGCCTGCGCCGGACGACAGGGGGAAGAACATGGACCGACCGCTAACCATAGCGCGGTTCGAGCGCGGCTACCTCGGCGCGCTCGCGATCGGCTTGCTCAACACGGCCTTTAACTGGCGGCGCACGGCCGAGACGGCCGAAGCGCGGCAGGCCGAGCAGCTGATCGGCAGCTGGTACCTGCCCACTATCGCCGTGCTCGGCTTCCTGATCCCACTCGCGCTCTGGTACTTCATCGCCCGGCGCGGCAGCGTGTTGGCCAAGTGGATCGCCACCGTGTTCACCAGCTTCGGCGTGACGGGCGCGCTGTTCGCGCTGGCACGGGGCAATTATCCGACGACGCTATCCCTTGTGCTCAGCCTCATCGCGCTGGCGCTGCAGGCCTACGCAATCGCCATGCTGTTCCGGCCGGACGCCCGGCCCTGGTTTGGGGCGAAGGACGAGGCGGCATCGCCCTATCGCGGGCTGGAGCCCTGAAGCGGCGGCCGGCGGACAGGAGGCGCATCGAGCATCGCGCCAGCCGGGTGGTGCTTGTCGAGCCAGCGCTTGATGATCGCCAAGTTGCGCGTGTTCGAGCGGAAGAAATAGTCGGGGATCGCGCCGACGAAGGGGATGGCGCCTAGCAGCGCGTCCACCCCGATGTTGCCTGCCATGCGCGCGATGGCCGAGCGGGGCATCCCTAGATTCCGCGCCTCCCAAGCGAGGTAGCTGCCCAGCCCCGCGCCGATCAGGGAGCCGCCGACGGGGATCAGGTCGAGGATCACGTCGAGCCCGACGCGCTTGTTCGTGCCGGGAATGGGCAGCAGCCCTTCGAGCAGCCGCTCCATCGCTTCCACGCGGCGGCGGACGGAGGCGGGATCCGTGCCCATCCCGGACAGGGCGGCGAAGGGAGGCGGGGTGGGCATGGCGGACACTCCGGAGGTGAAGCCTTGATGTAAGGGGAGCACCGCCGCGGCGGAAGCGGCGACGGTCACTCTTCCGGCAGCAGCGGCGGCAGCGGGTGGCGCGCGTAGATGTTCGGGCTGAAACCTTCCAGCCCCGGGCGGACCAGCGACCAGCGGACGGGCGTGGCGAGGGCCACGAACACCGTCGCGTCCACCAGCAGCCGATCGGCCTCGGCGAAGGCGAGCGCGCGTTCCGCCCCCGTCTGCGCAGCGCGGGCGCGGGCGAGCGCCTCGTCCGCGCGGCTGTCGCACAGCGCGGAGCGGCCGCATTCGAACCAGCGCAGGTACCAGCTGGCGAGGCTCGCGGGGGCGACGGCGTCGAGCAGGCGGAGGTCCGCGGGAGCGGCGGGCGGCACGCGCCGGGCATCCACACCGACGCGGGCGAGGTCGCGGCGGATGAGCGCGAAGAGCAG
>CADCVW010000019.1 GCA_902806235.1 uncultured Sphingomonadaceae bacterium | reverse complement strand
CCGCGGCGGCGGCCGCGCGCTCGGCCGCCGGCACTTCGGCCAGCAGCGCGGCCGCGCCCGCCGGCGGCGCGGTGATGCCGCGCTCGGCCAGCGGCCCGTCCCACACCGAATGGAGGTTGCGCCCGGGGATCAGCCCGTAGGACGCGGGCACCTCGTTGCCGCCCCGGTCGCCGCGGTCGCCCACGTGGAGCGGCTGGTGGAGGTCGCCCACGAAGTGGAGCAGGAACAGCAGCGCCTGCACCCGCTCGCGCAGCGGCAGTGCGGCGTCGGCGAGCAGGCGGCGCTGGCGCTCGACCTGGGCCGACACGCAGTTGCCGTCGCGGCAGGCGCTCGCGGCGTCGAACGGCCGGCAGACGTCGACGTTCTGGTAATGCCACGTGGACGCGTAGGAGAAGCGGTCAGGCGCGCGCCGCACGCAGTCGGCCCAGGACGCCGCTTGGGCAAGCGTGCGGGCCGGGCACTCCGGCGTCTCCAGCAGCGCTTCCCGCGCCAGCATCTCCAGCACCGCCGCGCGCGTCGCCGGCCGCGCCTGGAGCATCGCGATCTCCGCCACCGTCTGGTGGCCGAACCCGCCCCAGGCGCGGGCCGGCGCGGGCAGCGCCAAGAGGAGCAGGATGATCAGGAAACGCATGGAACTCCCCTTGACCCCTCGCGCGTTGCCCGGCCCGAACCCTCGCCAAGGAGATTAGCCATGAGCTCGGCGCACAAGGTCACCGACCACGACCATATCCGCGGATGGGCGGAAGAGCACGGGGCCAAGCCTTCCCTGGTCAAAGGCACGGGCGACGGCGAGCACGAGGGCGTGCTGCGCCTCCACTTCGGCGAGGAGGACGACAAGTTTCACCTGGTCGAGTGGGACGAATGGTTCAAGGTGTTCGAGGAATCGAAGCTCGCCATCCTGATCGACGAGGACAAAGCGCAAAGCCGCTTCGCCAAGCTGGTGCGGCGGGATTAGGGCGGGGGACGAAGGAGCGCCGCGGGGCACCCCGGGCGCTCCCTCATCCTCACAACCCCGTTCGGGCCGAGCCTGTCGAAGCCCTCCCTTCCTCTTCGACGGTGGACCGTCGGGAAGGTGCTTCGACGGCCGAGCTGCCTAGGCTTGGCCGGCGCGAACGGCTAGACTCCGGCCGCTAATCCAAGGAGCACCGCCCATGCCCAGCCACGGCCCCATGGCCTGCCCGATCGACGGCAGCCCGCTCACCATGAGCGAGCGCAGCGGGATCGAGATCGACTACTGCCCCATCTGCCGCGGCGTGTGGCTCGACCGGGGCGAGCTCGACAAGATAATCGAGCGCGCCGCGGGAGACGCCGCGCGCGCGGTCCCGCCGACGGCCGCGCCCGCCCCGCAATCGCCGCCCCCGCCCGGCTACGGCCAGGGGGGCTATGCCCAGCCCAGCTACGGCCAGCCTGCCTACGGCCACGACCCGTACCGCCACGGCGGCCACCACGGCCACAAGCGGCGAAAATCTTTTCTCGAAGAGATTTTCGACTGAGCGAACACGTCCCATCTAGGCCCGCCCGTGTCCCGCGCTTCCCCGCGCTGCTCGGCGCGGCGGGTCTGCTACCGCAGACGGCGTGCCTGCTCGGCGCGCTGCTGCTGGACGACGGGTCGGGCGGCGGCCTGTTATCGCTCATCGCTTGGGCCTACGCTGCAAGCATCTTGAGCTTCCTCGGGGGAATCTGGTGGGGGCTGGCGGCGGCGCGCGCGGAGCTCGCGCCGGAGTGGCTTTGGCTCGCGGCGGTCGCGCCTAGCCTTTACTCGGTCGGCACTCTGCTCGTGCTGCCATTCGATGCCGATGCGCGCACCGCCTTGTTCCTTCTTTCCGCCGCGCTCCCCTTCACCCTGCTCGTCGATCGTGAACTCGTGGCGATCGGCCTCGCCCCGCCCTGGTGGCTACGCCTGCGCGCGCCCTTGTCGCTGGGCCTCGCCCTGCTCACCGCGCTGCTCGCTTGGCTGGGCTGACGGGATCGGCCGCAGCAGCCCCTCCACCGTGGCGATCCGCTTCAGCTCGCGGCGGACGTCCGCCGGCCCATGCTCGGGCGTCACCTCCACCCAGCGCACCCCCGCGCGGCGCAGCGCTTCCTTCTTCACCGCGTCGCGCGCCGGGGCCGTACCGCTCCGCCAATGCCCTCCGCCCTGGTATTCGATCGCCGCGAGCGGCTCGCTCCGGCCGTCCACAACGAGCATGTCCACCCTCTTGGCGTTGATGCAGCGGTGCGCTTCCGGGTCCGGCGAGGACAGCACCTCGCCCAGGCACACCTGCGCCATCACCCGCCAGTCGAGCCCCAGTTCCTTCACCGCCGCTTCCGCCGCGTTGAACACCGCCGTTTCGCCGCGGTTGAGCAGCGGCCGCTTGGCGAAGGCGGCCTCGCTCACCTTGCGGAGCTGATCCAGCGGATCCGCGGACGCGCTGGCTGGCGGGCGCACGGCGCGGTCGACGTTCTGCCATCCGCGCTCCCGACCCCCGCCCCGCCACGCCCGCGTCGTCCGCGCGCCCCGTCGTCCACCCCCCAATCCGACGCTCAGGAGCAGCAATCCGGCGATCAGGCCTAAATTCAGCAGACCGGCGTCCGGCAGGCCGAGGTCGACGAGCGCAGCTTCGATGGTCGCGAGCATGGGACGAACTTGCCGTCCCTCCCTTGCCATCCACTTAATGCGGCGCCCAGTTCACGGACGCCATCCTTCGAACCTATGATCCCGCTCCCCCGTGCCGAGCAGAGCTACCCCAGCAGCGGCTCCAGCCGCGGCCACGCGTCGCGCGCCGCCGCCCGTCCCGCGTCAATCGCCGCCGAGATCTTCGCGGGGTCGAACTCCAGCGTATCCGACCATTCGCGGTCGGGCTCCAGCGTCGCGATCGGCGCGAAGCGGTAGCGGAGGAGGTGCTCGTCGAGCGGGCGCAGCACGCGCAGCGCGCGCTCGCCGGTCACGCCCGCGTCGGCCAGCGCCTTCGACTGCGCTTCCCGCGCGCGGAGCAAGTCGTTGATCAGCCCGGCGTTGGCTGCGTCGTTGGCCGACACCTCCGATTGCAGGATGTCCACCGCGCGCAGGCCGATGCGGATCAGGTTGGAGTAGGTCCGGCTCCGCCCCGCCTTGGGCGGCGGCGAGGCACGCACCACCAGAACGCTACGCGGCCGCTCGTCGAGCGCCGCGCCGAGCGGGGTCACGTCGCGCACCCCGCCGTCCACCCACTGGCTCGCCGTTCCGTCCGCCGCCCGCGTCCGCAACGGATCGAAGAACACGGGCATCGCGCAGCTCGCGTAGACCCAATCGGCAATGTTCGGTTGCGCTTCGGTGATCGACTGATAGCGCCCGGAGCCCAGCTCCACCACGCCCAGCCGCAGCTTTATCCCGCTGGCGCGGAGCTTCGCCGGGTCGGCGAAGCCACGCATCTTGGCGAGCAGCGGCGAGGCATCGAACAGCGCGTCCGCGCCGAACACCCCGCCCGCCGCGCCCAGCGGGCGCTCGCGGTAGATGTCGCGGTTGCCGCGGATCGCGCGCCACTGGGCGACGAGGCCGGGCACGTCGTCCTGGGCGAGCCCCAGCGCCTGGATCGCGCCGGTCGAGACGCCCGCTACCACCTCGAAACGCATCCCGCGACGCGCGACCAGCTCGTCCAGTACGCCGACCTGAAACGCGCCCTTCGCGCCGCCGCCGCTCAAGGAGATCGCCAAACCCGCCATGTCCGCCTCCGCTCCGCAGCCCGGGTTCTTTCCGGCTTATTAACCCGTTCATCCTAAGTTTAACCTGACACTAGGGCAAACCGGGGGGTTCGCGAGGAAGATGATGACGGCCGCGCTCGCCCTGAGCGTGGCATGGACGCCGGTCGCCGCTCGCGCGGTGGACGCGCCGACGACAATGGAGGCCGCCGCTCCCGCCACCGAGCCGGCCGAGGACAGCGCGGAGGCGGTCGCCACCGAAGCGTCCGGCGACATCGCCGACGGCCGCTTCTACAACAAGGCGGGCGCGACCTGCGCCGACTACGACGCGGCTTGGGCCGAGTGCCGGGCGATCGCCCGCGGGGCCAAGACGCCCACCGGCTCCGTGCCGATCACCTATTACAATCCGGCGGGCGTATCGCCGCTGACCGGGGCCGCGGCGGGCGCGGTGAGCGGGCTGATCGGCGGCCTGATCGCGGGCGCGATCGCCAAGGCCAAGGCGCGCCGCGACAATCGTCGCTCGTGCCTACTGGTCAACGGCTGGCGCTTGATCGACGTTGATGCGGCCGAGAAGGCGCGCATCGCCGCCATGAGCGAAGCGCAAGGCGACGGCTATTTCGACGAAGTGGTCGGCGCCCCCGAGGTCAAGGGCAAGCGCGTCCGCAGCTGGAACAATAACTTCGCCGCGCCGCAGCTGGCGCTGGGAGGCAAAAAATGAACCGGATCGTCTCCGCCGCGCTGGCGCTCGGCCTCCTCGCCTCGCCCGCCGCAGCCCAGCTCCGCGTCACTAAGCGCGCCGACCTCGCCGCGCCGGTCGAGCTCGCCCCGAACCAGGGCGCGACTCTGCTCGCCTTCAGCCGGCCGGACGCGAAGAGCGCGGGCAAAGCGGCGGTGGCCTCCTTCGCGCTACGACATGGCAAAGCGCGACCTCGTCTATCAGCCCAAGGGCGCGAAAAGGGCGGGCGACACAACCACCTACTGGGTGACGGTGACCAGCGCCGAGCGGCGCAAGCCCGTCGAATACCACCTCCTGCCCGTGGTCGCGGGCGACTACGTGCTCTACGGCGCGATGCCTGACAAGCTCCCGACCAACAGCTTCTGCATGGGAGCGCCCGCCTTCGGCGTGAAGCCGGGCGAGGTGGTCTACTTCGGCGACATGACGCCTTTTGTGATGGTTCGCATGGCGAGCGGCGACAAAGCTAACGCCATGGCTTATTCGGCAAACTTGGACGGCGCGCGCGGCGCTCGCGGGCCGTCCTGAACTCGCGGCGAAGCTGCGCGCGGCGGACCTGCGTAACGGCGCGACCTACGCCTGCGCAGGCCAGTCGATGCTCGCCTACGCCGCCCCCGGCGCGCCTTCGCTGCCGCCTGCGGGGCCGGTGCAGAAGGTGCCGGCTACGGCTTCGGCGGGGCGTTGATAATCACGGCCGGCGGGTCGGCGGCGCCGCCCGCCGAACCCGGCCGACGGCATGGCTTCGCCATGCCGCTTCTTCATCCTTCGTTATCCCGGGCTCGACCCGGGACCCTTCTTCTCGCCACCGTAAATCGAAGGCAGGTGGGTCCCGGCTTAAGGCCGGAATAAAGGACATTTGATAGGTAAGCCGCTCCGCCCGCTTAGCCCCGCTCACTCCACCT
>CADCVW010000018.1 GCA_902806235.1 uncultured Sphingomonadaceae bacterium | reverse complement strand
GGGGCGGGCGCGGGCGCTTCGGGCGCGGGATCGCCCGGGCGGCGGAGCATGCGCGCCTTCTTGGTTTCCACGATCACCGTGTTGGACCGGCCGTGGCTGAAGCTCTGCTTCACCTTGCCGACCTCCACCGTGCGCTTTACGCCCAGCGACGGGCGCGCGCCCAGCGTCGGCTTCTTGTCTTCGCTCATTCCGATCCTTGCTCGATTGTCGGCCGGGCCGCATGCGGGTCGTCCCGCACGGACTCGTCCGGTCCCGTCCCGATGAAAGCGCGCCAGCGGCCGAGCGCGCGGGCGACGCGCGCCGCCGCGCCCTGCTCGACCAAGGCGACGTGTACAACATTCTCCCGCCCCAGCGCCACCGACAATGTGGTGCGGTCGGCGGGAATGACCAGCCCCCGGTCGTTACCACCGCCCACGCGCCAGGCCTGGTCGAGCTTGCGGTTGCCGTCCTCCGAAGCATCGGCCGCGTGGAGGAGGAGGTGGACCTCCCCCTTGCGCGCGGCCGCCTCGATCCGCTCGGAGCCCGCCACCAGCATCCCCGCCCGCGCTTCCAGCCCCAGCCGGTCGAGGCAGTCGCGCGCGAGCGCGCCCTCGATGCGCCGGGCGAGGTCGTCCGGCACGCTCAGCGGCGCGCCCTTGAACGCGCGGGCGAGCGCGCCGCGGAGCTTCCCCTTGGCCATGGCGGCATCAAGCGCGGCGCGGTCCACCCCCAACCACGCGCCGCGCCCGGGCGCGCGGGCGCGCACGTCGGGCAGCACTTCGCCGTCCGGCGACAAGGCGAGGCGGAGCAGCGCGTCGCGCGTCCCTTCCCGGCGGGACAGAATGCAGGTGCGAATAGGGACATGGGGCTCGCGCGCCGCCGCCGGAGAGGCGCTCACAAGCTCCTCCCCTTCAGGGAAGAGGTTGGGGTGGGGACGGTCCGCGGCGGTCCACCGCTCGAAGCGGGTAGCGAGTCGGACAGCCCCACCCCAACCCCTCCCCTGAAGGGGAGGGGCTTAGGCCGATCGCGCTCTAGGCGTAGCGCCCGCTCATGCTCCCGCGTCCGCATCCGCGACCTCCCCGGTCCCGGCGCCGACGTTTTCCGGCACACCTTCGTCCTCGAACCAGTGCGCGCGGGCGGCCATGATAATCTCGTTCCCCTGCTCCTGCGACAGATTGTACGCCGCCAGGATGCCGCCCTTGTCCTCCGCCCGCTTGGGCGCGTTCTCCGCACGGCGGCGCGGCTCCTGCTTCTTCTTCTGCACCAGCTCGTCGGTGGCGAGGTCAGCGAGGTCATCCAGCGTGCGGACGCCCGCCTTGCCCAGCGTGACCAGCATCTGCTCCGTCAGGTGCGGCACCTCGGCCAGCGCGTCCTCCACGCCCAGCTCGCGCCGCTGCGCCCGCGCCGCCTCCTCGCGCCGCTCCAGCGCCTCGGCGGCGCGGTTCTGCAGCTCGCCCGCCAGGTCGTCGTCGAACCCCTCGATGGACGCGATCTCGTCCAGGTCAACGTAGGCGACCTCCTCCAGCTCGGTGAAGCCCTCGGCGACCAGCAGCTGCGCCAGCGTCTCGTCGACGTCGAGCTCGGTCTGGAACAGCTCGGACCGCTCGACGAACTCGCGCTGCCGCTTCTCGCTCGCGTCCGCTTCTGTCAGAATGTCGATCTGCGATTCGGTGAGCTGGCTCGCCAGCCGCACGTTCTGCCCGCGCCGGCCGATGGCGAGGCTCAGCATGTCGTCGGGCACCACCACCTCGATGCGGCCCTCCTCCTCGTCGATCACCACGCGCGACACGGTGGCGGGCTGCAGCGCGTTGACGACGAAGGTCGCGGTGTCGGGCGACCAGGGGATGATGTCGATCTTCTCGCCCTGCATCTCCTGCACCACGGCTTGCACCCGCGAACCCTTCATGCCGACGCAGGCACCGACTGGATCGATGGAATTGTCGTGGGACAGCACGCCGATCTTCGCGCGGCTGCCCGGGTCGCGCGCCGCCGCCTTGATCTCGATTATGCCGTCGTAAATCTCCGGCACCTCCTGCGCGAACAGCTTCCTCATGAAGTCGGGGTGTGCGCGGGAAAGCAGGATCTGCGGCCCGCGGTTCTCGCGCACCACGCGCAGGATCAGGGAACGGATGCGGTCGCCGACGCGCACCGCCTCGCGCGGGATCTGCTGGTCGCGGCGGATCACGCCTTCCGCGCGGCCCAGGTCGACCACGACGTGGCCGAACTCGACGCGCTTCACCACGCCCGTGATGATCTCGCCCGCGCGGTCCTTGAACTCCTCGTACTGCCGCTCGCGCTCGGCGTCGCGGACCTTCTGGAAGATCACCTGCTTAGCGGCCTGCGCGGCGATGCGGCCGAACTCGATGGGGGGCAGGGGATCGACGATGAAGTCGCCGACGGAAGCTCCCGGCTGCAGCTTCTGCGCGTCGGCCAAGTTCACCTGCGTGAAGTAGTTATCGACCTCCTCGACCACCTCCACCACGCGCCACAGGCGCAAGTCGCCCGTCTGCGGGTCGAGCTTGGCGCGGATGTCGTTCTCCGCGCCGTAGCGCGTCTTGGCCGAACGCTGGATCGCGTCCTCCATCGCCTCGATCACGATCGCGCGATCGATCAGCTTCTCCTTGGCCACCGAGTCGGCGATGGCGATGAGCTCAGCCTTGTTGGCGGAAACCGCGGTGGCCATGATGCTATTCTTCCTCTGCCTTGATGCTTTCGGCGCCCTCGGTCGCCGTGTCCTCGATGACTTCGTCGGCGCCCGCCGACGAGAGCGGCGCGGTGGCCTTGATCAGCTCGTCCGTCAGCACGAGCTTGGCCTTAGCGACGGCGGCGAAGGGCAGCAGCACGGGCGTCCCGCCCGCGCTCGCCGGCTCCAGCCGGATGTCCTCCCCGGCGACGCCGCCGAGCTTGCCGGTGAACTGCTTGCGGCCTTCGATCGGCTCGGCCAGCGTCACCCGCGCCTCGAACCCCGCCCAGTCCCGGTAATCGGCGAGCCGGGTCAGCGGCCGGTCGATGCCGGGCGAGCTTACCTCAAGCCGGTAGGCGGTCTCGATCGGGTCCGCCCCCGCCGCCTCCAGCGCGTCCAGCGCGTCGGACAGGCGGTGCGACAAGGCGGTGCAGTCCGCCAGGTCCAGCTGCCGGGTGTCCGGGCGCTCGGCCATCACCTGTAGCGTGGGCTCGCCCTTGCCGCCGATCATCTGCACGCGCACCAACGACAGGCCGAGCGCCTTCGCGTGCGGTTCGATGATCTCCGTCAACCGGGCGATGTCCGCCAAGCGTCGCTCCCTGAAGCCAAAACCTCCCCGTCGCCGGCCCCGGGTGGGACCGGCCTCGCCGTCGTCGCCGATGTCGAGGAATGAAGGAAATATACGCCGAAGGGGACGAAGGCGCAAGGGAAGGGGTGCGGCGCCTTTCGCAGTCGGCTTCCGTCCCTTCAACAGAAAGGCGGGGCCGGACGGGCGTTGTCGCCGACGGTCGCGCGCCGCCCCTGTCCTACAGTCCGCCGCCACCCTATAATTCGCGCACGCCTGTTCCGTCGTCCTCTCCTAAACCCGCCTTCCCGGCCGGCGCGGAGGGGATGAAGGAATTCTAGCCATGCCGGGACTTTTTTCGGACCTTCGTGCCGAAACGGGACTCAGGAGCTTCATCATGCGCCACCTCCTTCCCGCCGCCCTCCTCCTCGCCGCCTGCTCGAGCGGCGTGCCCACCTCCGCCCAGCAGCCCGCTGGCCAGCCGCAAGGCCGCTACCAGGCCGGGCCGCAGGCCCATACCTCCGAAGTGCGGCCCTTCGCCGTCACGCCGGTCGCCGACTTTGACGCGCCCTGGGCGATGACCTTCCTGCCCGATCGCCGGGTGCTGGTGACGGAAAAGGACGGTCGCCTGCTGCTCGTCTCTGCCGACGGCAAGGCGCGACAGACGGTGGCGGGGATGCCGGCGGTCGACAGCGCGGGGCAGGGCGGCCTGATGGATGTCGTCCTCCACCCCAACTTCGCGAACCGGGACGAAGGCGCGCCGAACAACCGCCGCATCTATTTCAGCTATTCGGAGGCCCGCGGCCGCGGCAAGGGCGTCGTGCTGGCGAGCGGTCGGCTGATCGACATGGATGGCGGGCCGCAACTCGACGGGTTCCGCGTGCTGCACCGCGCGACGCCCTACGTGACGGGCGATGGCCACTACTCGGGCCGCATCGCCTTTTCGCCGGACGGCCGGCACCTGTTCTTCACCGCCGGCGAACGGCAGAAGTTCGACCCCGCGCAGGATCCCAAGGCGACGCTCGGCAAGGTGCTGCGCTTGACCCCGGACGGACAAGCCGCGCCGGGCAACCCGCTGACGGCGCGGGGCTTCCACCCCGCCGTCTGGTCCTACGGCCACCGTAACCTGCTCGGCATCGCCTTCGACGCCCGGGGCAACCTGTGGGAGCAGGAGATGGGGCCGAAGGGCGGCGACGAGGTCAACCTCATCCTGCCCGGCCGCAACTACGGCTATCCGCTCGTCTCGGACGGCGACCACTACGACGGCCGGCCCATCCCCGACCACCGCACCCGGCCGGACCTGGAAGCGCCAAAGGTCGGCTGGAACCCGGTGATCAGCCCGGGCGGGCTGATGATCTACTCAGGAGACCTGTTCCCGCAGTGGCGCGGCGACGCCTTCATCGGCGGGCTGTCGTCCAAGGCGCTGGTCCGCGTCGACCTCGACGGCACCAGCGCGCGCAAGGGCGGCCAATGGGACATGGGGGCGCGCATCCGCGAGGTGGAGGGCGGTCCCGACGGCGCGATCTACGTGCTGGAGGACGGCGGGCGCGGGTCGCAGGGACGGCTGCTCAGACTGACGCCCGCGAACGGGGCGCGTCAGGCGGGGAGGTAGCGGAAGTACCAGATTTTAGGCGCGCTACGAGCAAAACGTACTTCGGTAGAATAGCTTAGCGGCCGAGCGCCGCCGTGCTTATCGGGACTGACAATCACCGGGTAAGCGCGGCGGCTGGTTTCGCCGAGGGAGGGGCGAGCGAGCGCAATCGCCTTTGGCCATCCTGCACGGCGACGCCGCCGACAGGCGGTTTTAACCTCCCCCGGCCATGTCCGCTTTCCAGCCTTAGCGGACGTTCGCGCCAACCGCTCAGCCCCGCGCCAACCGCTCAGCCCCGCGCCGCCCGGATCAGCCGTTTCCGCTCCCGATCGTCCTGCGCCCGCGTCAAGCGGCCGGGTCCACTCTCATCGGCGCGGTATCCGGGGACGCGTGGGCCTCATGCGCCGCACTCCGTGCACCGCAGCTCGTGAGCGAAGCTAGGCCAGTCAGCCGTCCAGCCTTTGTGGGTGAGGTGAACCAGCAACTCGCGTGTATCGAGCAGCGCTATCCGTCCGCACTGACACTCGGCACGAACGCACCTCCCCCTGGTGATGAGCTCGGACAAGTGGCTAAGGGCCCGCACCGTGCGATCGGGCTAGAGCGCAAAGTCCTATAAGTCATTCGGATCGTAGCTATGGCACGTTGG
>CADCVW010000017.1 GCA_902806235.1 uncultured Sphingomonadaceae bacterium | reverse complement strand
GCCGCCCCGGCCCCGAAGCGCGCCGCGCCCGCCCCGGCCAAGGCCGCCCCCGCGCCGCCCCGCCCTCGCGGCGGGCGGCTCGGCGCGGATCTGCTCGCCGGGATCACGCCCGAGGGCTCCGGCAACGCGGAGCGCCCCCAGGCGGCCAGTGTCAGCGCCGCTGATCGATCGAGCCTGGTGGGCGCGATCCAGCGCCAGGTGCGGCCCTGCTACGATCTCGGCGCGCTGTCCGGCACGCCCGCGACACGCATCGTCACCACGCTCGACCTCCGCCTCGCCCGTGACGGCAGCGTCAGCGCGCTGTCCGTCGTCGGCCACAGCGGCGTCGACGACGAGAACCGTCGCTACGTCCAGCAAATGGACGACGTGGTGCAGCGCGCCGTGCGCCGCTGCGCGCCGCTCAAGCTCCCGGCCGAACTCTACCAGGGCGGCTGGGACCGCATTCGGCCACGATTCCGCCCCACCTAGTTGCGAAGCATCGGACCCATGACCTGGCGCCCCATCCTCCTCCTCGCCCTGCTCGGCACGGCCGCTCCCGTTTCGGCGCAGGATGCCCCTGCACCCGCGCCGCCTCCGGCTTCCGCCGCCCAGTCGGCGGCCGAGGCAGACCCGCTCGTGGTCGACATCGAAGGTGGTATCTCCTCGCCGATGACGGTGGCCGTGCCGCCGATGCCCACCCCGCGCTCGGCGCCGACCCCGGCGGGCGAGACGGGCGCGCTCGGCGTCCGCGTCGCCGACGTCGTCGCGGGGGACCTCCGGGCTAGCGGCCTGTTCAGGCCGAGCGGCCCCGCGGGCCTGCGCGCTATCGGCTATGGCGAGGTCGCCGCGCCCAGCTACGGCGGCTGGTCGCCCGCCCAGGCGCTGGTGCAGGGCTACGTCGAGGCCAACGCCGACGGCACGCTGACGATCGGCTGCAACCTGTTCGACCTGTTCGCCCGCGCCCAGCTGGCTTCCGAGCGCTTCACCGTCCAGCCGGCGGACTGGCGCCGCGGCGCGCACCGCTGCGCCGACGCCGTGTACGGCCGGCTGACCGGCGAGGATCCCTATTTCGACAGCCGCGTGCTATACGTCGCGGAGACGGGACCGAAGGACCGGCGCGTGAAGCGGCTCGCGCTGATGGACGCGGACGGAGCGGGGCACCGCTTCCTCACTAACGGGCAGACCACGGTGCTGACTCCGCGCCTGTCCCCCGACCAGCGCTCGGTCGTTTACATGAGCTACGTCGGCAAGACTCCGCGCGTGTACCTGCTGACGGTGGGCACCGGCGAGCAGCGCCCGCTGATTGAGACCCCCAACATGACCTTCGCCCCGCGCTTCTCGCCCGACGGTCGATCGGTGGTCTTCTCCATGGCGGTGGCGGGCAACACCGACATCTACCGCGTGCCCGTCGCAGGCGGGCCGCCCGAGCGCCTCACCACCGCCCCTGGTATCGACACAGGCGGCAGCTACTCGCCCGACGGGCGGCGGATCGTCTTCGAATCCGACCGCGGCGGCTCCCAGCAGCTCTACGTCATGAACGCCGACGGCACGGACCAGGGGCGCATCTCCTTCGGCGGCGGCGGCTACGCCACCCCCGTCTGGTCGCCCCGCGGCGACCGGATCGCCTTTACCAAGATCGGCGGCGGTCGCTTCCGCATCGGCGTGATGACGCCGGCCGGGCGCGACGAGAAGCTGCTCACTGAGTCTTGGCACGACGAGGGGCCGAGCTGGGCTCCCAACGGCCGCGCCATTATCTTCTTCCGCTCCGCGCAGGGAGCGAGCGGCGACGCCCGGCTCTGGTCGGTCGACCTCACCGGCGTCAACGAGCGCCCCGTCCCCACCCCGCTCGGCGGCTCGGACCCGAGCTGGTCGCCGCTCTTGTCCCGCTAAGGAGTACGCCCGTGAAGCACCTGGCCCTCGTCTCCGCCCTCGCCCTGACCCTCGCCGCCTGCGGCGGCAAGGACCGCCCCGCCGAACTGGCCGCGCCCGGCGACGGGTCCGCCGCCGACGGCGCGACCGGCGCGGGGACGGCGGGGGCGGGCGATGCCGCAAGCGCCGGTCCGGGCAGCGCCGCCGACTTCGAACGCTCGGTGCCGGCCACCGTGATCCTGTTCGCGCTCGACAGCTACGAGCTGTCGCCGGAGGCGCGCATGGTGCTCGACGCGCAGGCCGCGTGGCTGTCCCGCTACCCCGACGTCCGCATCACGGTTGAAGGCCACGCCGACGAGCGCGGCACCCGCGAGTACAACCTCGCGCTCGGCGATCGCCGCGCCAACTCGGCCAAGAACCACCTCGCCTCGCGCGGCGTGGCCCCCGGCCGGATGACGGTGATCAGCTACGGCAAGGAGCGCCCGGTGGCGATCGGCTCCGACGAGGCCGGCTACGCCCAGAACCGCCGCGCGGTAACGGTGATTGGGGGGTAGGAGGGCAGGCATCTCTCCTCTTAAGGGGAGAGGGTTGTGAGAGGGAAAGTTCGGTCCTCGCATGGCCGACGTCGGCGACTCGAGAACGGTCCCTTCCCCCTATAGAATGGACAGGACTTTAGTCCTCGTCCCCGTAGATGGCCACGGTTGCCCCCGCGGCGCTCGCCTCTCCCCGGTACATCCCCGGCGTGTTGAAGCTCCACCCGGCCGACCCGTCGGGCGCGACGATGATCACCCCGCCCGTACCGCCGAGCTTCCCGAGCTCGTCCACCACCGCGTCCGCCGCCTGTTCCGCAGACTCGCCCACCAGCCGCATCCGCGCGCAGATCTCGTGCGCCACGCCCAGCCGGATAAAATATTCGCCCGCCCCAGTCGCCGACACCGCGCAGGCGCGGTCGTCGGCGTAGGTGCCCGCGCCGACCACCGGCGAGTCGCCGATCCGGCCCCACTTCTTCCCCGTGATCCCGCCGGTCGAGGTGGCCGCCGCGACGTGGCCCTCGTCGTCCAGCGCCACCGCGCCCACGGTGCCGTATTTATACTCGACGTCGAGGTGGCTGACCTTCTTGGCCTTGAACTCCTCCAGCTGCCGCCGCCGCTCGGGCGTGGCAAACCAAGCGGGATCGGCCTGCGCCAGCCCCTGCTCGCGCGAGAAGCGGTCTGCGCCGTCCCCGCTCAGGAACACGTGCCGCCCGTCCTCCATCACCTTGCGCGCCAGGCTCACCGGGTTGCGCGTCCGCGTCGCCCCCGCCACTGCTCCCGCCGCGCGGGTGCGCCCGTCCATGATCGACGCGTCCAGCTCGTTGGTCCCCTCGTCGGTAAACACCGCGCCGCGCCCCGCGTTGAAGTTCGGATCGTCCTCCAGCACTTTCACCGCCGCTTCCACCGCGTCCAGCGCCGCGCCGCCGCCGCGCAGCACCGCCGACCCCGCGTCCAGCGCGCAGCGCAGGCCGGCGCGCACTTCCGCGTCGCGCGACGGCGTCATCCGCCCCCGCTCGATCACGCCGGCCCCGCCGTGGATCACCAGCTTCCAGTCCCGGGCGGGGGCGGCGGTCGACATCAGCAAGGCTCCGAGGATGATGGGCAGGCGCATGGGAGGAAACTCTTTCGCCCCCGCGCATAGCAGCGGGCCGGAGCCGCAAGGAAGCTTGCTCGCGTTTCGCGAGAAGTTGGCCGGTTAATAAAGAGCGATACGCAAAGCGCCTCTGAAGCCAAACTTGATTAACTTCGCGGTGACGGGCGATACGTAGTCGCACGGTCGGAGGCTCCCATGACCCAAGTGATTGCCCGCAATCCGCTGACCGCGTTCCTGGGGCTGGACGGGGCCGCGCCCGAACGGGGCGGCCCGGCTTCGGGCGTCGGCCGCATCCTGTCGGCGGTGCGGGCGCATCTGGGCATGGAGATCGCCTTCGCCTCGCGCGTCCACGACGGCCGGCGCGAGTTCACCCATCTCGACGCCGATTTCGCGCTCCCCGCCGGCCCCGGCGACTCCGAGCCGCTGGGCGAGACCTACTGCGGGCTGGTGCTCGACAGGCAGCTGCCCGAACTGATCCGCGACACGTCCGAGCACCCCGCCGCGCTCGCGCTGCCGATCACGGGCGGGCTGCCGCTCGGCGCCCAGCTCACCGTGCCCATGCGCTTGAGCGACGGGCGGCTGTACGGGACCATGTGCTGCGTCAGCCGCCACGCCGAGCCCTCGATGACCGAGCGCGACCTGGCGACGCTCCGCGCCTTCGCCGAGCTCGCGGTCGGACTGATCGAGCAGGACCTGACGGCTGACGAAGGGCGCGCCGCGACGGAGGCGCGAGTCCGCGGCGCGCTGTCCGCGCGCAGCCTGTCGATCCTCTACCAACCGATCCAGCGCCTTGCCAATGGCCGAATGATCGGCGTGGAGGCGCTCGCTCGCTTCGCCGATGGCCGCAGTCCCGACCGCTGGTTCGCCGATGCCGCCGCCGTCGGCCTCGGCTCCGAACTCGAGCTGCTGGCGATCGAGGAAGCGCTGCACGGCCGCGCTGCGCTCCCGCGCGGGCTCGCGCTGTCGCTCAACACATCGGCCGAGACGTTGAGCTCAGGCGCGCTGGAGACCGTGCTGCGCCGCGCGCCCCGCGGCCGGCTGGTGGTGGAGATCACCGAGCACAGTGACGTGGAGGATCTGGGGACGTTGCGCGCCGCCATGGACAGCCTGCGCGACCTCGTCCGCTTCGCGATCGACGACGTCGGCGCAGGCTATTCGGGGCTGCGCCGCGTGCTCGACCTGAAGCCGGACGCGATCAAGCTCGACATGGAGCTCACCCGCGACATCGACCGCGATCCCGCGCGCGGCGCGCTCGCCACCGCCATGGTCGGGTTCGCGGCGGGAATCGGTGCTGCCATCGTCGCCGAAGGCGTGGAGAACGAGGAGGAGCTGGCCGAGCTGCGCCGCTTGGGGGTACGGCTGGGGCAGGGCTACCACCTCGGACGGCCGATGACGGCGCTCGCGCTCCAGCGGCTGGTGCTCGGCGGGACGGAGGCCGCGCCGGTGTCCGCCGCGCCCGTCCTTACCGCGCGGGCCACCGCGGGGGGCTAAGCGGGCGAGTTCAAGCGGGAATGGCGAGCTCGTGCTGCTGGTGCGCAAGCCGCCACTCGCCGAGGTCGCTGTTCATCGCCCGCGCGGCTTCCTCCATCAGGTCGGCCGCGCGGGACAGCGCCGGTTCGCCCTCAAGCCGGTCGGCGAGCGCCGCCAAGCGGTCGGCGGTCGCGCGGCTGCGGAGCGCGGTGCCCGCGAAGTCGCCCTGCACGCGCAGCCCGAACAGGGCGGTGCCTACAGCGGGGAGCCCCGCCGACAGCGCCACGAAAGCGGCGCCATTGTTTTTTACCCAAGGTGCGCCGGCCAGGATGCCGCCGATCAGCACGAAACAGCCCGCCACCGTCAGCCAGAACAGCGCGCTGCCGACCAAGTGCAGCCGGTGATCGAGCAGTTCCATCCGGCGCGCGCTGTCGCGGTGGTACGCCACCTGCGGCCGCAGCTCGCGCCCAGCGAGCGCGCGAGCCAGCGCCGGCGCGTCCGCTGCGTGGAGCGCGCCCGCCCGCAGCCCAACGGCCCGCCACG
>CADCVW010000016.1 GCA_902806235.1 uncultured Sphingomonadaceae bacterium | reverse complement strand
TTGCCCCGCGCGCCCCAGCTCGCGAGCTTGCGCGCCGCGCCGCCGATCCGCCTGCCCGCGCTGCGGCCCAGCATCGTGACGGACGCCGAGCTGATCGCGGCCATCGACGCCGGCCGCACCGCGCCGGGCGCGCCGCCGGTCGCGGCGCGGTCCGCGTCGTCGATCGCGGCGACGCCCGTCATCGCCGCGCCCGTTCCCTCCACCGCGCCGAGCGGCGCCGCGTCGACGACCGTGGCACCCGTCTTGGCGGCGCCGATCGCCACCGCCCCACTGCCCGCGCCGCAGCAGACGGCCGCCGCCGCGCCGTCGTCCGCCGCCGCGCCCGCGACGCAGCAGCCCACGTTGCCGATTCCCGAAGCGCAGGTCGCCGCCGCTCCGGCTCCCGTCGTCGTTCCCGTCCCAGACGGTACGCCGGCGACGCAGGACGCCGCTGCCGGGACCACCGCCGCGCCGCCCGTCATGCCGCAGCAAGACGCCGAGCGGCTGGCCGCGGCGGTGGACGAGTTCTTCGCCCGCAACCCGCTTCGCCCCGCGCCGGCCCCACCCCTGGTTGCCGCAGCCGAGCCCGCCGTGGCCCAGCCCGCGCGCCAATGGGTGCAGGTCGGGATCGGTGCCGACCGCGGCCTGTTCCCGGCCGACCTCCGCCGCCTCCGGGCGCGGGCGCCCGAGCTGTTCGGCGACCGCGCCGGCTGGTCTGCTCGCATGGGCGCCACCAACCGCCTGCTCGTCGGCCCCTTCGCCTCCGCGACGGAAGCGCGCGACTTCGTCAATCGGCTGAAGGCGGCAGGCGTCGACGCGCTGCCGTTCCAGAGCCGGGAGGGGGAGGAGGTCGCCCGGCTCGCTGCCCGGTGATCGCCCGCGCGCCGTATGCCGCCGACCCGGCGACCACGCGCGGGCGGCGCTTCGCGGAGAAGGGCGGGGTGCGCGGGCCGCGCGACGCCTTCCAGCGCGACCGCGACCGGATCATCCATGCCGGCGCGTTCCGCCGGCTGCGCGGCAAGACGCAGATGTTCGTCGCTCCCGACGGCGACCACTACCGCGTCCGCCTCACCCACAGCCTGGAGGTCGCGCAGATCGCTCGCACGATCGCCCGCGCGCTCGGGCTCGACGAGGCGCTGACGGAAGCGGTTGCGCTCGCCCACGACATCGGCCACCCGCCCTTTGGCCACGCGGGCGAGGAAGCGCTGGACGTCGAGATGGCCGCCGCTGGCGGCTTCGACCACAACGCCCACACGCTGCGCCTGCTGACCGTCATCGAGACGCCCTATCCCGACTTCGCGGGCCTCAACCTGACCTGGGAGACGCTGGAAGGGCTCGCCAAGCACAACGGGCCGGTGGCGGATCCTGGCTGGGCACTGCGCGAGGTCGACCGGGACCACGGCCTGGAGCTCGGCCAATGGTCGAGCTTGGAAGCGCAGGTGGCGGCGATCAGCGACGACATCGCCTATGACAACCACGACATCGACGACGGTGTCCGCGCCGGGCTGCTCCGGGTCGAGCAGCTGGTGGAGCTCCCCGCCGTCGCCGCGCGCTGGGCCGCCGTGCGCGCCCGCTATCCTCGCGCGCCCGACGACCGGCTGTTGTCCGAGCTGGTCCGCGAGCAGATCGGCGCCATGGCGACGGACGTGATCGCCGAAACCGAGCGGCGGATCGCGGCGGCAGGGGTGCGTAGCGCCGAGGAGGTGCGCGCGTTCGGTGCGCCTCTCGTCGGCTTCTCGCCCGAAATGGCCGAGCAGGAGCGCTCGCTCAAGGCGTTCCTATACCGCGAGCTCTATTATTCCCCCACCAACACGGCGGTCGCCACCCGAGCCCGCGCTACCGTCCGCGGCCTGTTCCGCGCCTACCGGGACGATCCCTCGCTCCTGCCGGAAGATTGGGGCGGAGACGTGGCGGACGAGGTCGTCCTGCTCCGCCGCGTCGGCGATTATCTCGCGGGCATGACCGACCGCTTCGCCATCCGCCGGCACGAGGCGCTGGCCGGGCCGACGGGGCTGGGGGAGCAGTTCTAGGTTCGATCCGGACAGGCCGCATACCCCCAGTCCCGTTAGTCCTGAGTTCGTCGAAGGACGAGCCGCACGCGCCGGCCGTGGTGAGCGTGGCCCGCCCTTCGACAGGCTCAGGGCTGGCGGTTAGGGGAGAGTGCGTCCGAACCGGGGAAGGGAGAGCCATGCGCGTCATCATCGCCGGAGCGACCGGCCTCGTCGGCGCACTCGCCGCCGACCGGTTGCTCGCGGCCACCGAGCACGAAATCCACGCGCTGGTCCGCCGTCCCACCGGCCGCGACCACCCGCGCTGGCGGGAGGAGGTGGCCTCGCCGGAGCACTGGCCGCGCCTCGTCGCCGAGCTCCGCCCCGACGCCGCCGTTTCCGCGCTCGGGACCACCATGCGCGCCGCGGGTTCACGGGAGGCGTTCCGCGCGGTGGATTACGATCTCCATCTCGCCGTCGCCCGCGCTGCGCGCGAGGCGGGGGCGCGCCGCATGACCGCCATTTCCTCCGTCGGCGCGGCGGCGGGCGCGCGCAGCTTCTATCTGGCGGTTAAGGGCGAGGCGGAGGACGCGCTCCGCGCCCTCGGCTTCGACCGGCTCGACCTTCTGCGTCCGGGCCTGCTGCTCGGCGAGCGCCGCGGCGAGCCCCGTCCCGGCGAGCGGCTGGCGATCGCCTTGAGCCCGCTAACCGACCGGCTCCTGCGCGGGTTCTTCGCGCGCTACCGCTCGATCCCCGCCCGGCTCGTTGCCCGCGCCGTCCCGACCTGTCTGTCGCGCCCCGCGCCGGGCGTCTTCGTCCATGAGAACGACGCCATTCGCCGCCTCGCCCGCTACGAGTGAGGCGGCCGACGGACGCTTTTGCGCGGCGGCGGCTTGCGTTAAGGCCGCGCTTCCTCAGCCGGATATGCGCCTTGACCTTGTTCGAACGTTTCGCCGCGCGCATCGACGACGCCCTCCGCGCGCTACAGGCCCGCGGCGACCTGCCCGCCGACCTCGACTTCGATGGTGGGAGCATCGTCGTCGAGCCCCCGCGTGACCCCGCGCACGGCGACCTGTCGACCAACGCCGCCATGGCGCTCGCCAAGCGCGCCCGCACCAACCCGCGCGCGCTCGCGGGCTTGTTGGCGACCGAGTTGGAGAAGCTGGATGAAGTCGCCGCGGCCGAGGTCGCCGGCCCCGGCTTCATCAACCTGCGCTTGATCGCCGATGTCTGGCGCGCCGAACTCCGCACGATCCTGTGCGAAGTCGGGCGCTACGGCCGCGCGGCGGCCGCCACCGGTCGCCGCATCAATGTCGAGTACGTCTCCGCCAACCCTACCGGCCCCATGCACATGGGCCACTGCCGCGGCGCGGTGGTCGGCGACGCGCTCGCGAGCCTGCTCGAATGGGCCGGGCACGAGGTCGTGCGCGAATATTACGTCAACGACGCGGGCGGGCAGGTTGATACGCTCGCGCGCTCCGTCCACCTCCGCTACCGCGAGGCGCTGGGCGAGACCGTCGGCGACATCCCGGAAGGGCTTTACCCCGGCGACTACTTGGTGCCGGTAGGCCACGCGCTCGCCTCCGAGTTCGGCGACCGCTACGCGCAGGCAGCCGAGGTCGATTGGCTGCCGGCCTTCCGCACCCGCGCCGTTGCCGCGATGCTCGACCTGATCCGCGCCGATCTCGCCAAGCTCGGCGTCCGGCACGATCGTTTCACCTCCGAAGCCGAGGTGCAGGCCTCCGGCGCGCCCGACCGCGCGCTCGCCGAGCTCCGCGCCAGGGACCTCGCCTACGAAGGCGTGCTCGAGCCGCCCAAGGGCAAGGCGCAGGAGGACTGGACGCCGGTGTCGCTGACCCTGTTCCGCTCCACCGCCTTCGGCGACGATCAGGACCGGCCGGTGAAGAAGGCGGACGGCGGCTGGACCTATTTCGGCGCGGACCTCGCCTACCACCTGCGCAAGCTGGAGGACGCCGACGAGCTGATCGACGTCTGGGGCGCCGACCACGCGGGCACTGTGCGCCGCACGGAGGCGGCGGTCGAGGCGCTCGCCGGCCGCCCCGCGCTCGACGTCAAGCTGGTGCAGATGGTCCGCCTGCTCCGCGGCGGCGAGCCGGTGAAGATGAGCAAGCGCTCCGGCAGCTTCGTCACCCTGGCCGAGGTGGTCGACGAGGTCGGCCGCGACGCGGTGCGCTTCACGGTGCTCACCCGCCGTGCCGACGCGCAGATGGACTTCGATTTCGAGAAGGTGGTGGAGGCCTCGCGCGACAACCCCGTCTTCTACGTCCAATACGCCCACGCCCGCATCCGCTCGCTCGGGCGCAAGGCCGCAACGGCGGGACTGGACGCGGGCGAGGCCGACCTGTCGCTGCTCGACGCCGAGGAGCTGGCGCTCGTCGCGCAGGCCGCCGGCTTCCCGCGCGCGGTGGCGGGCGCTGCGGCGGCGCGCGAGCCGCACCGGATCGCCTTCTTCCTCCACGACCTGTCCGCCGCTTTCCATGCGCTCTACAACCGCGGCAACGACGATCCCGCGCGCCGCTTCCTGCGCGAGGATGCCCCGCAAGCGACCCGCGCGCGGCTTGAGCTGGCGAACGCGGTGGGCCAGGTGATCCGCAACGGCCTCGCCGTCATGGGCGTCGCCGCCGTGGAGGAGATGTAGTGGTTGACACCCGCCGCGTAGGCCCGCGCGCGATCCGGGGCGGGGGAGGGGAGCGCCCGTCGTGGCTCGCGGCGGCGGAGGCCCCCGCCGACGATGCGCCTGGCCGCAACCGGCTGCTTGGCGCGCTGTTCGCCGCGCTGCTCCTGCTCGCCGCGGCGGTGGGCCTGGGCTGGTGGCTGTCGAGCCGGAGCGACGATGACGGCGGCGGGCGACTAATCGCCGCGCCCGCCGCGCCCTACCGCGTTCCCGCGCCGGAAGCGGGCGGCATGGCGATCGAGGGCCGCGGCGACACCGCCTACCCCGCCAGCGAGGGTGCCGACCCGTGCGGCCGCATCGATCTGGCTGCGGTGCCGGAAGAGCCCGTCGCCGCGCATCCCGCGCCGGAGCAGGCGCCGCCCGCGCCCGCCGGGGATGCGCCGCCTGTTCCAACACCGGCTCCCGCCGCGCCAGGGGCGGTGCAGCTCGGCGCTTTCCCGTCCGAAGCGGCGGCGAATCGCGCTTGGGAAAGCCTGTCCGGCCGCTTCGCCGCGCTCGCGCCGCTGGCGAAGGAAGTGCAGCCCTACCGCGACGGTGACCGCACCCTGTACCGCCTCCGCGCCGACGCTGGGAGCGGGGAAGCCGCCCGCGCCCTCTGCGCCTCCCTGCGCGTCGCGGGCGAGCGCTGCGCGCCGCCCGGGCATTGACCCCGGCGATCTTCGGGCTGTCCGGCCCGGTCCTCGCGGCCGACGAGCGTGCCTTCCTGCGCGAGGCCGACCCCGCCGGCGTCATCCTGTTCCGCCGCAATTGCGTCGACCAGGCGCAGCTCCGGGCGCTTACCGACGCGCTGCGGAGCCTCGCGGGACGCGCCGAACTCCTCATCCTCGTCGACCAGGAGGGCGGGCGCGTCCAGCGCCTCGGC
>CADCVW010000015.1 GCA_902806235.1 uncultured Sphingomonadaceae bacterium | reverse complement strand
CGCCCGCTCGCGCCCGCCGTCCGCGCCATGGCCGCGGCCGTCGCCGCGCTGTTCGCGCGCGCGTTCGGCGGCGAGCTGCGCCGGCTCAAGCTGCGCTCGGCGGCGCTCGGCTACTTCCTCGATGGAGCCTCGGCCGGGCTGCGCCGCCGGTTAGGATCCTGGGGCGCGCGCCTGCCGCGCGGCACGTTCCGCACGGTGGGCGGCGCGCTCGCGCTGTTGCTGTTCGCCGCCGCCCTGCCCGCCGCCGTGCGAAGCTTCGACGCCTACATGACCGATCCGGCCCGCCCGGTCGCCGCCCCGGCCGACCCCGCCGCCTCGCCAGAGTTCGGGCGCGCGCTGCTCGACCTCACGCGCCAAGGCGTCGCCGCTCCCGCCGCGGCACAGGGCGAAGCAGCGATGGCTGCCAACGCCGAGCTGCCCTTGTCGGGCGACCCCGTGCTCGCCGCCCGCGGCTGGCGCTTCGCGGGCACTGCACCCGCCGCCCGGGTCACCGCGCTCCAGTGCCTCGCCCAGGCGGTTTATTACGAGGCCGGGTTCGAGCCGCTGGACGGCCGCCGCGCGGTCGCTCAAGTGGTGCTCAACCGCGTCCGCCACCCCGCCTTTGCGAAATCGGTGTGCGGCGTGGTGTACGAGGGCGCGAACCTGCGCGTGTGCCAGTTCTCCTTCACCTGCGACGGCTCGCTCCTCCGTTCGCCCGCGCCGCGCGCGTGGGGGGAGGCGGTGGCCGTCGCCCATGCCGCGCTGAACGGCTACGTCCACGGTCCGGTCGGCCACGCGACGCATTATCACGCCGACTACGTGTTCCCTTACTGGGCGCCCAAGCTGTCCAAGATTGCCAAGGTCGGCGCGCATATCTTCTACCGCTGGCCCGGAAGCTGGGGCCTGCCCCGCGCCTTCGCCGGGCGCTACGCGGGGCTGGAGAGCATCCCCGCCCTGATGCTCGCCGCCGCCGAGCCCGTTGACGAGGTTCCGCCGGAAGCGCTCGCCGAGGGTGAGGTGCTGGTGAATGGCGCGCCCGTTGCAGCAGAGGATGCGGAGGTCGCGGCGGCGGCCGCCGCGCCGGGCGGGCGGGTGAGCGTCACCATCCCGGTCTCCGCCGGACCGGCCGGGCCGCGCCCGGAGGATGCGGGACGCGTCGACGACAGCCAGCCGCGGCTGGGCGGCTCCCAACCCAAGAGCTGGCAGCGCGAAACCGCCGGCTCGTCAGGCGGCGACGAGTTCCGCTCCATCTGGTCCAAGGGCCTGAGCGCCCCCGCTGCCCCCGCGGGAGGGGGCGGCGCCCAGCCCTAAGCTCGGCTCAGCTCTTGCGGGTCGCCGTCAGCGGCGAGGAGCCGAAAGCGCCTGCCTTGACCTCGCCCGTCATACTGTCGCCCTGCACGGTCGCGTGGCACTCGAGCGTCATGGGGAAGGGCGACGTCATCTGCATAGTCCAGGTCAGGCGGTCGCCCTCCACCTTGCCGTTCTCGGCGGACAGCGCGCCCATCTGGCCCTGCATGCCGCCGGTGAAGCTGTCGCCGGTTGATTGCACGGTGAAGGTGGAGCGCTGCTCTCCCATCGGGCTCTTCACCACCGCGTCCCAGGTTCCGTCGACGTTCGCCATGCTTCTCTCCCGATCCGTGCGGCGTCCGGGCCGCCGCCGTTCGCTGGACGGCCGCCGCCCTCCCCGTCAAGTACCGGCTTGCCGTAACGAATATTTACAATTTAATTTACCTAGTTTGCATCGCCGAGTCGTTTTTCCGCCCATAAGCCTGCGAGATGGTGCGGCGACTCGGGGGAAGTGCCATGATCGACGACGATTTCAGCTATTTGGTCCGCCGCGTGGACCAGGAACTCGCGCTCGCGCAGAAGGCGCGCCACCCGCGCGCGGTGGCCGCGCATTATCAGTTGTCGTGCGCCTACCTCGACCAGCTTGAACTGCTCACCGGCACGAAGCGCGCCACCGCGCATTGAGCCGCGGGCGGCGGTTGTCGCCGTCGCTCCGGGGTCCTAGGCTGCGGGAACCAGCCCGGGAGTTTTCATTGGACCTCAGCCGTCGCGCCGCTCTCGGCCTTCTCGGTTCCGCCGGCGCCTTGTCCGGCTGCGTATCCGCGGGCGCGCGGGCGGACGTTCCCGCCTCCTTCCGCCACGGCGTGGCGAGCGGCGACCCCGCCGCGGACGGCGCGATCCTGTGGACGCGCGCCACCCCCGACGATCCGGCCGCCGCAGCCGTATCCCTGCGCTGGTACGTCGCCGAAGCACCGGACGCGCGGCCCGTGGCGCGCGGCGACGCGGAAGCGCGCGCCGCGCGCGACTTCACGGCCAAGGTCGATGTGCGCGGGCTCCGCCCCGGCCGCGACTATCATTACTGGTTCGAGACCGCCGCCGGGACGCGCTCCCCGGTCGGTCGCTTACGCACCCTGCCGGTCGGCCGCACGGACGACTTGGTGCTCGCCGTCGCCTCCTGCGCGCTCCATCCGGGCGGCCTGTTCAACGCCTACCGCGCGATCGCCGACCAACCGCGCGTGGACGCGATCGTGCATCTCGGCGACTATATCTACGAATATGGCGAAACCGGCTACGGCGCGGAGATCGGTCGCCGCCTCGGCCGCCTGCCCGATCCGCCGCACGAGATCGTCAGCCTCGCCGACTATCGCCGTCGCCACGCCCAGTACAAGAGCGACCCGGACCTGCAGGCCCTCCACGCCCGCGCCGCGATGATCGCGGTGTGGGACGATCACGAGACCACCAACGACAGCTGGACGGACGGCGCGCAGAATCATGATCCGGCGACGGAAGGCGACTGGCCCGCCCGCAAGCGCGCCGCGCTCCAGGCCTATTTCGAATGGATGCCAATCCGCGACCCTGCCCCGGGCCGCGCCGCGGAGGCGATCAACCGCCGCTTCGATTTCGGCGATCTGGCCACGCTGCTGATGGTCGAAACGCGCCTCCTCGCCCGCAGCTTCCAGGCCGAGTTCAAGGGCGAAACGCGAGGCGCGGACGACGCGGCCGCGGTGCTCGCCGAGCGGAACCGCCCCGACCGTGAGCTGCTCGGCGAGGAACAGCGGCGCTGGGTCGCGGGCGCGCTGACGGACTCGGTGCGCGACGGCCGGCCTTGGCAGGTGATCGGCAACCAAGTCGTCATGGCCCGCGTCGCCGGGCCCTTGTTCGACCAGTTCCTCGGCGCGGACGCCTATCGCGCCGCGCTTGCCGAGCTCACGCCTTCGCTGCGCAAGCGCGTGGAGGACAGCCAGCGGAGCTACCGCGCGGGGCTGCCGGTCAACCTCGACAGCTGGGATGGCTACCCCGCCGCGCGCGAGCGGCTCTACGCTTCCTTCCGCACGGCCGGCAGCGCGCCGATCGTGCTGTCCGGCGACAGTCACGCCTTTTGGGCCAACAACCTGCGCGACGAGGCCGGCCGCGCCGTCGGCTGCGAGTTCGGCGCCACGGCGATCACGAGCCCGTCGCTCGGCGACGTTCTGCGCGCCTTCCGCCTCGGCGAGGCGCTCGCCGCGGCGAACGACGAGGTGCTGGCCACCGATCAGGCGGCCAAGGGCTTCCTCCTGCTCACCCTCACTCCCGAGCTCGCGCGCGGCGATTGGATCGCCGTGTCGACCGTGCTCGCCAAGCCGTTCGAAACGCGCGTCCTCGCGCGCTTCGAACGGCGGCGCGACGCGGCGGAGCTGCAACGGGCGAGTTGAGCACGCCGGTGGCCGCGCCCAAGAAGCAGGAAGCGGGCGCGCTCGACGCCGTGCTGCGCGAGACGGAGGAACGATACCGGCTCGCGGCGCGCGCCACGCGCGACGTAGTATGGGACTGGAACTTCGTCGGCGGCAGCATCGACTGGAGCGACGCCATGGCGTCGCGCTTCGGTTACGGCGTCGATCGCACCTCGCCCGACTGGTGGAAATCCCGCATCCACCCGGACGACCGCGCGGCCGCTGTAGGCGGCATCGAAGCCGCCATCTCGCGCGGCGACGAGCAGCGCTGGGCCGCCGAATACCGCTTCCGCCGTGCCGACGGCGGCTACGCGGACGTTTCAGACTGCGGCTACATCATCAAGGACGCGGCCGGTCGCCCAGTGCGCATGGTCGGCGTGATGCACGACCTGTCCGCGCGCAAGGCCGCTGAGCGCGCGCTGGCCGAACAGGGCGAGCTGTACCGCTACACGATCGAGCTCAGCTCGCTCATTCCCTGGACGGCCGACGCGGTCGGCAGAGTGCTCGAACTGCCGCCCCGCTGGCTGGCGATCACCGGGCTGCCCGGCGACTTGGGCGCTGCCCTGGTTCAGCTGCTGCACCCCGACGACCGCAAGCGCGCCCTGCGGCAGTGGCGCGACGCGGTGCGACGGGCCGAACGCTTCGACGGCGAATTCCGCATTAAGGTCGGCGAGCGCTACCTATGGCATCGCGCACGCGCCGCGCCGCGCCGCGACGAAGTCGGCCGGGTATTGCGCTGGTACGGCACGGTGGAGGACGTCCACGAGCGCAAGACGGTAGAGGAAGCGTTGCTGTGGAGCGCCACCCACGACAGCCTCACCGGACTGCCGAACCGGGCGGCGTTCAACGACGCGTTAAACGGCGCGCTGAGCGAGGCGGCGGCGCGGAACGAGAAGGTCGGCGTGGCGCTGGTCGACATTGACGAATTCAAGCAGCTCAACGACGCCTACGGACACGACGTCGGCGACGCAGTGCTGCGCGCGCTCGGCGGACGGCTGTTCGCGGCGGTCCGCGAGAACGATCTTCCCGCGCGGCTCGGCGGCGACGAGTTCGCCGTTCTCCTGCCCGACGTGCGTGATGCGGAGGAGGCCGCGGCGGTGGCGCGCGCCGTGCAGGCCAGCCTCGCCATGCCCGAACTCTACCTCGACCACGCGATCGACTGCCGCGGCAGCATCGGCATCGCGCTCTTTCCCGAGCATGGCGGTGACGCGACCACGCTGCTCAAGAGCGCGGACATCGCGCTCTACGAGGCCAAGGCGACCGACCACAGCACCATCCGGCTGTTCGAGCCGCAGATGCGCGTCAAGCTGCAGCGGCGCTCGTCCATGGTGGAGATGGCGCGCCGCGCGCTGCGCGCCGGCCGCGTGCTCCCCTTCTACCAACCCAAGGTGGACCTGACGACTGGCGCGGTCGCCGGTTTCGAGGCGCTGCTGCGCTGGCACGACACCCACGAAGGCGTCCACGCGCCCGCCAGCATCGCGGACGCCTTCGCCGACCACGAGCTGGCGCGCGAGTTGGGCGACGCGATGGTCGACCAAGTGCTCGCCGACGTGCGGGGCTGGCTCGCGGCGGGCGTGCCCTTCGGCCGGGTGGCGATCAACGCCGCCGCGGCCGAGTTCCAGCGCGACGGCTTCGCTGAACGGCTCCTCCTCGCTCTGCATCGGGTGGAGGTGCCGACCTGCTTCGTCGAGGTAGAGGTCACCGAAACCGTGTTCATCGGCGAGCGCGCCGGCGTGGTGGAGCGCGCACTGCGGACCTTGAGTGGCGAAGGCGTGGTGATCGCGCTCGACGACTTCGGCACCGGCTTCGCTTCCCTGTCGCACCTCAAGCAGTTCCCGGTAGACGCGCTCAAGATCGACAAAAGCTTCGTGGACAACCTTACCCGCGATCCGCGCGACGCCGCCATCGTCCGCGCGGTGATCGGCCTGGGCGCGAGCCTGTCGATGAACGTAGTGGCCGAGGGCGTCGAGACCGCTGAACAGCTCGCCTTCCTGAAGAACGCGCATTGCGCTCAAGGCCAGGGCCACCTGTTCGGCGAGGCGCTGCCCGCTGCCTCCGTGCCCGGCCTGGTCGCTGGCCCGGCGATCCCGGGCCGCGCGGCCGGGCTCTGACAGCGCCTAGCCGGCGGCCGAAGCCGAGCGGCCGGTGCGCAGCTCCGCCCGTGCGAGCTGGACGACGCGCCAGCCGCCAGTGAGCCCCAGCCCGGCCATCACCGCCGCGACCAAGATGTCGGGCAGCGCGCGGCCGGTGCCGAATACCCCTAGCGCCGCCAGCACCACCGCGACGTTGCCGATCGCGTCGTTGCGCGAGCAGATCCACACGGAGCGCATGTTGGCGTCGCCCGCCCGGAAGCGGTAGAGCATCAACGCGACGGCGGCGTTGACCAGCAAGGCGAGCACGCCCACCGCGCCCATGGTGAACGGCTCGGGCTGCGTGCCCGCAAGCAGCGCGTGGATGCAAGAGCCGAGGACCCAGAGCCCGAGCACGACCAAGGTAGTCCCCTTGAGCAGCGCGGCGCGCGCGCGCCAGCCGAGCGCCAAGCCGGCCACGCCCAAGCTGATCGCGTAATTGGCCGCGTCCGCGAAAAAGTCGAGCGCGTCGGCGTGGAGCGCGCGCGAGTCAGCCGCGGCACCGGCCGCCCATTCCAGCCCGAACATCGCGCCGTTCAGCCCCAGCGCGACCCACAAGGCGCGCCGCCAACGCGCGTCCCGCGCGGAGTCCGGTGCGTGGCCGCAACAGTGCGTTCCCATGCCGTGTCGCTCCGTCCTTCCCCTCGCAATAAGGGGAAGCCCAGTCCCTTGTTCAACCAATTACGGTGAACGGGCCGTGAGCGTGCCGCACGGCGAAAAGTACAAGAGTTGCAAGGCGCTGGACAAAGTTCGCGCGATTGGTGATGGACCGCGTCGGGGTTCAGGGCAGATGGCATGTTCTTGAGGGAGGGGGGCGGAGAAGCCGGGGGGCTGATCCGCGCGACGGAATGGGACGGCACGCCGCTGGGTGCGGTCGAGCGCTGGCCCGCGCCGCTCCGGACGTTAGTTGGCGTGATGCTCGGCGCCAACCAGCCGATGTTCGTGGTCTGGGGCGTGGCCCGCACCCTGCTCTACAACGACGCCTACGGCGCGATCCTAGGCGATAAACACCCGGCCGCGATGGGCCGCGACTTCCTCGAGGTCTGGGCGGAGGTCCGCGCCGATATCCAGCCGATCGTTGCGGAAGCCTACGCCGGCCGGGCCATCCACATGGACGACATCCGGCTGGTGATGAACCGGCGCGGCCACCCGGAGGAGACGCACTTCGCATTTTCCTACACGCCCGTGCGCGACGATGACGACGCGGTCGGCGGCTTCTTCTGCGCTTGCCAGGAAATTACGGAGCAGGTCCGCGCACAGCGCCTGATGCGCGAAAGCGAGGAACGGCTGCGCCTGCTGATCGAGGGCGCGACCGACTACGTGATCCTCACCACCGATCGCGAACGTCGCGTCACCAGCTGGTCAAGGGGGGCGGAAGCGACCTTCGGCTACGCCGCTGACGAGATCGTCGGGAGCCCCGCCGACGTCCTATTCACGCCGGAGGATTGCGCGGCGGGCGTGCCCGAGGCCGAGATGGGGCAGGCGCGCCACGAAGGCTTCGCGCCAGACGTCCGCTGGCACCTGCGCAAGAACGGCAGCCGCGTGTTCCTGAACGGGGCGGTACGGCCGTTGCACGACGGCGCGGGTCGGCTGGCCGGGTTCCTCAAAATCGCCCGCGACGAGACGGAGCGCTTCGACGCGGCGCGCCGCTTGGCCGAAAGCGAGGCGTCGTTACGTATCGCGGTGGACGTGGCAGGCGTCGGGATCATGGAAAGCGATCTGGTCTCCGGCACCACGCGCTGGTCGCCGGAAGTCCACCGCATCGCAGGCACGCCGGACGAAGGGCCGATGCCGATCGGCGCGGGCGGCAAGCTCGTCCACCCCGACGACCGCGCGCGCCTGACGCTCGTCAGCCGCGGCGCGCTCGCCCCCGGCGGCACCGGCGAAGCCGCCGGCGAGTACCGCATCGTACGCCCCGACGGCGAGCAGCGCTGGCTGCAAGCCAAGGTCCGCACCTTTTTCGAAGGCGAAGGCGCCGACAAGCGCCCGGTGCGCAGCATCAGCGCCGTGCGTGACGTCACGGACGAGAAGCGTGCGGAGGCTGCGCTCCGCGAAACGGAGGAACGCTACCGGCTCGCCGCGCGCGCCACAAACGACGCGATCTGGGACTGGAACCTGCGTACTGACCGCGTCCGCTGGAACGAGGCGGTGTGCGCGCTGTTCGGCTACGCCCCGGGGGACGTCGGCCCGTCCGGCGCTTGGTGGAAGGACAACATCCACCCCGACGACCGCGAGCGGGTCGCCGCCGGGATCCATCAGGTGATCGACGGCGACGCCGAGAACTGGACGTACGAGTACCGCTTCCGCCGCGCCGACGGCTCCTTCGCCGACGTGCTCGACCGCGGCACGGTGCTGCGCGACGCGGACGGCCGCGCGCTCCGCATGGTCAGCGCGATGCTGGACCTCACCGACCGGCGCGCCGCTGAGCACGCGTTGCGAGAGGAGACGCGCACGCTCGAAACGCTGAACCGCACGGGGGCCGCACTCGCCGCCGAGCTCGATCTAGAGCGCGTGGTGCAGATGGTCACGGACGCGGGCGTTGCGCTGACCGGGGCCAGGTTCGGCGCTTATTTCCACAACGTCATGGACGACAGCGGCGAGCGGCTGCACCTGTACACGCTGTCGGGAGCAGAGCGCGCCGCCTTCGAAGCGATGGGCCGGCCGCGCGCCACCGCCATCTTCGGCCCGACCTTCCGCAACGAAGGGGTGATCCGTTCGGACAACATCACCGCCGACCCGCGCTACGGCCGGAACGCGCCGCACCAGGGTATGCCCACCGGCCACCTGCCCGTGCGTAGCTATCTGGCAGTGCCGGTGGTGTCGCGGTCGGGCGAGGTGCTCGGCGGGCTGCTGTTCGGTCATCCGGAGCCCGGCCGCTTCACCGACCGGCACGAGCGGCTGATGACGGGCCTGGCCGCCCAGGCCGCGGTGGCGATCGACAACGCGCGGCTCTACGCCGAGGCGCAGCGCGAGCTGGAGGAGCGGCGGCGCGCCGAGGAGCAGCTGCGCGACCTCAACGAAACGCTCGAAGCCCGGGTGGAGGAGCGCACCCGCGAGCTGATGGCGGCGGAAGAAGCGCTGCGGCAGGCGCAGAAGATGGAGGCGGTGGGCCAGCTCACCGGCGGCATCGCGCACGACTTCAACAACCTGCTGCAGATCGTCACGGGCAACCTGGAGACCCTGCAGCGCCGCCTGCCGGAGGGCGAGGAGCGGCTCCGCCGCGCGGCGGAGAACGCGCAAACGGGCGCGCAACGCGCCGCCGTGCTCACCCAGCGGCTGCTCGCCTTCTCCCGCCGCCAGCCGCTCGCGCCCAAGGCGGTCGACGCCAACGAGCTGGTGCGCGGCATGTCGGACCTGCTGCACCGCGCGCTGGGCGAGACGATCGAGCTCCGGACCGCGCTCAGCGCCGACCTGTGGCGGGTCGAGGCGGACCCGAACCAGCTGGAGAACGCGCTGCTCAACCTGGCGGTGAACGCGCGGGACGCGATGCCGGACGGCGGCAAGCTGACGGTCGAGACGCGCAACGCCATGCTCGACGACCGCGCCGCCGGGCACGCCGACCTTCCGCCCGGCCGTTACGTCGCCATCGCCGTGTCCGACACCGGCACGGGCATGGACAAGGACACGCTGGAGCGCGTGTTCGAACCCTTTTTTACCACCAAGGAGGTCGGCAAGGGCACGGGGCTTGGCCTGTCGATGACCTACGGCTTTGCCAAGCAGTCGGGCGGCCACGTCCGTATCTATTCGGAGCCGGGCCTCGGCACCACCGTGGAGCTGTTCCTGCCGCGGCTGCAGGGCGAAGCGCGGGAGGTGGAGGAAGAGGCCAACCCCACGTTGCACGGCGGCGCGTCGGGCGAGACGGTGCTCGTCTGCGAGGACGACCCGGACGTGCGCAGCTATTCGGTCGAAGCCCTGCGCGAGCTCGGCTATCAGGTTCTCGAAGCGGCAGACGGCGCGGCGGCGCTCGCCCTGCTCGGCCATCCCGCGGCGCAGGTCGACCTGCTGTTCACGGATGTCGTGCTGCCCGGCGGGATGAGCGGCGCGCAGCTGGCGGAGGAGGCGCGGCGGCTCCGCCCGGGGCTGCGCGTGCTGTTCACCACCGGGTACGCGCGCGACGCGATCGTCCACCACGGACGGCTCGATCCGGGGGTGGAGCTGCTCACCAAGCCGTTCAGCTACGCCGACCTCGCCGCGCGGGTACGCGAGGTGCTGGACGGCTAATCAGGCACGACCTCCGGCCCCGCCGGCTCGGCGATCGCCCAGCGCTCGGCGGCGAGCGCGTCGTAAACGAACAACCGCGCGCGCATGATGCCGCCCAGCGGCCGGTGCGCCGCGAGCGAATGGCTCGGCGCGAAGGACAGAGCCTCGACCGCCGCGGCGCGCGCGGGCGCGAACGGGTCCTGCGGCCCGAAGACGAGCCGGGCAACGGGCCGGTACGGGCTCAGCGTCTCCGGCCAGGGCGCGCGCGCGTCCTCCACCGGCATCGCCGCCGCGTCCGTGCGCAGCTGCGCGGCCAACGTCCACCCGCCCCCGTGGGCGGCGAACCAGCCCGCCACCGCCTCGCGCAGCGCATCAGGCCCGTCCGCCGCGAAGGCGAGCGCGCGCAGCCGCTCGCCGGGGAATAGGCCGAGCTTGGCGACGTGGTCGCCCCAGCGCAGCGGAGCCTGGCTGTAATAGGGCTCGGCGAGCGGGTGGCGGCGCGGGTGGCCGAGCACGTCGAGGTTCGCCGAGCCGAGGCCGACCGCGCCCAGCGCCGCGTTGGCCCCGCGCGCGACGGCCGAGACGGCGTGCTTGGCTGGCGCAGGCAGCGGCGCGGCGACCGCGACCGTCGAGAAGGCGGCGAGGAAGCTGCGCGGGTCGCGCGCGTTGAACACCGCCCCCGTTTCCAGCACGAAATCCTGCGTGCCCCCGGCGTGGCCGGGCAGCGGCGCGCCTTCCACCCCGAACAGCTTGAGGGCGAAGCCGCGCGGGCTGGACACGCCGCGGTCGTCGAGCGCCTCGGCGGGTAGGTGCGACAGGCGGGCCACGACAGGGTAGCGGCGCGGGCGGGCGAAGGCGCCTTGGGCCAGTTCGGGAGCGAGGTCCGGCAGCACTTCCAGCTCGCCTTTGAGCGCGCCGAGCAGCTTGACGTGGCTTAACCGACCGCCCGGCCCCGCCCCGCGAGGGGCGGCCGCCCCCGTCGCGCGCATGGTCTCCGCGATGCGGGCGAACAAGGCGGGCTCGTCGGGGTCGCGGATCTCGTCCCGGTCGGAAAAAGGCAATGGAGCTGAGAACATGGCTCGCGAGAACAGATGGGGCGCAGCGCGCGTTCCGCAACGGTGCCCCGCACCCGCGCTCCCGCTCCCGCCCCCGTCACCCCCGACGGCCGTTACTTGGTCGTGCGCGGCCGGCTGTGGCGGCGCGCGAACCCTGCGCTGGGGCGAGAGGAGCGGCAGACGCTGGTGGACGAACTGATGCGCGCGCGCCGTGCCGTCCGCGACGCGCTCCGGGCGGAGGACGCGGCGGCGCTCGTCGCCGCGCGGGCGCGGGTGGACGCGGCTAAGCGGGACCTGGGCGAGCGCGGCCCGGTTTGGTGGGACGACGGCGCGCCCGACCTCAACCGGTGCATGGCGGCGAACACGTCTTATGGGGACTGGTGGCGGGGCCTTAGCTGAACTTGTCGGCCAGCCGGTCGGCCGCGGGTCCGTCTTTCCAGTCGCGCAGTTCGATGAAGAGCGCAGCGTAGATCGCGTAAAGCACGGCGGTGAGAATCGCCTGCGCTGTCACCGCGGCCCAGTACAAAGCACCAAAGCCACGCCGCCCCTGCTCCAATCCTTCGAACGGGCCACCGCCGAGTGCCTCAATGATCGCCTCCAGCGCAAGTTTAGCCACTACATAGCTACCAAAGACCAAAATCACGAGCGGACAGACCGGGGCGAGCGCGCCGCGCGTCACGTCGCGGCTGCGGCGCAGCGCGGCTAATACCCCGCGCCGCTCCTCCACCATTACAGGCACCGCAACCGACCACATGGCCATCAGAAGCACGCCCGGCACGACGAGCAAGAGCAGGCCCAGCACACTGGCAAAGGCGACCAGAAGTCCGGCCCCGCGACCGCGAGCCCGGCCCTGATCGCTTCTTTAGAACCTGCGGACAGTCCTTCGGCGCGAGACACGACGGCGCGCGTCACGATGGCCTTCGTCGGCGCGCCGTATGCGCCGGCGGCCGCCAGCAGCAACAGCATGCTCGACAATTCAACTGAGAAGTCGACGCGGTCGCCGAGCAAGACGAAGTGCGAGAAGGCAGCCGACAAAGCCGCGTCCGGCAGTGCGTAGAACAGCAGGACAACGACCGGTATGACCGCAGGTTGGTCCCGCATCGCAGTTAGGCCCCGCTCGAGCACCCGCCCGATCGAAACCTGCCTATCCCGCACAGTCGTCGCGCTCGCCATCGTGCCCTCAAGCCTGCGTCGAACTGTCTCTCGGGCGGCGGCATGTCCAGCTACGAACTCCGCCGTTGCGCTCCCGCCCCCTTCCGATACATCTGCGGTGGGGGCGGCGCGAGCGGGGGGAGGACGGCGTGAAGGGGAGAGCGGCGGCGGCCGACCGGCTGGCGGACGCGCACCGCGAACTCCTGGCCGACCCGTCCGTGCAGTTCGTCCTGCAGGGCGCCCCGCCGCCGGAGCCGCCGCCGGCGTGGCTGCTCGCCTTTATCGAATGGTTGGGCGATGCGCTCGCCCCCGTGGGCCGCTTCTTCGCCTGGCTCGGGAGCTTCCTACCGGACGCGCCCTGGGCGCGCATCCTCCTGTGGACGGTGCTCGCGCTCCTCGCCGCCGCGCTGCTGCGGGCGCTGGCCGAGCGGCTGCGCCGCGGCGAGTGGCGCCTGTCGCGCCGCGCGCGCGCCGCGCTGCCCCCGCCCGAGCCTGAGTGGGCGCCGGGCGCCGCGCCCGCGCGCGCGTGGCTCGCGGAAGCCGACGCGCTGGCGGCACAGGGGCGCTACGCGGAAGCCGCGCGCCACCTGCTGTTCCGCTCGGTCGAGGATATCGGGCAGCGCCGTCCGGAACTGAACCGCCCCGCGCTCACCAGCCGCGAGCTCGCCGCTGCGCCCGCCGTGCCGTCGGCGGCGCGCGGGCTCTTCGCGCACATCGCGCTCCTGGTCGAGCGCAGCCTGTTCGGCGGACGGCCGGTCGGTGCCGAAGATTGGGGCACGGCGCGCGCGGCCTACGCCGAGTTCGCGCTGCCCGGGGCGTGGCGCGCGTGAGCGAGATCGCAATGGGCGGCCGCGGCGGCGGCGGCGCGTTCAGCCCGCTCACCGTCGCCTTGCTGCTCGCCATCGGCATCCTCGGCTTCGTCGGCACGCTCGTGCTTGGCGCCTTCGCGCCCGACCTCGCTACCGGCCGCAACGGCGGCGCGCACGCCTTGTCGAACGCCGCCGTGGGCTATGCCGGGCTGGTGCGGCTGGCGGAGGAGACGGGGCGGGAGCCGGCGGTGATCCGGGACGAGGAGCTACTCGGCACGGAGGACCTGGTGGTATTCACGCCGGAGGACCCGAAGGTCGACCTGTCCGAGCGGCTCCGGCGGCGCGCGGCGAAGCCGACGCTGATCGTGCTGCCCAAATGGTCCACGGCGGCCGACCCGGACCGGTCCGGCTGGATGCGTGTGGCGGGCCTGCTCGACGAGGACGCGCCCGAGGGCATTCTCGCGCCCGACTACCGGCTGGAGGTGTCCCGCCGCCGTAGCGGCGGACGGCCGCTGCGCGCGGTCCGCGATCTGCCGAACGACATCCGCTTCCGCGCGCCGCGTCCCGTACAGGTGATCGCGGATAAGGACCTGGAGCCGCTGATCGTCGACGAGCGCGGTGGAATCGTGCTCGGCCACGTTCGCGCACGCGACCTGTACGTGCTCGCCGACCCGGACCTCCTGTCCAACGCCGGGGTCGCCGATCTTAGCCAAGCGCGGTCAGCGCTCGCGCTGCTCGACTTCATTAACGGCGCGAACGCCGACGGCATCGCCTTCGACGTCACCGCCAACGGGCTCGGCGCGACGGCCAGCCCGCTCCGGCTCGCCTTCGAGCCGCCGTTCCTGGCGTTCACCCTGTGCCTGTTCGCTGCGCTGGTGCTCGCCGGGTGGCAGGCGGGGACCCGCTTCGGCGCGGCGCGTGCGCCGGCGCGGGCGATCGCCTTCGGCAAGCGCGCGCTGGTCGACAACAGCGCGATGCTGGTCCGCAAGGCGGGGCGCGAGGCGGCGCTCGGCGGGCGCTACGCCGATGCGCTGCGCGAGCGCGCGCTGCGCGCCTTCGCCGCGCCCGCGCGGCTGCGGGCTGAGGAAGCGGACGCCTGGCTCGACCGGGCGGGGGGCAGGCGGCGCTTCACCGATCTGGCGGCGGCCGTGCGGGCCGCCGGGGATCGCACGGAATTGCTACGCGCGGCCAGCGCGCTGCACGCATGGCTGGGGGGCAAGCTCAAGTGACGGCGGACGCAGTACGGAGCTTAGGGAACGCGATCCGGGCCGAGGTGGCCAAGGCGGTCGTCGGCCAGGAGGACACGGTGGAGCTGATGCTGGTCGCGTTGTTCGCGGGCGGCCACATCCTGCTCGAAGGCCCGCCGGGGACGGCCAAGACGCTGCTAGCGCACAGCTTCGCGCGCGCCCTGGGCTTGAGCTTCGGCCGCATCCAGTTCACGCCGGACCTAATGCCGGGCGACATTATCGGCGCCAACCTGTTCAACTTCCAGACCTCCACCTTCACGCTCACCCGCGGGCCGATCTTCACCGACCTGCTGCTCGCCGACGAGATCAACCGCACCCCGCCCAAGACGCAGGCGGCGCTGCTGGAGGCAATGCAGGAACGCACCGTCACCATCGACGGGCGCAGCCTGGGGCTTGGGCCGCGCTTCACGGTAGTCGCGACGCAGAACCCGATCGAGCAGCAGGGCGTCTACCCGCTGCCCGAGGCGCAGCTCGACCGCTTCCTGTTCAAGCAGCTCGTCGGCTACCCCAGCGAGGGGGAGGAGCGGCGCATCGTGGTGACCCACGGCGCGCGCAAGAGCGCGATGGCCCCGGAGGACTGGGGCGTGCGCGCGATCACGGACGCGGCCGCCATCGGCGCGGCGGTCGACGCCGTGGCGGGCGTGCGGCTCGTCGACGAGGTGGTCGACTACGTAGTAGCCCTGGTGCGCGGCACGCGCGAGGTGGCGGACCTGGCCGGCGGCGCGTCCCCGCGCGCCGGCGCGATGCTGGCGGGGGCGGCGCGGGCGCGGGCAGCGCTCGACGGGCGCGACTTCGTGATCCCCGACGACGTCAAGGCGCTCGCCCCCGCGCTGCTCCGCCACCGGCTCCAGCTGTCACCGGCGGCCGAGATCGGCGGGCGGCAGGTAGAGGAGGTGGTGCTCGGCATCGTCGAGGCGATCGGGGCGCCGCGTTGAGCGGAGCGCCGCTCCCGCAGAGCGGTTCGGTCTACCCCACCCGCGCCGCCGTGCTGCTGACGGCGGCGGGGATGCCCTTCACGCTGCTCGTCGCCCTGTTCGTCCCCGGCCGCTGGTACGCCGGGCTCGCCTGGCCGGTGGCGGTGCTGCTGCTCACGCTCGCCGACGCGGTGCTCGGTGCGCGGCCCGCGCGGGCGGAGGCGAGCCTGCCGCCGACGGTCGGGGTGGGCGAGGAGGCAGAGCTCCGCGTCTTGGTTGCGGTCGACGGCCCGCGCCCGCCCGCCGCGGCGCAGCTCGCGGTGGCGGTGAGTGCGATAGCATCCGTGGCGGACGACGGCCGCGCGACCGTGCCGCTCGACGACGGGCGCGGCGCGGTGCTGCTGCCGCTGCGGACCTTGCGCCGGGGCTACCTGCGGGTGGAGGATTTGTGGCTGCGCTGGCGCGGATTGCTGGGCCTGTGCTGGCACCAGCGGCGGATCGCGACGGGCGCGGGCGTCGCGGTGCTGCCCGACATCCGCGCGGTGGAGGAGCGCGGGGAGCGGCTGTTCCAGCGCTACGCGGCGAGCGGGCTGCTCGCCCAGCACGACCGCGGCGACGGGTCGGATTTCGACGCGATGGTGGAATATCGTTCGGGGATGGACCGGCGCGCGATCGACTGGAAGCATTCGGCGCGCCATGGCAAGCTCCACGCCAAGGAGTTCCGCGCCGAGCGCAACGCGCAGATCGTTTTCGCGGTGGACTCGGGAAGGCAGATGGTTGAGCCCGTCGCCGGCCTGCCCCGCGTCGACCGCGCGGTGTCCGCCGCGCTGCTGTGCGCCTGGATCGCGCTCAAGCTCGGCGACCGGGTCGCGCTGCATGCCTTCGACTCGCGGCCGCGCGTCGGCAGCGGGCTGGTGTCGGGCGCGCGCGCCTTCCCGGCGCTGCAGCAGCTCGCGGCCGAAGTCGACTACAGCGGGGAGGAGACGAACTACACCTTCGCGCTCACCACGCTCGCCGCCAGGCTCCACCGCCGCTCGATGATCGTGCTATTCACCGAGTTTACCGATCCGACCTCCGCCGACTTCCTCGTCCGCGCCGCAGCGCGGGTGGTGGCGACGCACCTCCTGCTGGTGGTGGTGCTGCGCGACGAGGAGCTGGAGGCGGTGCTCGATGACGCGCCGCGCGCGGTGGAGGACGTCACCCGCGCCGTCACCGCCGCTGGGCTGCTCCGCGACCGCCAGCTCGCGCTCGCCCGGCTGCAGCGACTCGGCGTCCACGTCATCGAAAGCGAACACGACAAGGTGGGCGAGCGGTTGGTCGCGGGCTACGTCGACCTGAAGAAGAGGAACCTGCTGTGAACGCGCCGGCCTTCCCCAGCGGAGCACTCGTCAACGCCAGCCGCTTCCGCGCCGCGCACGGCCCCGCCTGGGACCAGCTCGAGCGGCTGGTGGGGCTGATGGAGCGCCGCTCGGTCCGAGCCCTGTCCGACGACGACCTGCTCAAACTGCCGCTGCTCTACCGCGCCACCCTGTCGTCGCTTTCCGTCGCGCGGGAGACCTCGCTCGACCGCGCGCTGGTGGGCTACTTGGAGCAGCTGTCGATGCGCGCTTATTTCCAGCTTTATGGCCCGCCCGCCACCGGCTGGGCCCAGCTGCGCGGCTTTTTCGCGCGCGAGTGGCCAGCGGCGGTGCGCGCGCTGTGGCGGGAAACGCTGGCCGCGCTGGTCCTGACGCTCCTCGCCGCGCTGGTCGGTTACCTCCTCGTCCGCGACGACCCGGCCTGGTTCTACCGCGTGATCCCGCAGGAGCTGGCGAACGGTCGCGACCCGACCGCTTCGGCCGTGGCGCTGCGGCGCACGCTCTACGACAGCGGAGACGGCGCGCTCGCGACCTTCGCCGCCTACCTGTTCACCCATAATGCGCAGGTGGCGATCGGCTGCTTCGCGCTGGGCTTCGCCTTCGCCGCGCCCACCGCCCTGCTGCTTCTCTATAACGGGCTGATGCTCGGCGCCTTCTTCGCCGTGTTCGCGCCCAAGGGACTCGCCCCCAACCTCCTCGCCTGGCTCACCATCCACGGCACCACCGAGATCTTCGCCATCGTGATCGCCGGCGCGGCCGGGTTCCGCATCGGCACCGCCGTCGCCTTTCCCGGGCGCGCTTCGCGGATGGACGCGGCGGTGGCGGCCGGGCGGCTCGCCGCCACCGCGATGATCGGCGTGGTGCTGATGCTCGCGGTGGCCGGGCTCTTGGAAGGGATTGGCCGGCAGACGGTCACTTCGGACGGCGCGCGGCTGCTGATCGGCGGGACGACGCTCGCCGGTTGGCTCCTCTACTTCTACCGGCCGGGGCGCGATGCGTCGCACCCGCCGCGCTAAGGGCCCGGCCGATCTCCGGCGCAGCTTCGTCACGCCGGAGGGCGTCGACCTCCGGCTCGAGCTCGGCGGGCGCGGCGCGCGGGCCGGCGCCTTCGTCATAGACGTACTCGCCATCGTTGCGGTGCTGATCGTCATGTCGGTCACGGTCGGGCTGCTCGCGCTCGCGGCGCGCTCCGAGCTCCTGGCAATCATCTGGCTGCTCGGCTTCTTCCTCCTGCGCAACGGCTGGTTCGTGCTGTGGGAAACCGGGCCGCGCGGCGCGACGCCTGGCAAGCGGCTGATGGGGCTGCGCGTCGTCGCCCGCGACGGCGCGCGGCTCACCGGCGGCGCGGTGGTCGCGCGCAACGCGATGCGCGAGATCGAGCTGTTCCTGCCTTTGTCCTTCCTCGCGGGCCAAGCGGCGCAGGGCACGGCGGGCTGGTTCCTCACCCTGTTCGCGCTGTCGTGGAGCGGCATCTTCCTGTTCTTCCCGCTGTTCAACCGCGACCGGCTGCGCGTCGGCGACCTCGTCGCGGGCACCTGGGTTGTGCGGGCAGCGCCGCGCGCGCTGGGGGCGGATCTCGCGGCGTCGGACCGGCGGCGCGGGCGGACGTTCAGCGACGCCGCGCTCGAGCTGTACGGCGTTTACGAGCTGCAGACGCTCGAAGACGTGCTGCGCGACGGGCAGAACGAGGCGGTGGCCACCGTCGCCGCCACCATCCGCCGCAAGGCCGGGCTGCCGGACGACGGCGATGACTACGGCTTCCTCCAAGACTATTACAACGCGCTCTGCGCCCGGCTGGAGAGCGGACTGCTCGTCGGCCGCCGCCGCGCGGACAAATACGCGGGGACCTGACGGCTCGGCCGTCGCCGAACCGTCACACGGTCGTCACCTGCGCGTCACCGGCTCCGCCTACCCGCTGCACTGGGCGGAGCGGAAGGGGGCCGCGCGCCCGAGTCGCAACATCACCGCGCCCCCGAGCAACGCGCCCAGCGCCCGAGCGGAGTGTCCTCATGCGATCGTCCAAGTTCCTGGCCGCGATGCTCGGCCTGCTCGCCTGCACCGCCCTGTCCGCGTGCGGCGGCGGCAGCACCGACCAGCTCGCCAACCCGGGCAACACGGGCGCGAACCCCGGCATCCCGAACACCGGAGGCGCCACGGGCGGCGGCACCGGCGGCGGGGGCGGCGGCGGGACCGCCAACTGCCCGAGCGGGACGACGACGGTCGCCGTGGGCAGCGAGCAGCATTGCCGCCTGCCCACCCAGATCAACTCGGACATCACGCTGATCCCCGGCAACGTGTACCAGCTGAACGGCCGGGTCGACGTGGGCGTCAACGTGCTCGCCGCCGGCGGCGGCCAGCGCGCCACGCTCACCGTGCTGCCCGGCGTGTTCGTCTACGCGGCGACCAACAACAGCTACCTGGTTGTGAACCAAGGCTCGCGCCTCGTCGCTGACGGCGCGGTCGACCGCCCGATCGTGTTCACCAGCGCCGCCGACCTCGACTACGACGACGATCTGGCGCTGGCCACCCAGCGCGCCTCCTACCGCGGCATTGCCACCGGCGACGTGAATGGCGCCTCGCGCGGCGAATGGGGCGGCATTACCCTCAACGGGCTCGCTCCCACGAACAACCCGACCCGCGTGGGCGAGGGTTCGACTGGCACCATCACCGGCGGCACGGACGCCAACGACAATTCGGGCGTGATCCGTTACGTTCAGGTACGCTACGCGGGCTTTGACGTCGGCTTGGCCGTTGGCGGCGCGGCGGGTGAGAACGAGCTGAACGGGCTGGCATTCCAGGCGGTCGGCGCGGGCACCACCGTGCAGTTCGTCCAGGTCCACAACGCCTTCGACGACTGCTTCGAGATGTTCGGCGGGACGGTGAACCTGCGCAACGTTGTGTGCACCGGCACCAACGACGACGCCTACGACTGGACCGACGGCTGGCGCGGCAACATCCAGTTCGCGATCCACGTCGCCAACCCCAACTTCCCGACTAACGACGCGGGGATCGAGGCGGACAACCTGTCGTCCGCCCCCGACCGCGAGCCGCGGTCTAACCCCAACCTGTCCAACTTCACCTTCGTCGGCACGCGCGCGGCGGGCATCACCGCGTCCGGCGGCACCGCGTTGTTCCGCGCGGGCACCGCGGGCAAGTTCGTCAATTCGGTGATCGGCGGCACGCGCGCCGCGGCGTTGGACGTCGATGGTTCGCCGTCCTACGCGCAGGCCACCGCCGACCAGCTGATCTTCCGTTCGCTGTTCCTGTTCAGCAACCCGGCGCTCGCCACGGACGCGGACGACGGGCCGCTCCCCGGCATCTTCGCGCGCGACCCCAATAATGCGATCGGCACGGGTAGCCTCGTCCCGCAGGTCGGCGGCGGCATCGCTTACGTCAACGGGCCAACGGAGAACGGCCGCCCGGCCTTCAACGCGACTAGCCTGTCGTCCTTCTTCTCCACGGTGAACTACATCGGCGCCGTCCAGTCCCCGTCCAATAACTGGACGCTCGGCTGGACCGAATTCCTGAACCGCGCCGGCTGATCACCTGACCCGGGCGCGCGGGCGGCAGTATTTCGCCCGCGCGCGCGTACCCAACTCGCATGAAGGGCCAAGCCCATGTCGCGCCGCTCACCCCTCGCCGCCCTCCTCCTCGCTTCCGCCGCGCTGTGCGTCGCTGCCCCGGCCCGCGCCCAGGTGCCCGAAGCGCCCGGGCGCGAGGACCCGACCGAGGCCGACGCCGTCACCCCGCCGCAGAGCGAGGGCGACGTCGCCGAAGGAGAAACGGGCGTCACCGAAGGCGGCGAGCAGGGCGAAGCGGCCGCCGGCGAGGAGATCGTCGTCACCGGCAACATTCCCAACGAGCTGCGCGACACCTCCGAGATCGTGTCCGTGATCGACTCGGAGGACCTCGCGCGCACCGGCGACGCGGACATCGGCGCGGCGTTGAGCCGCGTCACGGGCCTCAGCCTCGTCGACGACCGCTTCGTCTTCGTCCGGGGCTTGGGCGGCCGCTACTCCTCCGTGCTGCTGGAGGGCTCCGTGCTGCCGAGCCCCGAGCCGCTGCGCCGCGTAGTCCCGCTCGACGTGTTCCCGAGCGACCTGCTGTCCGGGGCGCTGGTGCAGAAGACCTATTCGGTCGAGTTCCCCGGCGAGTTCGCTGGCGGCATCATCGCGCTGCGCAGCCGCGCGCTGCCGGAGGAGGACTTCTTCGAGCTCGGCGTGTCGGGCGGCTACAACACGGCGTCCACCCGCGAACGCGGCTTCTCCTTCGAGGGCGGCCGGCTCGACAACCTCGGCTTCGCCGACGAGAGCTACGAGCTGCCGCTCTACGTCCGCACCAACCCGTCGCTCGAAGGGTTCGACGCGGGCCAGCTCCAGCTCGCCGGCCAGGCACTGGTCGGCAGTGGGCCGGGCTTCTCCATCCGCCAGCGGCGCAACCCGGCGGACCTCAGCGTCAACCTGAGCCTCGGCGACCGCTTCGACCTGTTCGGCTTGAGCGCGGGCTTCACCATTGCCGCCTCCTACGACAACCAGGTCCGCAACCGCTTCGGCGTGCGCAATCGCTTCGCCATCGCCTCGACCGGCCTCGTGCCGTTCAGCAGCTTCAGCCCGGAAGCCTGCGAAGGCTTCAACGCCAACTTGGACCCGGCGAGCTGCGGCCTGCGGCAGACCGGCCAGTCAATCTCGCTTGGCGGCGTGCTCGGCTTCGGCGTGGAGATCAACGAGGACAACCTTATCAAGCTCAACAGCACGCTCCTGCGCCTGACGGACAAGGTGGCGGAGGTGCAGCGTGGGCAGACGCCGATCAACGACCCCACCAACGCCGTGTCCGACCAGCGCCTCGCCTTCGAGGAGCAGGAGCTGTGGTTCAACCAGCTCGCCGGCGAGCACGAATTCGGGCTGGGCGGCTTCTTTGACGAAGGCAGCTTCAACTGGCGCGGTTCCTACGCGCGAGCGAGCCGGGTGACGCCCTACCTCACCGACTACCGCTACGTGATCGGCCCGCGCGACGCGAACTTCACCCTGTCGCCGCTCACCGCGCGCAACGCGATCGAGTTCACCGCGCTGGAGGACGACAACTACGAAGGCGGCGCGGACCTGACGTTCGAAGGCGAAGGGCCAGGCATCCCCATCGTGATCAAGCTCGGCGGCGCGTACAACAAGCGCGAGCGCGCCTTCGCCTCGCGCCGCTACTCGTTCGTCATCCCGCCGCTCGGCGCGTCTCCCCTCCTCGGCTTCGTGCCGGAGGTGATCTTCTCCCCGGACAACATCCGCCCCGGCGGCCTCACCCTCACCCAGACGAGCGGCCCGGCCAACAGCTTCCAGGCCTCGACCGAGATCTACGGCGGCTACGGCGCGCTCGAGGCGCAGGTGACCGACGAGGTGCGGCTGACCGCGGGCGTGCGCTACGAGCGCTCCACCCAGATCGTGAACGGCTTCGTCGTGTCCGGCACCGTGCAGCCGTCCGACCGCGTCACGTTGGGGCCGATCACCGGCTTCGTCCAGCCGCTCACCGCGCGGCTGGAGGCGGACAACTTCCTCCCCGCCGTCACTGCGACTTGGGAGTTCGTGCCCAACGTGCAGCTCCGCGCGGGCTATTCGCGCACCCTGTCGCGCCCCGATCTGCGCGAGCTGTCGCCATCCGTGATCATCAACATCGAAGAGGACGTGGAGGAGCAGGGCGACCCCAACCTCCTCATCACCACCATCGACAATTTCGACGCGCGGCTCGAATGGTACGTCGGCCGCGGCCAGCGCGTGTCGCTCGGCGGCTTCTACAAGAAGTTCAAGAACCCGATCGAGCGCTCGATCAGCCCCTTCGGCGACGCCGGCCGCCGCGTGTTCATCAACGCCGATCGGGCGGAGGTGTACGGCGGCGAGCTGGAGGCGGAGGTAAACCTCCCGTTCGACCGGCTGTTCGGCGGCTCCTTCTTCGACGAGCGGCGCGTGTTCCTCCTCGGCAACTTCACCTACGCCAAGTCGGACGTGACCATCGACCCGAGCCGCGCGGGCGAGCTCACAAGCCTGTCGCGGCGGCTGGAAGGCCAGTCGGACATCTTGGGCAACGTCCAGTTCGGCTACGAGAAGGAGGGCGAACGCTTCGCCGTGCTGTTCAACTACACGGGCGACCGCATTTCGGACGTCGGCAGCTTCGGCGTGCCGGACGTGATCGAGGAACCGCCAATCGGGCTGGACGTCACCTTCGCCAAGAGCTTTCCCATCGGCTCGCGCGGCGAGGAGTTCGAGCTCGGCTTCTCCGCGCGCAACCTGCTGAACGACGACTTCAAGCGCACTCAAGGCGACCAGATCTACGAACAGTACGAACTCGGCCGCACCTTCTCGCTGGGCGCGAAGATCAGGCTCTAGGCGCGCCCCGCGACCGCCACCAGCGGGTCACCGCGCCGGCCGTCGGCGAGCATGGTCGCGGCCACGTTCGTCAACCCCGCGCGCTCCAGGTAGTGCCCGATCAGGCTCGCGTGGCCCTGCAGGTCCAGCGCGCGCCAGATCGCCACCGCCTTGGTCGGGAAGCAGCGGTTGGAGTAGCTGACGACGAAGGGCGCGCCCGACTTCAGCGCGCGGCGCACCTCCCCCATCACCGCGACCGGGCGCTGGAGATATTGCACGCCGACGCAGCACAGCGCCGCGTCGAGGCTATCGTCCTCCAGCGGCAGCGTCGGGTCCTTGTTCAGGTCCCGCACGAACCAGCGGTGGAGGCGCGGGTTGGCGGCGAGTTCCGCCTCGTTCATGCCGTGGCCGATCACCTCGGCATAATCGACCTCGTCGGGCAGGTGGCTCACCCAGCTCGACATCAGGTCCAGGACCACGCCACCCGCGGGCACGACTTGGCGGTAGTAGCCGGTGAGCGCCGCCACCGCGCCCTCGTCGATGTGGGTAACGAGCCGCGCGGGAGCGTAGAAGGACAGGTCGTCGCCCTCGTCCTCCCGGGCGAAGGCGCGCGGCGGCAGTTCGGGCAGGTCGTCCATGCTCGCCCCAACGCGCCGTGAAGCGGTCGGAGCCGCGCCGAATGCTGGCGCGCAGGCGCGCGCGGCGCTAGCGCTGGCCCGCGATGACTGAGCCCGCCGACCAGTCCCACCGCGCCCGCCTGCGCGCATTCCGCGCCATGCGCGGCGACCCACCGGACCCAGGGTTCATCGCCGACCTGGAGTATCTGGAGAACCGTGACCTCGACCTGTCGGTGCGGCTGGGCGCGCTGCTCGCCTTCAACGCGCTGGGCGTCACGGTCGGCACCCACCCCGTCTCCGCCTCGCCCGGCGCGCCGCTCAGCGTGGACGCGGTGACGCAGCCGTTGTTGACGCTGGCGAGCCTCGTCGGCATCGCGCCCTTGGCGGTGTCCTCCTACCTTTGCCTGCGCGCGATGCTCGTGGGCGAGGAGTTCGACGCGGGCGAGCGCGCGGATGCCGACACGCTGCGCCGCAACCTGTTCGCCGCCTTCGTCCGCTCCGTCGACGTACAGGCCCGCCGCCTGCGCCGCGCCGTGCGCTGGACGCTGGCGGGCGGCGTCCTGACGCTGGCGGCGTGGGCGGCGATCCTGCTCGTTAAAATGAGCTGAGCGGGCTCAGGACCCCAGCGCCCGGCGCAGCTCCGCCCCCGCGAGCGCCTGCGCTTCCCGCGCGCCGGCGACCACCGCGTCCATGCCAAAGAACTCGTGGGTGACGCCCTGGTAAGTCCGCTGCCGCACGGGCACGCCCGCCTGGCCCAGCATCTCCGCCAACTTCTCGCCGTCGGAGCGGAGCGGGTCGATGTCGGCGTTGACGATGGTAGTCGGCGGCGAGTTCCGCAGGTCGCCGCGGTTGACGAGGTCGAGCCGCGGATCCTTAGCCTGGCTCGCATTGTCGAAGACGTGCTCGACGAACCACTTCATCCCCGCGCGCGACAGGGGCTTGGCCCGGGCGTTCTGCAGGTAGCCCGACGAGTTGAGGTTGGCGCTCGCCACCGGATAGACGAGCAATTGGTGCATCGGCTTCGGCAACCCGCGCCGCGGTGCTTCCAGCGACACGTTGGCCGCCAGATTGCCGCCGGCGCTCTCGCCCGCCACCGCAATCCGCCCGCCGCCCGCGCCCAGCTCGTCGGCGTGGCGGACGGCCCAGGCGTAGGCCGCCAGCGCGTCCTCGTGCGCGGCGGGGAAGCGGTGCTCGGGAGCCTGGCGGTAGTGGCAGGACAGCACGGCTGCGCCCGTCTCCCGCGCCAGCGCGCGGGGGCCCGCGTCGTACACGTCCAGGTCCGCGAACACCCAGCCGCCGCCGTGCCAGTAGACGATCAGGCCGCGCGACGCCCCGCTAGCCCCGGCAGGCGTGTAGAGCCGCGCGGGAAGCGGGCCGGCAGCGCCGTCGATCTGCAGGTCGCGCGAGGTCACGCCGCCGCTCCTCGCGCCGCCCGCCAGCGCCTTCACCGCGTCGGCAGGCGTCGGCTGATTGCGCGCCTGCTCCACCGACAGCTTCTCAAACGGCTGCGCGCCGAGCTCCGCCATCTTGTCCAGCACGCGCTGCATGTCGGGGGCGGCCCGACTGTTCGCGTGCTGCGCCAGCCCCGCGCGCACCGCGAACACGGAGGCGACCGCGCTGCCGACCGTCACTGCGACCTTGGCGAGCGGGCTCAGGCCCCCGCCGCGCTCCGGGCGGCGGTCGCGGTGGAAGTCGACGCCGGGCTGCTCGGAAAGATGGACGCCAAAATCTGGGCCGGATTCTTGCTTGGACGACATGGGGGGAGAACTCCTGCGCGGACGGGCGCTCCACCCGCCGCTTCGCCCGCCCAACGTCCCCCCGCCGGGGCCGTTCCCCGTCAGGCGCGGCGCGCCCGCGCCGCGTGAGGCTGTCCGCGCCAGCCGCTTGCGCCGCCAGATCAGCACGCCCGTGACGGCGAGCGCGGCCACGGCGAAGCCGAGCAGGAACACCAGCACGCGTCCCGCCATGCCGCCCGCGCGCCCCGCGTGGAGCGGCAGCTGGAGGCGCATGAAGACGTCGCCCGCGCTGCCCGACGCAGCGGGTACGGCCTCGGCCGCGCCGCTCGCGCCGTCCACGAACACCCAGGAAGGGGCGATCCCCGCCTCCTCCTCCCGCCCGAACATCGCGGCGTAGAGCCCGGTCTCCCGCGCGTAGTAGATGCCGGACGCGGGCCGGCCGACGCCCGCCGCCCGCGCCGCGCCCTCCTCGGCGGCGAGCGCGGCGTCAAAGCCGAGCCGGGGCGCGATCGGCCGGTCGGGCGGGGCCATCGGGCGGCGCTCGTAAGGTTCGGGCGCGATCGGAGAAAAGCGCTCCACCGCGGGCTTGACCAGCTCTTCCTCCAGCGTGAGCGAGAGGCTGGTCACCGCCATCAGCGCGAGCAGCCCCCACGCCCACAGCCCGCCCGCGCGGTGGAGATCGAAGGTGCGGCGGGTGCTGGAAGCGCTCCGCTTCACCCGCCAGCTCTTGCCCCAGCCGCGCAAGCCGCCGCCGCGCGGCAAGGTCAGCGCCAAGCCGATCACGCTGTCGACCAGCCACAGCAGCGCGACCGCGCCGAGCAGGATCGCCCCTGCCCGGCCCGACAACCACAAAGAGCTGTGCAGCTTATGGACGAAAGGCACGAGGTGCTCGCGCTCCACGCAGCACGCGCCGTAGCTCCGCGTCCCGTTGATCGCGCCCGAGACCGGATCGACGAACATCTGATCGTATTCGCGGGCGAAGGGCTGGCCGGTGCTGGGATCAAGCTTCCAGTCGACCCACACGTCGTAAGCCGAGGTCGGCCGCGCCTCCAGCGGCGTCCAGCGCGCCGTCACACGCGGGTCGCGCGCCTCTACCCGCGCCGCAATCTCCGCCGGGGAAAGCGACGGGCCGGGCGCGGTGACGCGCCACAGCGCGGGGTTGAGCGCCCCGTCGATCTCGCGCTGGAAGACGAGAAAGCTGCCCGTGAGCCCGGCGAGGATCAGAAAGGCGGCGAGCGACAGCCCCAACCAGCGGTGCAGCCGCACCAGGAGCCCGCGCAGGCCGGTCCCCGCAGCCAGCGCGGCGGGCGCGCGCGCCGCGACCGGCGCCATCAGGGGAGCGACCGTCGCCACCTAGAACCGCTTCGCCACGGTGGCGATCAGCTGCCGCGCCTGGCCAAAGAAGCAGCCCGTCGGTCCGTTGCAGCGCCCCGCATAGCGCTTGTCGAAGAGGTTGGTCCCGTTCACCGACAGCCGCCAGTCGCCGACGTCGTAGCGGGCGACGGCGTCGAACAGCGTGGACTCGCCGGTGAAGTAGACCACCGGGGTGAACGGCCCCGGCAAGGCGCCCGGGCTATCCGACACGTAGCGCAAGCCGCCGCCCAGCCCCAGCCCGGCGAGCGCGCCGGCCGTAAAGCTGTAGTCGGCGAAGAGCGACGCCTTGTGGCGGGGCTGACCAAACAGCCTCGCGCCCTCCTCGCCCGCCACGTTGCTCTCCGTCACCCGCGCGTTCGCGAAGGTGTAGGACGCGTTGAGGCTCAGCCGATCACGGATGCGCGCCACCGCCTCGAGCTCGACACCCTCCACCTTCGCCTCGCCCGTCTGGACGGAGAACATGACGTCGGTCGGGTCGGTGGTGAGCACGTTCTCTTGCCGGATGCGGAACAGGGCGGCGGTAGCGAAAAGGTCGATGCTGCGGCCGTCCAGCCGGCGGCCGTCGAACTTGATCCCCGCCTCGATCTGCCTGCCCCGGCTCGGGCGGAAGGCGGCGCCGTCCAATCCTTGACCGACCACCGGCTCGAAGCTGGTTGCGTAGCTGAGGTAAGGCGCGAGCCCCGCGTCCGTGACGTAGCTCCCGCCCACCCGGTAGGTGTAGGCGGTCTGCGTGTCCGTCGGGCTGTCGGCGAGCCGGTAGTTGGTCAGCCGCACCCGATCCCGCCGCCCGGTCAGCGTCAGGCGGAAGCCGCCGAGGCTGGCCTGGTCCTGCAGGTACACGCCCAGCTGCTTCAGCCGCTGATCGGTGAAGGGAAAGAAGTCCGGGGTGACGGGCGTGAACTGGCCGTACACCGGTTCGAACAGGTCGATGGACGGCGCGGCGGCGAAGGCGAAAGCGGAGCTTTCCCGGTAGTTGCGGTAGTCGACGCCGAGCAGCAGGTCGTGCTCGATCCGGCCCGTACGAACTTCCGCGTCCAACCGGCTGTCCACCGCGAACTGCGCGACGTCGTCGCGGAACGGGAAGTTGGAGCGCAGCACCGTGCGGTTGTCGGCGGCCAACCCCGTTGGGTAGATGGTCCGCATGTCTTCCTCGTACTCGGACCAGCGCGCGTTCTGAGTGAAGCCGACGTTCTCGGCGAACCGATGGGAGAACTCGTAGCCGGCGGCGAACTGGTCGCGGCGGTAGCGGTTGTAGTCGGGCTCGCCCAGGTTCACCCGCCGCCGGACGCGACCGACCGGATTGGGCTCGACTACGCCGAGGACGGGCAGGAAGCCGTTGGTCTCACCGTCCACCGCGTCGTCCTGATAGTAACCGAGCGCGGTGAGCGAGGTGTCCGCCCCAAGCGTCACCGTGACGGCGGGCGCGAGGAAGGCGCGCTCGGCGGTGACGAAGTCGGTCTGCCCGTCGCGGTCGCGGTACAGGCCGGTGAGCCGGGCGGTGACGCCGTCCGCCAGCGTCCCCGTGACGGTGCCCGCTGCTTGCTTGAAGTCGTCGGTGCCGTAGCGGATCTGCAGTTCGCCACCGAACTCGGCGTCCGGCCGCCGGCTGCGCAGGTTGTAGATGCCGCCGGGCGGGCTCGCGCCGTAGAGCACGGCGGACGGGCCCTTCAGGATCTCGATGCTTTCGAAGCCGTAGAGGTCGACGCCGACGTTGTTGATCGTCGCCGACGCCGGGGCCTGCAAGCCGTCTATGAACTGCACGGGATCGAAGCCGCGCACGGTGAGGAAGTCGAAGCGGAGGTCCGGCCCGTAATTCTCGCCGACCACGCCCGCCGAGTAGCGGACGGCCTGCTGCACGTCGATGTTGCCGAGCAGGTCGATCTGGTCGCGCGTCACCACCGACACCGCCTGCGGCACCTCCACCAGGGGCGCGTCGCTCTTGGTCGCGCCACTCGCCGTTTCCGCGACGTAATCGGGGGCGATGACGACAATGTCCGCTTGCGCGTCCCGCTCGTCTGCGCCCGCCGTGTCCTGCGCCGCGACGGGACCGGCCGCGGCGGCCAGCAGCAACGCGGCGAACTTGGCCGCACCATTCAGCAATTTCGATTGCCTACTCACGCGACGCGCACTCATTCCCGATCACACCTGTAGTCAATTCGAATGCCCGCCCCTAGCTGCGAATGATTATCAATAGCAAGCCGAAGTTGTGCCCGCGCTCCATCCGTCCATCACCCGCCTAGGCGCGGTCGAGGAGGATCGCGTCCGCCGCTTGTCCAACGGTCGCCGCAGGCGCGCCGACCCGGCGGCGCAACAGGCAGTCGGCGGCGGCGAACACCGTAACGAGCGACGAGTCCTGCTCCGCGAAGGGCAGCGCCTCGGGCCCGGCCACGCCCCACCGCAGCCGCGCGCGCAGCCAGTGCTCGCGCGGGCCGTTCGCTTCGAGCGGCGCCCCCAGGCGCACCGGGCGGAGCGGGAGCGCGGCGTCCGCGCCCTGCAAGGCTAGCAGCAGCGGGCGGAGGAACAGTTCGGCGCAGACCAGCGCGGAAGCCGAGTTGCCGGGCAGGCCGAGCAGGCGGCGGCCGTCGGGCAGCAACCCGAACCAGGTCGGCTTGCCGGGCCGCACGGCGATGCTCTCGACGCGCAGGGCGAGCCCGAGCGAGCGGAGCGCGGGGCGCAGCACGTCGTGGTCGCCGACGGACGCGCCGCCGATCGTGACCAGCAGGTCGGCGTCGATCACCGCCACCGCGCCGGCGTCGGTCGCCTCGTCGTCGCCGAGCGGCGGTGGGCGCGATGCCGTCGCCCCCCAGCCGCGGGCGAGCGCGGCCACTCCCGGCCCGGCCGAATCGAAAATCGTGTGCGCGCCCGCCGCGCCGCCGGCCGCCGCCAGCTCGTCGGCGCTGGCCAGCACCGCGACACGCGGGCGGCGCGCGACGAGGAGATCCGCCCG
>CADCVW010000014.1 GCA_902806235.1 uncultured Sphingomonadaceae bacterium | reverse complement strand
TTGGAAGCGGACACCGCCGAGTTCGTACGGAGCCGGTTAGAGACCAAGCAGAACCAGATCGAGAAGGCGCTGAGCGAGACGGAGCCGCGGGTCGCGATCGGTGACATCTCGCGCCAGGGTGGGCGCCTGAGCTTCCTGGTGCGCGATCCGGCCCAGGTCGACGACGCGGTGGAGCGCATCCGCGCCACCACGCAGGGCGGGCGGGCAACTCTACGCCAACTCCTTCAGCATACGTCTGGCCTTGCCAATCCCTACGCAGGTGTCGATGATGGCGTGACGCCCGCGTTCTTCCTCCGCAGAAGCCGGAATGTCGGCGGCGCGACCGATGCCTATGGCTTCTGTGCCGGACCTCCCGCTAGCGAGCCCGGGCGCTTCTCCTACAACAACTGCGACACCATCGTTGCTGGTACCATTTTGGAACAAGCTTCCAAGCGGTCCTTCGCGGACCTTCTCGCCGAACGCATCACCCGTCCTTTGGGCATGACAAGCACGCGGCTGGCCCGACCCGGAGAGCGACTGGAGACAGGTGAGAGCCAAAGATCGGGCAGCCCAATGAACGTAGCAGCTTATGGCGCCGGCGGGGCGCTTGTGGGCTCTGCAACCGACCTCGTCCGCTTCGACCAGGCCCTGATGAGTGGCAAGCTGATGACCCTTGGCTCACGAGAGGCGCTATGGAAAGGCGAGCCCTCCCTCGGCTACGTGGCTTTGGGCGCATGGTCGTTCGCCGCTCCACTTAAGGGCTGCTCCGGGCCGGTTAAGCTGATTGAGCGCCGAGGCAGTGTCGATGGTGTTCAAGCAAGAAACATCATCGCCCCTGACCTCAAGCGGATCTTGGTTGCGTTCACGCCGAAAGGCGACTTCGACTTCGGCGAGATCTGGCAGGGTAAGGGCGCAAGTTACGAGCTCGCTTCCGCAGCCTTTTGCGACCGATAGGTCCGCTCATCTGCGCTGCCGACTTCAACAAGGAGTCAAAGAGGACATCCTGTCCTGCCCTCCGGTGTGAGCTGGACGGGAACCTAAGCCATGAATGCCTGCACAGTGGGGGCTTCGGCTATGCGACGCTGCATCTCCTCAACCTGCTGCGCCCCTTGCTCCCCGAACACTTGCGGGTCCATCTCGATCAAGCGGACCTTCTGCACGTCGTCCTGCAGCGCCTCTTGAGCGATTGCCCCGATGAAGCCGCCCAAGGTAAGCGTCGCCAGCGCTAGCGCCGCCTTTTTCAGATACGGGTAATCGCCAGCGCCCTCCGCGACGTCCTTCGCGGCATCCTCAGCGTAGCGAAGGATTTGAGGGAAGCGGAAGGAGCCGCGCTCGATCGGCAGTAACTCAATCACGAGCCGGTCGCGCGGGTCGACGGCCAAGGCGGCTTCGCGCACCAGGTCGTTCCAGGCGAGCAGCGCCACGGCGGCGATGCGCGCGTTGATATTGCGGCCGGGCTCCAGGCCGAAGGTCAGAACGATCCCGCTCAAGCAAGCCCCCGCGCTCAGGTTGGAACAAGCTAGGCCAGCCGCCTGCCCTGAATCAACATAGGCTGCGAAAGCGAAGAAGGGTCGGCGCTTTCGGACCGCTCCTCCCGTTGGCTGCTGATAGCTGTTTAGCCTGTGGAGCCTATCGCGCCGCCTTGCCCGCTAACGTGTCGCATCCATGCTGCACGGAGCCGCCGGTACCCGATGTGCAACGGCGGAAAAGCGCGGGAAACACGCGCAGCACGACAGAGCCCACTTGAGCAAGCCAAGTGATTGTAATCGCTGTAAAGAAATGGTCGGGGCGACAGGATTCGAACCTGCGACCCCCAGACCCCCAGTCTGATGCGCTACCAGGCTGCGCTACGCCCCGACCGACCCGGGGCGATGCTCGGCACCGCTCCGGGAGCTGGCGCCTTAGGATGCTCCGCCCGCGGTGGCAAGGCGCGATCCTTGCGCCCCCGCCCCCGCCATGATAGCCCGCGCGCCTTCCGGCCATCGCGCCCATCCCATACAAAGCTGATCCATGTTCGCCACCCCAGCCTACGCCGCCGCCCCCGCCGCGGGCGCGTCCGCCGGCGGCGCCGCGTTCTTCCTGAACATCGCGCCGCTGCTGCTGATCTTCGTGCTGTTCTATTTCCTGATGATCCGCCCGCAGCAACAGCGGATGAAGAAGCACCAAGCGGCCATCAACGCGGTACAGCGCGGCGACGGCGTGGTCACCGCCGGCGGGCTGATCGGCCGGGTGACGCGTGTCGGCGACGCAGAGGTGGAGGTTGAGATCGCCCCCAACACGCGGGTGCAGGTGGTTAAGGGCACCTTGACCGAGGTGCGACCCAAGAACGCCAAGGCGGCGAACGACTAAGCCATGCTCGCCATTCCCCGCTGGAAGATGCTGAGCATCGCCGCCTTGGTGCTGCTCGGCCTGCTGTTCGCCGTGCCGAGCTTCTTTTCGGAGAAGCAGGTCGCGGGCTGGCCCGCCTTCGCCCCGCGCGCGCAGATCAACCTCGGGCTCGACCTGTCGGGCGGGTCGCAGATCCTCTTGGAAGCGGACACCGCCGAGTTCGTACGGAGCCGGTTAGAGACCAAGCAGAACCAGATCGAGAAGGCGCTGGGCGAGACGGAGCCGCGGGTCGCGATCGGTGACATCTCGCGCCAGGGTGGGCGCCTGAGCTTCCTGGTGCGCGATCCGGCCCAGGTCGACGACGCGGTGGAGCGCATCCGCGCCACCACGCAGGGCGTGGGGCTGACCGGGCAGCGCGACTTCACGGTGGAGGCTGTGGACGGCACACGGATCGTCGTCACGCCGACGGCCGCGGGGCTGGCGGACGCGACGGAGCAGGCGATGAACACGGCGACGGACGTGATCCGCCGCCGCATCGACGCCTTGGGCACCAAGGAGCCGACGATCATCCGCCAGGGCGACCGGCGCATCCTGGTGCAGGTGCCGGGCGTCGACAACCCGGAGCAGCTGAAGGCGCTAATCGGCCGCACCGCGCGGCTCGAGTTCAAGCTGGTCGACCTGGCGGCGAACCCGGCGGAGGTCGCCGCAGGGCGCGCACCGATCGGCAGCCAGATCCTGCCGAGCACGGACGTCGGCTCGATCGCGGTGAAGCGCCGGGCGATCGTGACGGGCGAGCAGCTGGTGCGCGCCGACCCGGCGTTCGACCAGCAGAACGGCCAGCCGGTGGTGACCATCGGCTTCGATCCGGCGGGCGGCCGCTCCTTCGCCCGCGCCACGCAGGAGAACGTCGGCAAGCCGTTCGCCATCATCCTCGACGACGTCGTGCTGTCCGCGCCCAACATCAACGAGCCGATCCTGGGCGGCACCGCGCAGATTAGCGGCAGCTTCACCACCGAATCCGCCAACGAGCTTGCCATCGCGCTCCGCTCGGGCTCGCTGCCGGTCGAGCTGCAGGTGATCGAGGAACGCACGGTTGGGCCGGACCTCGGGGCCGATTCGATCCGGCTGGGCGTGATCGCTTCTATCGTCGCCACGATCGCGGTGATCGGCTTCATGCTGCTGACCTACGGCCGCTTCGGCATCTACGCGACGGTGGCCCTGATGCTGAACGCGCTGCTGATTCTCGGCATCATGGCAATCTTCAATTCAACGCTGACGCTCCCGGGCATCGCGGGCTTCGTGCTCACCATTGGCGCGGCAGTGGACGCCAACGTCTTGATCAACGAGCGCATTCGCGAGGAGCAGCGGCGCGGGCGGCGCATCCTGGACGCGATCGAGACGGGGTACCGCGAAGCGTCCACCGCGATCTTCGACGCCAACATTACCAACGTGATCGCGGCGGCGCTGATGTACTATTTCGGCTCCGGCCCGATTCGCGGCTTCGCGCTCGTGCTGATGATCGGCATCATCACTTCCGTGTTCACGGCGGTGACCTTGACGCGGATCATGGTCGCGCTGTGGGTGCGCCGGGAGCGGCCGCGGGAGCTGGTGATTTGATCCCCCTCTCCCTCTTGCGGGAGAGGGCCGGGGTGAGGGCGCGCTCTTTCGACGGAGACCGGTGCTGGTGAATGCTGGCGTCCCCTCACCCAACCCTCTCCCGCAAGCGGGAGAGGGCTTAAGAAGAGAAGCCTCATGCGCCTGCTGAAACTCGTCCCCGACAACACCAACATCGACTTCATGCGCTGGCGCAAGCTCGCGCTCGCGCTGTCGCTGCTCGTCACCCTCGCGTCGATCGCGCTGGTCGCGGTACGGGGGCTGAACCTCGGCGTCGATTTCGTCGGCGGGCAGCAGATGCGGGTGAGCTTCGCGCAGGCGGTGCCGGTGGACGACCTGCGCGCGCGCATCTCGCGGCTCGGCGTCGGCGAGGCGACGATCCAGCAGCTAGACGGCGCGCGCCAGGTGAACATCCGCCTGCCGCTGCCGCCTGGCGACGAGGAAGCGGCGAGCCGGGTCGCCTCCCAAGTCCAGGGCGCGATCCGCGCGGGCTATCCGGGGGCGCAGTTCGACGCGGTGGAGACGGTGTCGGGCAAGGTGTCGGAGGAGCTCTACCGCACGGGCGCGCTCGCGCTCGCGCTCGCCATGCTGGGTATCGCCGTTTACGTCTGGTTCCGCTTCGAATGGCAGTTCGGGGTGGGCGCCTTGGCGACGCTGGCGCACGACGTGGCGGTGACGCTGGGCTTCTTCGCGCTGACCCAGCTCGAGTTCAACCTGAACGTGGTGGCCGCGCTGCTGACCATCGTCGGCTATTCGCTGAACGACACCATCGTCATCTACGACCGCATCCGCGAGAACCTGCGGCGCTACCGCCGGATGGCGATCGTGCCGTTGCTCAACCTGTCGCTCAACGAAACGCTGTCGCGAACCATCGTCACCAGCCTGTCGATGATGCTGGCGCTCTCCGCGCTGCTGCTGATCGGGCCGGACACCATCTTCGGGCTCACCGCTGCCATCCTGCTCGGCATCTTCGTCGGCACCTATTCGTCCATCTACATCTCCGCGCCGATCCTGGTCGCGCTGGGCGTGTCGTCCGACAGCTTCGTGCCCAAGACGCAGCCGGGCGCCGAGCGGGTCGGGCCGGCGGGCGCCGCCGACGACGCTTCGGGCGCGCGGGTCTAGCTTCCGTGCAGGACATCCTCGCCGACGCAGCCGGGCCGGGGCCTGTCGTCGGCGCGCTCGCGCCGGGGGGGTTCCGCATCGAGGACCGGCTGTATCCGGCGGTGCTGCTGACGCCCGACCGGGCGATCGCGTGGGAGCCGCCGGCGCTGGCGGCGCTCGGCGAGGGCGACCTCCGGCCGCTGCTGGACGGCGAGCACCCGTACGAGTTCCTGCTGATCGGCACGGGGCCGAGCCTCGTCCGCCCGCCGCGCGCGTTGGTGCGGGGCCTCGACGCGCGCGGGATCGGCGTGGAGGCGATGGACAGCCGCGCGGCGGCGCGCGCCTGGGGCGTGCTGCGCGCGGAGGACCGCTGGATCGGCGCGGCGCTGTTCCCGCACCGGTAGCGGTTCAGCTTGGCGTAAGCCGGCTTTTCCATTAGATTGCGCCCATGCCGAACCTTCGTTTCCGCGCGCCGGTTGCCGCCGCGTTCGCCTCCGCCCTCGTCCTGTCCGCCTGCGCCGGCTCCGGCGCGCGCGTGCCGGGCACCTCCTACGTCGCGCGCGACGTGAACACGCTATACACGGCGGCCAAGGGGCGGCTCGACAACGGGCGCTACGCGGAAGCCGCGGCGCTGTTCGAGGAGGTTGAGCGCCAGCACCCCTATTCCGACTGGGCGCGGCGCTCGCAGCTAATGGCCGCCTTCGCGCACTACTCCGCGCGCGACTACACCAAGTCGACGGACGCGGCGCGGCGCTTCCTCGCGGTGCACCCAGGCAACCGTGACGCTCCTTATGCGCTCTACCTCGTCGCGCTCAACTATTACGAGCAGATGGAGGACGTGACGCGCGACCAGGCGATCACGGCCCAGGCGCTGCAGGCGTTGGGCGAGCTGGTGCGCCGTTATCCGAGCACGCGCTACGCGGCGGACGCGCGGCTCAAGATCGACCTCGTCAACGACCACCTCGCCGGCAAGGAGATGGAGGTCGGCCGCTTTCACCAGCGGCGCGGCAATTGGCTGGCGGCGTCCTTGCGGTTCCAGCGCGTGGTCGACGACTTTGAGACCACCAGCCACGTGCCCGAGGCGCTGATGCGGCTGACCGAGTCCTATCTCGCGCTCGGCATCCGCGAGGAGGCGCGGAAGTCGGCCGCGGTGCTCGGCGCCAACTACCCGGGCACGCAATGGTATAAGCGCGCCTACGAGCTGATGCAGCGCTACCCGGTGCAGCCGGCGCCCGCAGCATCCTGACCCGGCGGGGAGCCCTCGTTCCCTTTTTGTGCTAAGCGTCCGGCGACTCGCCCCGGTCCGCTCGAAAAGAATCGCCGCGCGGGCGGGGTGACGATCGTCCCCCGGAGCCATAGCTTAGCCCCCATGCTGACCCGCCTGTCCATCCGCGACGTGGTGCTCATCGAAGCGCTGGATCTCGAGTTCGGCGAGGGCCTCGGTGCGCTCACCGGTGAGACGGGGGCGGGCAAGTCGATCCTGCTCGACGCGCTGGGGCTAGCGCTTGGGCAGCGCGCCGACAGCGGGCTGGTGCGCTCGGGGCAGGCGCAGGCGAGCGTGACGGTGAGCTTCGACCTCGCCGACGGCCACCCGGCGCTGTCCGTGCTCGACGCACAGGGCGTCGAGGTCGAGCCGGGCGAGCCGCTGGTGGTGCGGCGCACGGTGAAGTCGGACGGCGGCAGCCGCGGCTTCGTCAACGGCGTCGCCGCCTCCGCCGCGATGCTGCGTGAGCTGGGTACGGCCCTGGTCGAGATCCACGGGCAGCACGACGAGCGCGGCTTGCTCAACCCGCGCGGGCACCGGCGGATGCTCGACAACTACGGGTCGGTGGACACTCGCGCGGCCGAGCGCGCGTGGCTGGCGCTGGAGACGGCGCGCGGTGAACTCGCCGCGGCGCGCACCCGACTGGACGTGGCGGAGCGCGACCGGGAATGGGTGGAGCATTCGGTCAAGGAACTCTCCACCCTCCAGCCCGGCGAGGGCGAGGAGGAGGAGCTCGCCGAACTCCGCGCGGGGATGCAGAAGGGCGCGCGGCTGGCGACCGATCTCCAGGCGGTGGATGAACTGCTGCAGGGCTCGGACGGCGGGCTGGCGATGCTGCGCCAAGCGAGCCGCCGGCTTGACCGTATCGCGGGCGAGCACGAGGGACTCGCTGAGGCGCTGGCCGCGCTCGACCGCGCGCTGATTGAGGCGGGCGAGGCGGAGGACAAGCTGGCGGCGACCGTCGAGGCGCTCGCCTTCGACCCCGCGCGGTTGGACGCGGCGGAAACGCGATTGTTCGAACTGCGCGCGCTGGCCCGCAAGCACCGGGTCGAGCCGGACGCGCTGGCGGGGCTGCTGGCGGAGCTCGAAGCGCGGCTCGCCGAAATAGACGCGGGCGAGGGGGGGCTGGCCGCGCTCGAGTCGCGGCTTGCACAAGCGCAGTCGGATTATGACAAGGCGGCCGACGCGCTGACGGAGGCGCGGACGGCGGCGGCGGCGCGGCTCGACGCGGCGGTCGCGGCGGAGCTCGCGCCGTTGAAGCTGGAGGCGGCGAAGTTCCGCACGGCCGTCGCCCCGACCGAGCCCGGTCCGCACGGGCGCGACCGGGTCGAGTTCGAGATCGCCACCAACCCCGGCGCGCCTTTCGCGCCCTTGATCAAGATCGCCAGCGGCGGCGAGCTGTCGCGCTTCATCCTCGCCCTGAAGGTGGCGCTCGCGGAAGAGTCGGGCGCGGGCACCATGATCTTCGACGAGATCGACCGCGGGGTGGGCGGCGCGGTCGCGTCCGCGATCGGCGAGCGGCTGCACCGGCTGGCGCTGCGCGCGCAGCTGCTGGTCGTCACCCACTCCCCCCAGGTCGCGGCGCGCGCGGCGACCCACCTGCTGATCCAGAAGGCGCACGACGGGGTGGTGACGCGCACGGGCGTCCACGCCTTGTCGGAGGACGAGCGCCGCGAGGAGATCGCCCGCATGCTGTCGGGCGCGGAAGTGACAGACGAGGCGCGGGCGCAGGCGCGGCGGTTGCTGGAACCGGCGGTCGCGGGCGCGCCGGCGGCTCCAGTCGACCTGTTCGCCTTCGCCGCGCCGAAGCGGCAGCGCGCGCGCACGGCGTGAGCGGCGCGGAGCTTTACCGCTTCCGCGCGCCCACCCGCGCCGACTTGGCCGTGTTCGCCGGCTGGCTGCGGACGACGGAGGTGGTGCGCTGGTGGGGGGAGCCGGCCGAGCAGTTGGCGCTGATCGCGGAAGACCTCGATAATCCGCACATGCGACAGTGGGTGGTGGGCTGGCGGGGCGCGGACTTCGCCTACGCGCAGGCCTGCGAGGTCGACCGCTGGCCGCAGGCGCACATGGGCGAGCTGCCGCCGGGCACGGTGGCGATCGACGCCTTCGTGGGCGTGGCGGCAATGCTAGGCGTCGGCCACGGCGGACGCTTCCTGCGGCGCCTGGCGGAGATGCTGCTGGCCGACGGCGCGGCGGAGGTGGCGATCGACCCGGACGCGGCGAACGGGCGGGCGCGGCGGGCCTACGCGCGCGCGGGGTTCGTCGGGGACGAGGTGGTCGAGACGGCGGAGGGGCCGGTAGTGGTGATGCTGTTCCGGCCGTAAGGGACGGACACATATACCACCAACTCGTTCGCGCTGAGCTTGTCGAAGCGCCTTCCTTCTTCTTACGGGAGCAAGGAAGGGGAGGGCTTCGACAAGCTCAGCCCGAACGGCGTGGGGGAGCGGGGCGGCGTGACCAAGCAAGTTCTGGAAGTGACCGAGGAGCAGGTCGTGGCTGAGCTAGCGCAGTTGGCCGCGGAGATCGCGCGGCACGACGAGCTGTACCATGCCCAGGACGCGCCGGAGATCAGCGACGCGGAGTATGATTTGCTGGTGCGGCGCAACCGGGCGCTGGAGGCGGCGTTTCCTCACCTCGTCCGCGAGGACAGCCCGTCACGGAAGGTCGGCCACGCGCCCGCCGCGCACCTGTCCAAGGCCCCGCACAGCCGGCCGATGCTGAGCCTGGACAACGGCTTCGGCGAGGAGGACGTAGCCGAGTTTCTGGCGCGCGCGCGGCGTTTCCTGGCGCTGCCGGAGGGCGAGATGGTCGCCTGCACCGCCGAGCCTAAAATTGACGGATTGTCCTGCGCGCTGACCTATCGGAACGGGCTGCTCGTCCGCGCGGCGACGCGCGGCGACGGGCAGATCGGCGAGGACGTGACGCGCAACGTCCGGACTATCGCCGACGTGCCGGGACGGCTGCGCGGCGAGTGCCCCGACCTCTTCGAGGTGCGCGGCGAGGTTTACATGGCGCACGCCGACTTCCGCGCCCTCAACGAACGGCAGGCGCAAGCCGGGGAGCGGACCTTCGCCAACCCGCGCAACGCGGCCGCGGGCTCCTTGCGGCAGCTCGACCCGGCGGTGACTGCGGCGAGGCCGCTGCGCTTCTTCGCCCACGGCTGGGGCGAGGCGAGCGCGGTGCCAGCGGCCTCGCAGTACGAGATGATGCGGGTGATCGAGGGCTGGGGCTTCCCCATCTCGCCCGACCTGATCCGCGCGGAGGCGCTCGATGCGCTGCTCGCCCACTACCGCCGGATCGAGGCGATGCGGGCGGAGCTCCCCTTCGACATCGACGGCGTCGTCTACAAGGTCGACCGCCTCGATTGGCAGGCGCGGCTGGGGCAGGTCGCCAAGGCCCCGCGCTGGGCGCTCGCGCACAAGTTCCCGGCGGAGCGCGCGCAGACCACCATCAACCGCATCGACATTCAGGTGGGCCGCACGGGCAAGCTGACGCCGCTCGCCCGGCTGGAGCCGGTGACGGTGGGGGGCGTGGTGGTGAGCAACGCGACGCTCCATAACGCCGACGAGATCGCCCGGCTGGGCGTCCGCGTCGGCGACCGCGTCACCGTCCAGCGCGCAGGCGACGTAATCCCGCAAATCCTAGAGAACCTGACGCCGGAGGTGGAGCGCGAGCCCTTCCTGTTTCCCGAGAAATGCCCCGAGTGCGGGTCAGACGCAGTGCGCGCGGAGGGCGAGGTCGACATCCGCTGCACGGGCGGGCTGGTCTGCCCGGCGCAGCGGCTGGAGCGGCTGAAGCATTTTGTGTCGCGGCCCGCGATGGACATCGAGGGGCTGGGCGTGAAGACGGTGGAGGAGTTCGCGCGCGACGGCTTGATCGACACGCCGGCGAGCATCTTCCGGCTGGCGGCGCACCGCGAGGTGATCCTGCAACGGGAAGGCTGGGCCGAGCGGGGGACGGACAACCTGCTCCTCGCGATCGAGGAACGGCGCGGCTTCGCGCCCGACCGTGTGCTGTTCGCCGTCGGGGTGCGCCACGTCGGCCAGGTGACGGCGCGCGACCTACTCAAGCATTTCACGACGCTGGAGAAGCTGGGCGAGGTCGCAGCCCGAGCGGGTCAGGAGCCGGAGTGTCTGGCGGAGATCACCTCCGTGCAGGGCGTCGGGCCGACGGTCGCCCAGGCGCTCGCCGATTTCTTCGCGGAGGAGCATAACCGGGAGGCTTGGGACGACTTGCTGGCGGAAGCGCGCCCGGCCGTGTTCAAACAGGAAATTCGGCAATCGCCGGTGACGGGCAAGACGGTGGTGTTCACCGGCTCGCTCGAGACGCTGTCGCGCGACGAGGCCAAGGTGCAGGCCGAGCGGCTGGGGGCCAAGGTGGCAGGCTCCGTGTCGGCGAAGACGGATCTGGTGGTCGCCGGGCCGGGCGCCGGGTCCAAGCTCAAGAAGGCGGCAGAGCTGGGAGTGGCAGTGACCGACGAGACCGGCTGGGCCCGGCTCGTCGCGGGGGAGGTGGACGAGTTCTCCATGCTGGCGGGGGAGGCGGAGGGCGGCTGACCGGCCTACTCCGGCGGCGGGGGGCGCCCTGTTCACTAAATACGAGATCGGCCCAGCCGAACCAGCACGGCCTCGGGGTGCAGCCGAATGCCTCGTCCGCGGTCGTCAGCACTCGGCGTACCCGGTCGCAGGGCGCATATCGGGACGTGCGCACGACCTGAGTAGGCTTGGGGTCGCCGTCGCCCGCCGCGGCAAAGTAGGTTCGTGCGGTGGCGCAATTGACGTCACGCTGTTCCAGCGCAACGCCCCGGCCGCGTCGGCGACCAGCGAGTTCTCTAGGGGCGTCAGGAGGCGGTCGCGCCGCACCTCGCGCGCCGTTTCGCCCCACACTCGGTCGCAGCGCCGCAGGGCAGCCGGCACGCCCGATCGGCCGCAGCGACCGCCCGCTCGGGCGCGGCCGCTACCCCGTCTGGCTCGCCGCAGGACTGCAGGAGGAGGCAGGCCGTGGCGGGGCGGAGCCGCTTCATCGTCGCCTCGCGTGATCGGGGGCTGAAACAAGCCGGACGAGATGAGTTATAGGCTGGTGATCCTTTCTCGCTAAGGCGCATCCCATGGCCGACCACGTCTTTGAAGCCCCGCCCGCCGGCGCGAACCCCGATTGGACCATCCCGCAGGGCTGGGACCGGTACACGCCCGAGGAGCACGCCACCTGGGACCTGCTGTTCGAGCGGCAGAGCAGGCTGCTGCCGGGCCGCGCGTCCGAGGCCTTCCTCAAGGGGCTCGACGTGCTGCGGCTCGAGCGGCCGGGCATCCCCGACTTCGACGAACTGTCCGATCGGCTGATGGGCCTGACCGGCTGGCGCGTGGTCGCGGTGCCGGGGCTGGTGCCGGACGACGTGTTCTTCGACCACATGGCCAATCGCCGCTTCGTCGCGGGCAACTTCATCCGGCGGCGCGACCAGCTCGACTACCTGCAGGAGCCAGACGTCTTCCACGACGTGTTCGGCCACGTGCCGCTGCTCGCCGACCCGGTGTTCGCCGACTACCTGGCCGCCTACGGGCGCGGGGGGCAGCGGGCGTTGGGCCTGGGCGCGATAAAGAAGCTCGCGCGGCTCTACTGGTACACGGTGGAATTCGGGCTGGTGCGGGAGGCCGGCGGCCTGCGCATCTTCGGCGCGGGAATCGTGTCGAGCGCGGGGGAGAGCCTGTTCGCGCTGGACGACCCGAGCCCGCACCGCATCCGCTTCGACCTGCGGCGGGTCCTCCGGACGGAGTACCGGATCGATGACTACCAGCCGAATTACTTCGTGATTGACAGCTACGACGAGCTGCTGAGGACGACAGTCAAGACCGACTTCGCGCCGATCTACGCGGAGCTGGCGGACATGTCCGACATCGCGCCGGGGGCGGTGGTGGACGGCGACGAGCTGTTGACGCGGGGGACGGGCGCGTACCACGCGGCGAGACAAGCGGCGGAGTAGGTCTCAGCGCGCTTCAAGCCGCAGGATGGTCCAGTCGCCGCGGACGAGGCGCTCCTCCTCCGTGCAGCCCTGCGCGGCGTAGGCGGCGAGCACGGCGTCGGCTTGGCTATTGAGCAGGCCGGCGAGCAGGATGACAGAGCCGGGCGCGGCGATGCTCCGCACGTCCGCCGCCATCGCGATCAGCGGCTCGGCCAAGATGTTGGCGATGACGAGCGGGTAGGGCGCGCGGGCGGCGATCTCCGGGTGATGGACGCCGTCGGCCACCACTAAGGCGACGTCGGCCGCGGCATTCGCCACGGCATTCGCCGCCGCGACCTCCACCGCCACCGGATCGATGTCGGTCGCTACCACCTCCGCCCCCGGCCAGAGGCGTTTCGCGGCGATAGCGAGCAGGCCGGTACCGGTGCCGAGGTCGACGAGCTTGGTGAAGGAGCGGTCCGCAATCGCCTCGAGCATCAGCAGACAGCCGGCGGTAGTCTCATGGTGCCCGGTGCCGAACGCGCGGCCAGCGTCGACGACAAGCGGGACGGCCTTGGCAGGAACTTGGGGCCCTTCCCGCCCGGTATGCACGAAGAAGCGGCCGGCGATGATCGGGTCGAGCCCCGCTTGGCTGAGCGCCACCCAGTCCTCGTCGGGGAGCCGCTCGACCAGCGGCTCCGCCCGCGCGCTCGGGGCCATGGCGCGGATCGCCTGGAGGTCCTCCGCCGTGGGCTCCCGGTCGAAATAGGCGTGGAGCAGCCAGTCGTCGGGCAGGTGCGGGTCGGGCTCGGTCGCGGTGACGGTGGGCGGGTCGGCCAGCGCCGCGAGCGGGCCGTCATTGCGCTCGACCGCTTCCGCCTCCGCGCGCGTGCAGGGCAGGGTGGCGCGCCAACCGTCGGCCATCGACCTAGCGCTCTTCGCCGCTCTCGCCGCCGATGGGGCCGTAGAAGATGATCCAGCTCTCGAAATCCTCGGAGCGCCAGGCGAAGCGGTGGCGCATCCCCGCCGGCACGAACAGCGCGTCGCCCGCCTTCATCTCGCGCTCTTCGCCGCCGCGGTCGAAGCGGCTGGAGCCGCGGGTGACCAAGTAGAGCTCGTCCTGGAGGTGGACGTCATCGTGCTCGTCGGCCGAGGTCGGGCCAGGGGCGTAAAGGACGAGGCCCATCGCGCCCTGCGTCATGGCGGACACGCCGCCCTCGCCGGCGGCGAGGAGGCGGGTCCGGAGGACCTCGGCTGCGACGTGCCAGTCGCGCTCATCGGACATAGGAGGCTCCGTTGATATCGAGCACCGCGCCGGTCATGGACGGCGGCGCGTCCTTTGCCAACCAACGCACCGTTTCCGCCACCTCGTCCGGCTCGGCGACGCGGCCGAGCGGAATGTCGGCCAGCAACTGCTCGCCGCCGCGGCTGGCGAGGTACTCCTCCGCCATGCCCGTCATCACGAAGCCGGGGCAGACGGCGTAGGCGAGGACGCCTCGTCCGGAGTAGGCGCGGGCGATCGATTTCGTCATGGCGACCATGCCGGCTTTCGACGCGGCGTAGTGCCAGTGGGCGGGGCTGTCGCCGCGGTAGGCGGCGCGGCTGGCGACGTTGATAATGCGGCCGCCGCCGTTGGCGAGGAAGTGCGCGACCGCCAGGTGGCAGAGTTCGGCGGACGCGGTGAGGTTGATGCGCTGGGTGCGCTCCCAAATCTCCACCCATTCGGCGTGGGGCAGGTCGAGCGGCGCGGCCTCGAACACGCCCGCGTTGTTGACGAGCACGTCGAGCCCGTCGAGCCGGTCCAGCGCCTCCGCCCACAAGGGCTCGGCCGCGCCCGGTTTGCTCAGGTCGGCGCCGAGCAGGCCTTCGCCCGCTTTGGAGGCATGGCCGACCGCCCGGTGGCCGGCGGCCGCGAGCCGGTCGAGGATCGCGCGGCCGATGCCGCGGCTCGCGCCGGTGACGAGGATGCGAAGGGACATGGCGGGACGCGATAGGCCCGGACGGGGCGAAGGTGAAGGGGCGTGCCAGCTGCAGAAGCGCCGTGGGTTACCTATATCGAGGCGGGCCGGGTTGCGTCCCCGCGCGCCGCGCGGGTAAGCGCGGGCCGACCCTCTTCTTGGACCGAGCCTATGCAGAAGAACCGCGCGCGGCCGCTCTCGCCGCACCTCTCCATCTGGCGCTGGGGACCGCACATGGCGATGTCTATCGCCAACCGCGTCACGGGCGGCGCCCTGAGCACGGTCGCGGCCGTCGCCCTGGTCTGGTGGCTCGTCGCCGCGGCGAGCGGGCCGGAGGCGTACGACAGCTTCCGCGATCTGGCGACGAGCTGGTTCGGCGTGCTGGTCGGCTTCGGGCTGACCGTCGCCATGTTCACCCACACCGCCGGGGGATTGCGCCATTACGTGCTGGACATCGGCGCGGGCTACGAGCTCCGGACCAACAAGAACTGGGCCTGGGTCAGCCTGTTCGCGCCGACGGCGGTCGCCGTGCTGCTGTGGGCCTATATTCTGCTGAGGAACGCGTAATGGGAACGGGTACGGGAGTCGGCCGCGTCCGCGGGCTGGGGCCGGCGGGGCACGGCGCGAAGAACTGGTTCCACGAACGGATCAGCGGGGTCGCCAATTTCGCCTTGTTTATCTGGCTGCTTGTCAGCCTGCTGACGCTGCCGTCCATCGACCACGCGTCCGTCCTCGCCTGGTTATCGTCGCCGTTAACGGCGGTGCCGATGATCCTCTTCGTGCTCACCACCTTCTGGCACTCGCACCTCGGGATGACCGTCATTATCGAGGATTATGTGCACGACGAAGGGCTGAAATTCGGCAGCTTGATCTTACTTGGGTTTTTCAACTTCGCGGGCGCGGCGCTGGCCTCCTTCGCCGTCCTGCAGATCGCCTTTCGCGGGACCGTCAGCTAACCCATGCCCGAAGCTTACAAGATCATCGACCATGCCTATGACGTGATCGTCGTGGGCGCCGGCGGCGCTGGCCTGCGCGCCACCATGGGCGCGGCTGAGGCCGGGCTGAAGACGGCGTGCATCACTAAGGTGTTCCCGACCCGCAGCCACACGGTAGCGGCGCAGGGCGGGGTCGCGGCCGCGCTCGGCAACATGGGTCCGGACCACTGGACCTGGCACATGTACGACACGGTCAAGGGTTCCGACTGGCTCGGCGACCAGGACGCGATCGAGTATCTGTGCCGCGAGGCCCCGGCCGCGGTGTACGAGCTTGAGCACTACGGCCTGCCCTTCTCCCGCACGGACGCGGGTAAGATATACCAGCGCGCCTTCGGCGGCATGACGCAGAACATGGGCGAAGGTCCCGCCGCGCAGCGCACCTGCGCCGCCGCCGACCGGACCGGCCATGCCATGCTGCACACGCTGTACCAGCAGAGCCTGCGCTACGACGCCGACTTTTAAGTCGAATATTTCGCGCTGGACCTCATTATGGAAGATGGGGAGTGCCGCGGCGTGATGGCGATGTGCATGGACGACGGGTCCATCCACCGCTTCCGCGGCCACGCTGTGGTGCTGGCGACCGGCGGCTACGGCCGCGCCTATTTCTCCGCGACCTCCGCCCACACCTCCACCGGCGACGGCGGCGGCATGGTGCTGCGCGCCGGGCTGCCGATGCAGGACATGGAGTTCGTCCAGTTCCACCCGACCGGCATCTACGGCGCGGGCGTGCTGATCACCGAAGGCGCGCGTGGCGAGGGCGGGTATCTGACCAACTCGGAAGGCGAGCGCTTTATGGAGCGCTATGCGCCGAGCGCCAAGGACCTCGCGTCGCGCGACGTGGTGTCGCGCTCCATGGCGATGGAGATTCGCGAAGGACGCGGCGTGGGGGCCAACAACTACCACATCTTCCTCCACCTTGACCATATCGACCCGAAGATCCTGGCCGAGCGGCTGCCGGGCATTACGGAGACCGGCAAGACCTTCGCCGGCGTCGACCTCACTCGCCAGCCGCTGCCCGTGGTGCCGACCGTCCACTACAACATGGGCGGCGTGCCGACGAACTACCACGGCGAGGTTGTGACCTTGCGCGACGGGAACCCCGACAGCGTGGTCCCCGGCCTGTTCGCCGTCGGCGAGGCGGCCTGCGTTTCCGTCCACGGCGCGAACCGGCTCGGCTCCAACTCGCTGATCGACTTGGTCGTGTTCGGCCGCGCCACCGGCCACCGGCTGGCCGAGCTGATCAAGCCCAACTCGGCGCAGCGCCCGCTGAAGACCAACACGGGCGAGGGGGCGATCGCCCGCCTCGACCATTTCCGCCATTCGACCGGCGGCACGCGCACGGCGGAGCTGCGGGCCAAGATGCAGCGCACGATGCAGGCCGACTGCGGCGTGTTCCGCACGGAGGAGATGCTCAAGGAGGGCATGGCCAAGATCGACCAGGTCGCGGCGGGCGTCGCCGACGTCGGCATCAAGGACCGCAGCCTGATCTGGAACACCGACCTGATCGAGACGCTCGAGCTCGACAACATGATCCCGCAGGCGGTGGTGACAATGCACTCGGCGGCCAACCGCAAAGAGAGCCGCGGCGCGCACATGCACGAGGACTATCCGCAGCGCGACGACGCGAACTGGATGAAGCACACGATCGGCTGGTACGACGCAGCGCATTCGGCGAACGGCGTGCGGATCGATTTCCGCCCGGTGCACGACTACACGCTCACGGACGAGGTGGCGTACATCAAGCCCAAGGCGCGAGTGTATTGAGGGTCGCGGCCTACTAGTTTAGGGGCGCGGCATGACCGCCTTGGCTTTCGACACGCTCGCTTATGTGAAGCGGCTGCGCGAGTCGGGTGTTGAGAACTCCCTAGCCGAAGCTTTGGCTTGCGCCATCCAGGATAGCGTTCCGGCCAAGGCCGATCTGACCCGGATCGAGAGCCGGCTCGATCAGTTGAACGCTTCGCTCCGTGCCGAGATCAAGGACGGGCAAGTCAACCTGATCAAATGGCTGGTGCCGCTACTGCTCGGGCAGACGGCAGCGATCGTCGCGCTGGTGGAGCTGTTTTAGCCGTGGCGCTCGACCCCAAGCTCATTTCGCTCGCCGCCGATCCGACAGTCCAGTCCGTTGCGCGCCAGGTCTTCGGCTGGCTGAACGAGCGCCGCGCGGCTCCGCCCGCGGCGGCGGGCGCAGAGCGTCCGGAAGCGGCGCTTCATGCGATGCTGCGCGACATGCCCACCCGCGCCGACCTGGCGACGGCGCTCGCCCAAATCGACGTGCGCATCGCGCAAGCCGAGCGCCGCGTGGTGCGGACGGTGGCGGCGACCGCGATGCTGGCTACGCTGGTACTAGGGACGCTGGTCGTCCTTTTCTGACCAAGCGTTCGCTCACCAGCGAAGTTTTGCGTCCTCCTCGTTCGGGACGTCCAGCCATTCTTCCATTTCAGGATTATCAATCCCGCCGAAAATGGCCGCGGCTTTAGCCCAGCCGTCCCGAACGGTGCCGCTATCGTTCTCACTCAGGGCCGCCCGCACCGCGTCCGCCACTCGCCCCAGATCACGATCCAGCCGCGCCCGCAACGCCTCGTCGTCCAGCCCCGCCAGTTCCACCACCTGCGGCATCGATATGCCCACCCGCAGCGTGCCGCCCCAGCCGCCGCGGCCGTCCGGCACGCATTTGACCGGCTGGCCCAGCCGCACGCCGTGGGCGAGCAGTCGTTCGTAGGCGCGGCGGGCGTCGTCGAAGCCGCGGCCGCCGGGCAGGGCGGAGATGTCGAGGGTGGAAAGCGTGCGCATCTCGACCGGGTGGGTGTCCGCCTCCTCCTTCTCGCCGGGCGGGTAGGGGGCGATGCGGCGCGCGCCCAGGCCCTTGATCAGGTGCCGCCGCACGGCGGCGTGGAAGGCGAGCACGACGCGCTCGACATCGCCCATGGCCAGGCGCTGGAAGCGCTCGAGCTCGAACAGCGCCGCTTCCAGCCGCAGCAGCAGGCCAAGATTGGCCTCATCGGGAAGCAGGTCCGCGCCCGGCCAGCCGGCAGGCCATTCGGCGCGGCGGAACACCTGGGCGAAGCCTTCCGGCAGCGGCTCGGCCCCGGCGGCGACCGCGGCTGGAATCAGCGCGAAGCCGCTGAACGGCGGGCCGCCCATGAACTTGGAGCCGGTGACGAAGACGATCGCGCCGCGGTGGAGGTAGTCGGCGATGGCGGCAGAGGTGATCCGCGCCTGGCAGGCGTCGATCACCAGCCGGGCGCAGCGGCCCAGGTCCTCCAAATCTTGCGGGTGGGGCAGCACCAGCCCAGTCTTGGAGCCGTGGACGACGTGAACCAGCGCCGCGCGCCCGTCCGCCGCCGCCCGCCCGGCGGCGTCCACCATCTCCCGAGCGATCTCCGGCGAGGGCCGGGCGACGCCGGCCGCGTCGCGGACGGGAACGTCGGCGATCGCCGTGTTCTCCAGGCCCTTCACGGGTCGGCCCGGCTCCGCCGGGTGGCCGAGCGCTGTCTCGTCCGCGAAGAAGCGGCCGTGGGCGGAGTGGATGCAGCCGCTGCCCACCTCGTCGGCGCCGAGCAGGACGTTGAGCACGCCACGCGCGCGCTGCGCTTCGGCCGCGCAGGCGAGCGCGACATATTCAAGGTCGGTGCCGGATGGGGCGAAGACGATGGCGACGTCGGCCGGCAGCGCATAGGCGGCGCGGAGGCGGTCGCGCGCGCGCTCCAGCGCTCGCCGGTAAGCCTTCGGCGACAGCTCGCCGTCCGGGGCGACCGCGCCCAGCACTCCTTCCACATGGGCGTGGGCCGCGGGCGAGATATCGTTGGCGGTGGACGAGGCGAAGGCGACCACGTCGGCGGGCCGCGGCGCGCTATGGTATCGATTCAGCCCCGTGCGCGGGTCGAGCAGAAGCCGGGCGTCGCCTCCGCACGTCATCCATTCAGTCGCGGTCGCCATGCGGCCCCTCTGGACTAAGCTTGAGGCGCTAGTATGACCGCCGCAACCTGTCCCTTGGCTGAGTAGCGCGCCATGTTCCAGCAGATCAAACCCAGCGTCATCCCGGAAGACGCCAAGCGGCGCCTGCGGCTGATGTTCGTCGCCAAGCACGCGCTGTGGGAAGGCGGGCTCCATTCGGAGGACGGCAATCACGCGGTATATCACCGCGAGGTGCGCGATATCCTCGAAGGGCTGAACCTGAACCTGACGGTGAAGGACAGCTACGCCGCGCTGTTCGACAAGCCGGAAGTCGACTTCGTCTTCCCGCTGCTTAACCGCGGCGGCTTCCTCAATTCGGAGATGCTGCTGCCGCTGCTCTGCACGCGAGTGGGCCTGCCATATCTCGGCGCGACGCCGATCCTGCGGGGCCTCGCCGACGACAAGCACCTGACCAAGCTGGAGGCGCAGTCGCGCGGCGTGCCGACCGCGCCCTGGGCGATCTTCCGCCGCGGCGCGCCCGTGCGCGAGGAGGCGTGCCCGCATGGCGCGCGCTTCGTGATCAAGCCCAATGCCTCCTCTGCGAGCTGGGGCGTGGGCGACGCGCATGACTGGGCGGGCGTCCGGGCGGCAGTGGAGGGCATCCACGGCGAGGGCCACGACGCGATCGTCGAGCCGTTCATGAACGGCTCGGACGTCGAGGTGCCGGTGATCACCATCGGCGGCGATCCGACCATCCTGCCGATGATGCTGTTCGAGCAGGCGGATCCGACCCACCTGCGGACCTACTACGAGAAGCGCGACCTCACCGATCGGGCGGACAAGTACCGGCTGGTGCCGTTCGACGACGCGCACTGGGGGCCACGCATCGCGGAGCTGACGCGACGCATGACGGAGGTGTTCCGCCCATTCGATTATGGCCGGTTCGAGTTCCGGCTGGACCTCGAGAAGGGCGAGTTGAACATGCTGGAGGTGAACCTTCAGGCGAACCTTTGGAGCCAGAAGGTGTTCGGCCGCTCCGCGGTGCTCGCCGGCATGGACCAGGCGCAATTGATCGAGACGATCCTGACCGAAAGCCTCGCGCGGCACGGGCTGCTCACTATATAGCCCTCAACGGGTTACGGCCTCGCGCGGCCGTTCGGATGATCGAGGAAGGTTGAAGACGATGGCCGAGTTCCGCCTGCCCAAGAACAGCGTGATCCGCAAAGGCGGCCAGACCTTTCGCGCGCCGGAAGGTGCGGCGAAGGTGAAGACGTTCAAGGTCTACCGCTACGACCCGGACTCGGGCGAGAACCCGCGCTACGACACCTACGAGCTCGACTTGGCGCAGACGGGGCCGATGGTGCTGGACGCCTTGAACAAGATCAAGGCGGAGGTGGATTCGACGCTGACCTACCGCCGCTCGTGCCGGGAGGGCATCTGCGGCTCCTGCTCCATGAACATCAACGGCAAGAACGGGCTCGCCTGCACTCAGGCGATCGAGGATTACAAGGGCGATATCCGCATCACGCCCCTGCCGCACATGGACGTGATCAAGGACCTCGTTCCCGACTTCACCCACTTCTATTCGCAGTACAACTCGATCAAGCCGTGGCTGCAGACCGTCACCCCGACACCGTCGGGCAAGGAGCGGCTGCAGTCGCCGGAGGACCGCGCCAAGCTCGACGGGCTGTACGAGTGCATCATGTGCGCCTGCTGCTCGACGAGCTGCCCGAGCTACTGGTGGAACAGCGACCGCTTCCTGGGTCCGGCGATCCTGCTCGCCGCTTACCGCTGGCTGGTCGACAGCCGCGACGAGATGACGGGCGAGCGGCTCGACCAGCTGGAGGACCCGTACCGGCTGTACCGCTGCCACACGATTATGAACTGCGCCAACGTGTGCCCCAAGGGGCTGTCGCCCGCCAAGGCGATCGCGGAAACGCGCAAGATGCTGCTCGAGCGCGCCGTTTGAGCGAAGCGGGCACCGTCGACCCGCGCTGGGCGCGGGCGGCGGAGGCGATCACCGACGGTCCCGAAGCGGGCTGGCAGCGCTGGCTGCTGGTCGGCGACGGCCGCTTCCTCGACGCGGTGGGGCAGGCGCGGTTCCGCGCGGTCGGCACGAACCGGGCGCAGGTGCGCGTCGACACGGGGCGGGCGCAGCAGAATTTAGGCGAGGCGCTCCATGGCGGATTCCTGAGCGCCTTCGCCGACCACGCGATGTTCGTCGGCCTGCGCGCGCTGAACAAGTTCACCCTCGGCGACGCGGTGACGCTGGACCTGTCGATGCAGTATCTGGACGCGGGACGGCCGGGCGAGCCGGTCGACGCCTACGTGGAGCTGCTGCGCGAGACGGGGCGGCTGATCTGGGTGCGCGGCACGGTGCACCAAGGCGCGGACGAGCGGCTGGTGGCGGCGTTCAACGGGACGTTGAGGAAGGTTCGCCGCGCCGAGCGCTAGCGAAAGCTGGCGTCGGCTCAAGCGGCGGGCCCGGCCGGCGCGGCCGCGAGCCGCGACCGACGGGCTAGGCTTCGTCTAGCTTGACCCCCTCAGGCAACAGCCTTTCTTCACCCCAGCCCGCAGCGCGCTCCGCCCGAGCCCAGCTTGCTGACCTGGCAGTTCGCCGTCCCGTGCACCAGCGCGTCGCCGGAGCCGACGATGGACACCTGCGCCGCGTCCTGCGCGCGGATTGCGGCGTTGCCGGAGCCCGCGATGGAGACTTGGCCGGTCGCGCCCTGCAGCCCGCTCGCGTCGATGTCGCCGGAACCGGCGATGCTGGCGGCCACCGTGCCCGCCGTTCCCGCCACGCGGAGGTCGCCGGAGCCGGCCATCGACAGCTCCGCCCGACGCACGGCGGCGCGCGCCACCGTCAGGTCGCCGGAGCCCGCCACCGCCGCGCTGATCGCGGCGCCGCGCACCTCGTCCACCCGGAGGTCGCCCGAACCGGACACGGCCGCCGCGAAGCTGCCGCCGGCCACGCGGTCCACCGTCATCTCGCCCGATCCCGCGACGGCCGCCGCCGCCAGGCGCGGCACGGTGACGGTGATCACCGCGCGCTCGCGGTCGCCGTTCACGCTGGTCCAGCCGTTCCGCTTCCGCCCGATCTTCAGTGCGCCGCGCTCCACGCGGACCTCCAGCTGGTCGAGCACCGCGCTGTCGCCCGCGGCGGACACGCCCGCCGCGCCGCCTACGCGCACGATCACGCGGTCCGGCCCTTCCAGCGACACGCTTTCGAAGCCGCCCAGCCGATAAGCGCGGCTGTCCTGCCGTCCCGACAGCTCGACCCGCTCCGCCCGCGCCCCGCCGCACGCGGTCAAAACCAGCGCCGCCAACACCACGCCCTTGCGCATCACATCCTCCTTCTTTGTGTATTAGCGCTATAATACACCTGCGCCCGTCCCGCCGCAAGCCGGACCAAATGCTTGATCGGTGAGGGATCGCGCGGCCAAAGGGCATCATGCCCTCCGCACCGGCCTCCCCGCGATGAGCGACCTCCTGCCAACCTACCGCGCGCTCGTCGCCGCGCGCGAGCTCCGGCCCGACCCCGACCAGGCCGCCGCCGCCGAGCGGCTCCATGCGCTGGAGGCCGCGCTGTAGGCGCCAGCCCCGCGCGGGCTGCTCGCGCGGCTCGGGCGGCGGCGGGCGGCCCCGCCGCGCGGCGTCTACCTGTGGGGCGGGGTAGGGCGCGGCAAGTCGATGCTGATGGACTTGTTCTTCTCCGGCGTCGACGCGGCGGCGAAGCGCCGCGTCCACTTCCACGCCTTCATGCTGGAAGTCCACGCGCGGCTGCGCGAGGAGCGGCGCGGCGAGAAGGGCGACCCGATCCCCGCGGTGGCGGAGGATCTGGCGGTCGAAGCGCGCCTGCTCGCCTTCGACGAGCTGGTGGTGAACAACGCTGCCGACGCCATGATCTTGGCGCGACTGTTCACGAGCCTGCTGGACGGGGGCGTGACGGTGGTCGCCACCTCTAATCGGCCGCCGGAGGACCTCTACCTCCACGGGCTGAACCGCGAGCTGTTCCTGCCGTTCATCGCCACGCTGCGCGCCCGCCTCGACGTGGTCGGGTTGAACGGCCCGGTCGACTACCGGCTGGAGCGGCTGGGCGGGGCGGAGACGTGGCACGTGCCCAATGGCCCGGCGGCCACGCGCGCGCTGAGCGAGGCTTTCTTTCGCCTCACCGACTATCCGGTGGAGGACGCGGCGCACGTGCCGTCGGAGGAGCTCGATCTGGGCGGCGGGCGGACGCTCCGCGTGCCCAAGGCGCTGAAGGGCGTCGCCGTGTTTTCCTTCAGGAAGCTCTGCAGCGAGGCGCGCGGCGCGCCCGACTATTTGGCCGTGGCCCTGCGCTACCACACGGTGATCCTGGTCGGCGTGCCCCGGCTCACGCCCGAAAAGCGCAACGAGGCCGCGCGCTTCGTGACGCTGGTCGACGCGCTCTACGAGCACCGCGTCAAGCTGCTCGCCGCGGCGGATGCCGAGCCGGAGGCACTGTACCCGACGGGCGACGGAGCGTTCGAGTTCGCGCGGACCGCGAGCCGGCTGGAGGAGATGCGCTCGGCCGACTATCTGGCGGAAGGGCATCGCTAGCCCCGGTTGCCGCGCGCGGCGGCGCGGGATAAGCGCCTTGCCAAATCCAGCAACAGGGAGGGCCGAGGTGGCTCGCAGGAAGATCGCGCTGATCGGCGCAGGCAACATCGGCGGCACGCTCGCGCATCTCGCAGCGGCCAAGGAGCTGGGCGACGTGGTGCTGTTCGACGTCGCGGAGGGCATCCCCCAGGGCAAGGCGCTCGACCTCGCGCAGTGCGGGCCGGTCGAGGGCTTCGACGCGACGCTCCGCGGCTCGAACGACTACGCCGACATCGCGGGCGCCGACGTGTGCATCGTCACCGCTGGCGTCGCGCGCAAGCCGGGGATGAGCCGCGACGACCTGCTGGGTATCAACCTCAAGGTGATGAAGGCGGTGGGCGAGGGCATCGCCCGGCACGCCCCGAACAGCTTCGTGATCTGCATCACCAACCCGCTGGACGCCATGGTCTGGGCGCTGCGCGAGTTCTCCGGGCTGCCGCACCACATGGTGGTGGGCATGGCGGGCGTGCTCGACAGCGCGCGCTTCCGCCATTTCCTCGCAGACGAGTTCAAGGTCAGCGTGCAGGACGTCACCGCCTTCGTGCTCGGCGGGCACGGCGACACCATGGTGCCGGTGACGCGCTACTCCACCATCGCGGGCATCCCGGTGCCGGACCTGGTCAAAATGGGTTGGTCGACCCGGGAGCGGATCGACGCGATCGTGGACCGGACGCGCAAGGGCGGCGGCGAGATCGTCGCGCTACTCAAGACCGGCTCGGCCTATTACGCCCCGGCGACGGCGGGCATCGAGATGGCCGAGGCCTTTCTCAAGGACAAGAAGCGGCTGCTGCCCTGCGCGGCGCATCTGTCGGGCCAGTACGGCATCGACGGCCTGTACGTCGGCGTGCCGGTGGTGCTGGGCGCGGGCGGCGTGGAGAAGGTGGTCGAGATCGAGCTCGACGACGAAGCGCGGGCGAACCTCGCCGTGTCGGTGGACGCGGTGAAGGAGCTGATCGAGGCGTGCAAGGGAATCGACAGCAGCTTGTCATGACTTGGGAGTTCCTTCTGACTGCCGTGGCGCTGTGGTCGGCGGCCGCGCTCCTGCTCGCGCTAGCCACGCCCGCGCGCGTGTTTTGGTGGTTCTTCGGCGCCTCCGCGACGCTCAGCGCGCTCGCCCTGCTGGTGTTGATGGGCTTATCGACGCAGCCCTGGCCGGACGGGGATGGCACGACTTCATCCGGCGTTATCCTGCTCGGGGCCATCTTGTCGGTGATCGGCGCGACAGTGGCGGCGTTGTGCGGACTGCTGCTGTGGATCTGGATGCGCTTGCGGGTGTGGGGTGTCGTCCTCCGGTTCGGCGGAATGGGTGGGCGCTGGCCGTGATCATGCTAGGCTGGCATCATGGCTGACCGCGATCCCCAGATCACCGACCGGAGCCGGCCCGGCTACGACGAGGACTTCGCCGCCTGGATCGCGCACCAGGCGGCGGCGCTCCGCGACGGCCGGTTCGGTGAACTCGACATAGAAGAACTCGTGGATGAGGTGGAGAGCTTGGCGAAGCAAGACTTCCGAAAGCTTCGCTGCGCCCTGCGCGTCATCATCCAGCACATGCTCAAGTGGGATTATCAACCAGAGGAGCGCGGTACTTTTTGGCGCAGATCGATCAACGAGCATCGCGAGCGCGTCTGGGGCGAGCTCGCGTCGAGCCCAAGCTTCCGGCCGCGCGTCGGCGAGGCGATCGCCCAAGCCTTTCCCATGGCGCGCCTGAAGGCGTGGGAGGAGACCGGCGTGTATAAGCTGGAGCGCGAGCCGAAAACCCGTCCTTATAGCTGGGACGAGATCATGTGCCGGCCCCACGAGCTCCCGGCCGATCGCGTCCCGCAGAATCTGAACAGCCCGGATCAGGGCACCGTCGATTTCGACGACTGATCCTGACTTTCGCGAAGGAGAACCATGTCAATCCTCGTCAACAAGAACACGCGCGTGATCACCCAAGGGATCACCGGCGCGCAGGGCACCTTCCACACGGAGCAGGCGGCCGCCTACGGCACGCAGGTCGTCGGCGGTGTGACGCCAGGGAAGGGGGGCACCACCCACGTCGACGTGCCCGTGTTCGACACGGTGGCGGAAGCGCGCGAGCGCACGGGCGCGGACGCCAGCGTGATCTACGTGCCGCCGCCCTTCGCCGCGGACAGCATCCTGGAGGCGATCGACGCAGAGGTTCCGCTGATCGTGTGCATCACGGAGGGCATTCCCGTGCTCGACATGGTGCGGGTGAAGCGCGCGCTCGTCGGCTCCAAGTCGCGGCTGATTGGGCCGAACTGCCCGGGCGTGCTGACGCCGGAGGAGTGCAAGATCGGCATCATGCCGGGCTCCATCTTCAAGAAGGGGAGCGTGGGCGTGGTGAGCCGCTCGGGCACGCTGACCTACGAGGCGGTGTTCCAGACCTCCAACGAGGGGCTAGGGCAGACCACGGCAGTGGGCATCGGCGGCGACCCGGTAAATGGGACGAACTTCGTCGACGTGCTCGAACTGTTCATGGCGGACGAGGCCACGCAGTCGATCATCATGATCGGCGAGATCGGCGGCTCGGCCGAGGAAGAGGCGGCGCAGTTCATCGCGGACGAGGCGCGGGTGGGCCGCCGGAAGCCCATGGTCGGCTTCATCGCCGGCCGCACCGCGCCCCCGGGCCGCCGCATGGGCCACGCGGGCGCGATCGTCGCCGGCGGCAAGGGCGGCGCGGAGGACAAGATTTCGGCGATGGAGGCGGCGGGCATCCGCGTGAGCCCGAGCCCTTCGGAGCTGGGGCGGACCTTGGCGGAGGTGCTGAAGGGGTAGGGCCACCGCTCCTCGTCCCACTCAGTCATCCCCGCGCAGGCGGGGATCCATGACCCTTCACGTCGGGGATTGCGCGCCAACATCCGTCGAGGTTCATGGGCCCCCGCGTTCGCGAGGGTGACGGTGGTTCGTTGATGAAGCGCGTCCCGCACGCGCCCAAAGGGCTGACCCCCGCGGCTTTCACGCTTATAGGGCGTTGTTCAGCCACCATCCGATAAGCGGCGCGCCTCCCCGCGCGCGAGGACCGTCATGAACTATCACCAGCCGAACATCGGCGAAGACCCGCAAGGCCTGAGCCCCGCCTACGCAGAGCTGCTCTACGAGCGCTACCGCGCCGACCCGTCGTCGGTGGACCCGGAGCTCAGGCGCTGGCTCGAAGGGCTGGAGGGCGTCGCGGCCGCCCGCGGTCCGAGCTGGCAACGGCCGAACTGGCCGCCCGCAGGGGAGGACGCGCTCACCGCCGGGCTCGACCCGACGGCGATGGCGCTGCCGCCCAAGCCCGCCAAGGGCGACAAGCCGGCTCCGAAGGCGGAGGCGACCGCGGCTCCCGCCGTCTCCGCCGATGCGATCCGCCGCGCCGCCGACGACTCGATCCGCGTGATGACGCTGATTCGCACGTACCGTGTGCGCGGGCACCTCGCCGCCGACCTCGATCCGCTCGGGCTGGCCCAGCGACCGCTGCCGCGGGAGCTGACGCCCGAGTACCACGGGCTCGGCGATGCGCTCGACCGCCCGGTGTACGTCGGCGGCGCGCTGGGCTTCGAGAGCGCGACGGTGCGCGAGATCGTCGACGTGCTACGCGCCAACTACTGCGGCCACGTTGGGTTGGAGTATATGCACATCAACGACTTGGAGGAGCGCGCCTTCCTCCAGCAGCGGCTGGAGGGCCGCGACAAGGAGATCCAGTTCACCCCCGAGGGCAAGCAGTCGATCCTAGCCAAGGTGATCGAGGCCGAGCAGTTCGAGCGGTTCCTCGCGCGCAAATACGTCGGCACCAAACGGTTCGGGCTCGACGGCGGCGAGGCGATGATCCCGGCGATGGAGGCCGTAATCAAGTACGGCGGGCAGCGCGGCGTGCGCGAGATCGTGATCGGCATGCCGCACCGCGGGCGGCTGAACATGCTCGCCTCCGTGATGGGCAAGCCGCACCGGGCGATCTTCAACGAGTTCTCGGGCGGATCGAGTAACCCGGAGGACGTCGGCGGCTCCGGCGACGTAAAATACCACCTCGGCACCTCGTCCGACCGCGAGTTCGAGGGGGTCAAGGTCCACCTGTCCCTTGTCCCTAACCCGAGCCACCTGGAAGCGGTCGACCCCGTGGTGCTCGGCAAGGCGCGCGCGCTGCAGACGATGATCGCCGACGGCGAGCACGACCAGGTGCTCCCCGTGCTGCTCCACGGCGACGCGGCTTTCGCCGGGCAGGGGATCGTCTGGGAATGCCTCAGCTTCTCCGGCATCCCCGGCTACAACACGGGCGGCTGCATCCACTTCATCGTCAACAACCAGGTGGGTTTCACGACGTCGCCGCAGTTCGCGCGCTCGTCGCCCTACCCGTCGGACGTCGCCAAGGGCGTGCAGGCCCCCATACTCCACGTCAACGGCGACGATCCGGAGGCGGTGACCTTCGCCTGCAAGCTGGCCATCGAGTACCGCCAGACCTTCCACCGCGACATCGTGGTCGACATGTGGTGCTACCGCCGCTTCGGCCACAATGAGGGCGATGAGCCGGGCTTCACCCAACCGCTGATGTACGCGGAGATCAAGACGCACCCGCCGGTGTCGGAGGTCTACAGCCGCCGCCTGCTGGCCGAGGGCGTAGTCGACCAGGCTTGGGTGGACGCCACGGCGGCCGAGTGCGTGGCGCGGCTCGACGACCAGTTCGAAGCGGGCCGCGGCTACAAGCCCAATAAGGCGGACTGGTTCGAAGGGCGCTGGAGCGGGCTCGGCCGGCCCGCGGAGGACGTGGGCGCGCGGCGCAACATCGCCACGGGCGTCGCGGAGGACGCGTTCCGCGCGGTAGGCGAGGCGCTCACCACCGTTCCGGCCGACCTGACTGTGCACAAGACGCTGTCCCGCGTGATCGACGCGCGGCGAGAGATGTTCTGTTCGGGCGAGGGCTTCGACTGGGCGACGGGCGAGTCGCTCGCCTTCGGCACGCTGCTCCGCGAGGGGCGGGGCGTGCGGCTATCGGGGCAGGACTCGGGCCGCGGCACCTTCAGCCAGCGCCACGCCGTGTGGCACGACCAAACGGACGCGCGCCGCTACATCCCGCTCCAGCATCTCGCCGGTGGCGGCCGATTCGAGGTGCGCGATTCGCCCTTGTCCGAATTCGGCGTGCTCGGTTTCGAATACGGTTACGCGCTCGCCGACCCCAAGACGCTGGTGCTGTGGGAAGCGCAGTTCGGCGACTTCGCCAACGGCGCGCAGGTGATCGTCGACCAGTTCATCACCAGCGCGGAAAGCAAGTGGCTGCGCGCCAACGGGCTCGTGATGCTGCTCCCCCACGGCTACGAAGGGCAGGGGCCCGAGCACAGCTCCGCGCGGCTCGAGCGCTATCTACAGCTGTGCGCGGAGGACAACATCCAGGTCGCCTACCCGACGACGCCGGCGAACTACTTCCACCTGCTGCGCCGCCAGCTGCTGCGGCCGTTCCGGAAGCCGCTGGTGGTGATGACGCCCAAGTCGCTGCTGCGCCACAAGGCGGCGGTGAGCGCGGCGGCGGACTTTCTCGGCGACGGCCACTTCCGCCGCATCCTGTCCGACCCGGCGGCACCGGTGGACGGTGCGGTCGAGCGGCTGGTGCTGTGCACGGGCAAGCTCGCCTACGATTTGCTCGACGCGCGCGCGGCGCGGGACGACGGGCGGACCAGCATCGTGCGGATCGAGCAGCTCTACCCGTTCCCGACCGACGCGCTGGCGCTGCGGCTGGGGCGAATGACAAACCTGAAGGAGGTCGTCTGGGCGCAGGAGGAGCCGCGCAACATGGGCGCCTGGTTCTTCGTAGAGCCGATGATCGAGGACGCGCTGCGCACGGCGGGCGGGGGCGTGAAGCGCCCGCGCTACGCGGGCCGCGCCTTCGCCGCCTCGCCCGCGACCGGCCTCGCCAAGCGCCACGCGGCGGAGCAGGCGGCGCTGATCGCCGACGCGCTCGGCCACGGTGTGACGCGGGCGGAGCTGGCGACCGCCGTGAAGACGGTGCAGGAGGCGGGCAAGGCGGCGGGTTGAGCGGGGCGGCGCGGGGGCCTATGCCCCCGTCCGTCTGATCCGTCGCCCGGGACGCCGGGACGACAGCCACCTATCGAAAGGCGACCCCTGCCCGGGCGTTCGCCGCAGCCGAGGACCGATATGGCGACCGAAGTCGTGGTGCCCACCCTGGGCGAGTCGATCACCGAAGCGACCCTGGGCCAGTGGCTCAAGCGGCCGGGCGAGGCGGTCGCCGCCGACGAGCCGATCGCCAGCCTGGAGACCGACAAGGTAGCGGTGGAAGTGCCGTCGCCCGTCGCGGGCGTGATGGGCGCCCTCGCCGTAAAGGAAGGCGACACGGTCAACGTCGGCGCGGTGATCGCCAACATCGAGGCGAACGGGGTCGCGGCGAGCGCGCCCGCCCCGGCCGTGGAGG
>CADCVW010000013.1:21214-30255 GCA_902806235.1 uncultured Sphingomonadaceae bacterium | reverse complement strand
GGCGGCACTTGCGTCATCCGCGGCTGCGTGCCCAAGAAGCTGCTGATCTACGGCGCACATTTCGCCGAGGATTTGGCCGACGCCGCGCGCTTCGGCTGGCGAGGGGCAAACGAGGCGTCGTTCGACTGGCCGTGCCTGCGCGACAACGTCTTGGCGGAGGTCGAGCGGCTGAACGGCCTGTACCGGCAGACGCTGACCAACCATAAGGTGACGATCTTCGACCAGCGCGCGGAGATCGTCGGCCCGAACGAGCTGCGGCTGGCGGACGGCAGCAGCGTGACCGCGCGCGTGATCCTGGTCGCGACGGGGGCGACGCCCGCCATTCCCGACGTGCCGGGTGCGGAGCACGGCATATCCTCCAACGAGATGTTCGACCTGCCCGAGATCCCCAAGCGCGCCGTGATCGCGGGCGCGGGCTACATCGCCAACGAGTTCGCCGGCATCCTACACCAGTTCGGCAGCCATGTGACCCTGGTGAACCGGTCGGACGTGATCCTGCGCGGCTACGACCAGGCGATGCGCGACCGGCTGCTACAGATCAGCATGGCCAAGGGCATCGACTTCAAGTTCAACGCGCCATTTGAGCACGTCGAGAGGCGCGAGGACAATTGCTTGGAGATCAAGCTACGCGGGCAGGAGCCGATCATCGCGGACCTGCTGCTCTGGGCGGTGGGCCGCAAGCCGGCGACGACCGGGCTGGGGCTGGCGAGCGTGGGTGTCGAGCTGACCCCACACGGCGCGATCAAGGTCGACGAGTACAACGCGACCTCCTGCCCCAGCATCTACGCTGTGGGTGATGTCACCGACCGCGTCCAGCTCACCCCCGTCGCGATCCGGGAAGGCCAGGCCTTCGCCGATACCTTGTTCGGCAACAAGCCGACCAAGGTCGACTACGGCGCGATCCCGTCCTCCGTGTTCAGCCATCCCCCGATCGCGGCCTGCGGGCTGACGGAGGGCCAGGCGCGCAACACGCTGGGCGAGGTGAAGGTGTTCACCTCCGACTTCCGGCCGATGAAGAACGTGCTCGCGAACCGCAACGAGCGCGCGCTGTTCAAGCTCGTGGTCGACGGGTTCACCGACAAGGTGGTCGGCATCCACATGATCGGCCCGGACGCGCCGGAAATCATGCAGGCCGCCGCCATCGCGGTGAAGGCAGGGCTGACCAAGGCGCAGTTCGACGAGACGGTGGCGCTCCACCCGACGATGGCGGAAGAGCTGGTGCTGATGCGCTGAGCCGCCGGGGTTTTTACCCCGGCTTGCGCCCGCTACCGTTCCCGTCCATACGCAGCTTCTTTGTTGCTGCGGGGTACCCATGTACGGACGGGATCGCGTGCTGGTCACGGGAGGCGCGGGCTTTGTCGGCTCCCACCTGTGCGAGCGGCTGCTTGAGCGCGGGGCCGAGGTCGTCTGCGTCGATAATTTCTTCACGGGCGCGCGTGGCAATTTGATGCCCATCCTCGACCATCCGCGCTTCGAGGTGATCCGCCATGATGTGACCTTTCCGCTCTACCTGGAGGTCGACGCCATCTACAATCTCGCCTGTCCGGCGAGCCCCGTCCACTACCAGCACGACCCGGTGCAGACGACCAAGACCAGCGTGCATGGGGCAATCAACATGCTGGGCTTGGCGAAACGAACAAGGGCCAAGATCCTGCAGGCGTCGACCTCCGAAGTGTACGGCGACCCGGAGGTCCACCCGCAGCCCGAGTCTTACTGGGGCCGGGTGAACCCGATCGGCCCGCGCTCCTGCTACGACGAGGGCAAGCGCTGCGCGGAAACCCTGTTCTTCGACTACCACCGCCAGCACGGGCTGCGCATCAAGGTCGCGCGCATCTTCAACACCTACGGGCCACGGATGCACCCGGACGACGGGCGGGTCGTGTCCAACTTCATCGTCCAGGCGCTGCGCGGGGCGCCCCTCACCATCTACGGCGACGGCTCGCAGACGCGCTCCTTCTGCTACGTCGACGACCTCGTCGACGGGCTCATGCGGCTGATGGACTCGGATGACACCGTCACCGGGCCGGTCAACCTCGGCAACCCGGGCGAGTTCACCATGCGCCAGCTCGCCGAGCTGGTGATCGAGCTCACCGGCTCGGCGTCTCGGATCACCCACCTGCCGCTCCCGCAGGACGACCCGAGGCAGCGCCAGCCGGACATCCGCCAAGCCGGTGAGAAGCTCGGCTGGGCGCCGACGGTACCCCTGCGCGAAGGGCTCGAGCGCACCATCGCATATTTCGACGCGCTCCTCGGGCACGAGCGGATGGCGGCCGAGTAGCGGACCGCCGATTGCCAAGCGCGGCGGACGAACCTAAGCCGCGCGGCATTCCATCCGAATTCGAAGGCTCGCGACCATGACCGATGGCTGGAACCCGCGCGTGGTCGTGATCGGGCTCGGCTACGTCGGGCTGCCCCTGGCCGTGGCGCTCGCCGACCGCTTCGACACGCTCGGGCTCGACATCGACCGCCGCCGCGTCGCCGAGCTGCGGGCGGGTCACGACCGCACCCGCGAGCTGGAACCCGAGCGGCTGGCGGCGAGCCGACTTGCCGTTACCTACGACCCGGCGGAGGCGCGCGGCGCGGACGTCTATATCGTCACGGTGCCGACGCCGGTGGACGAGGCGAACCGGCCCGACCTCCGCCCCGTGCTCGGCGCGACGCGCACGGTCGCGGGGCTCTTGGAGCGCGGGCAGCCGGCGATCGTGGTGTACGAGAGCACAGTCTATCCCGGGGTCACCGAGGACATCTGCGGGCCGGAGCTGGAGCGGCTGTCGGGGCTTCGCCGCGGGATCGACTTCTTCCTCGGCTACTCGCCCGAGCGGATCAATCCAGGCGACCGCGAGCACACGGTGGACAAGATCGTCAAGGTGGTCGCCGGCGAGAGCCCGGACGTGACCGACAGGCTCGCCGCGCTCTACGGCGCAGTGACCAGCGCCGGCGCGTACCGCGCCACCTCCATCAAGGCGGCGGAGGCCGCCAAGGTCATCGAGAACGCGCAGCGCGACATCAACATCGCCTTCATGAACGAGATCACGCAGATTTTCGCTAGGCTGGACCTCTCGATCTGGGACGTGCTGGACGCGGCGCGAACCAAGTGGAACTTCCTGCCGTTCCAGCCCGGGCTGTTCGGCGGCCACTGCATCGGCGTCGATCCCTATTACCTCAGCTTCCGCGCGCAGGAGCTGGGCCACGACCCGCAGATCATCCTCGCCGGGCGCGCGACCAACGACGGCATGGGGGCCTGGGTCGCCGACCGGCTCGACGCGCTTGAGGGTGGCCGCGGCGGGCGGGCGCTGGTGATGGGGCTGACCTTCAAGGAAGACGTGCCCGACCTGCGCAACAGCCGCGTGATCGACGTGATCCGGCAGCTAGAGGAGCACGGGTACGAGGTAGCGGTCCACGATCCCTTGGCGGACCCCGCCGAGGCCGAGCACGAATATGGCATCACGCCGGACGCTGGCGCGCTGGCGCGGCGCTACGATCTGGTGGTCGGCGCCGTGCCGCACGCCGCCTACCGTGCGATGGACGGCGCGGCACTGGCGCGGCTGGTGGGCGAGGGCGGTCTGCTCGCCGACCTCAAGGGCATGTGGCGCGGGACGGAGACGCCGACGGGAACGCGGCGCTGGTCGCTATGATCGACGCGCACCTCGACGAGCGCCGTGGTAATCCATGTACCACTCCACGAACCGCGGCACGCCTTCGTCGATCGTGGTCGCCGGCGCGTAGCCAAGGTCGCGGCTGATCGCGCTGACGTCGGCGAAGGTGTCGCGCACGTCGCCGGGCTGCATGGGCAGCAGGCGCTGCTCCGCCTTCCTGCCGATCGCCTGCTCGAGTAACTCGATGACGCGCGTCAGCTCCTCCGACCGGCTGTTGCCGATGTTGTACAGCCGGTGCGGCGACCGGCTGCCGCCCGCCTTCTCCTCGCCGTTATCAGGGGGAGGGTTGTCGTGGCAGGCGACCACGCCCGACACGATGTCGTCGATGAAGGTGAAGTCGCGACGCATGTTGCCTTCGCCGAACACCTGGATCGGCTCGCCCGCCAGGATCGCGCAGGTGAACAGCCACATCATCATGTCCGGCCGCCCCCACGGGCCGTAGACGGTGAAGAAGCGGAGGCCCGTGAGCGGCAGGCGGTAGAGGTGGGCGTAGGTCTCGCTCATCAGCTCGTCCGCCTTCTTGGTCGCGGCGTAGAGCGAGAGCGGGTGGTCGACGCGGTCCTCGACGCGGAAGGGCAGCTTTTCGTTGCCGCCGTACACCGACGAGCTCGACGCGTAGACCATTGGCACCCGCCGCGCGCGGGCGAGCTCGAGCAGGTTGAGGTGGCCGACGAGGTTTGCCTGGACGTAGGCGTGCGGATTCTCGATCGAGTAGCGGACGCCCGCCTGCGCGCCCAGGTGGACGATGTTGTCAACCTCCGCGTCGTCCAGCGCGGCCAGCAGCGCCGCGTGGTCGGCGAAGTCGACCTGGACGAAGCGGTAACGGTCGCCGCCACGCTCTCGCAGCCGCGCCACGCGGTCCTGCTTGATCCGCGGGTCATAGTAGCTGTTGACGCTGTCGACCCCGATCACCCGCCCGCCGCGCGCGAGCAGCCGTTCGGACGTGTGGAAGCCGATGAAGCCGGCCCCGCCGGTGACGAGCGTCGTCATTACCGTCCTCTACTCATGCAAGAAAAGGGCCGCGTCGCTCAAGACGACGCGGCCCGAAATGTCCGTCGCGCGAAGGTCAGCGACCGTAGCTGTACTGGTAGGCGTAGCCGTAGCCGTAACCGTAGCCATAACCGTAGCCGGCCTTCTTCGGATCGAACTTGGTCAACACCGCGCCCGCGAGCGGCGCGCCGACGGCCGTCAGGCGGCGCAGCGCGAGCCGCGCTTGGCTCGGCTTGGTGCGGCCGGCCTCAATGATGAACACCGTTGCCTCCGTCGCGCGGGCGAGCAAGGGTGCGTCCGCCAGGCCGAGGATTGGCGGGCCGTCGATCAGCACGTGATCGAAGCGTTGAGTGAGATTGACGAGCACCGCGTCCATCGCGCCGCTGGCGAGCAGCTCGGCCGGGTTAGGCGGGATCGGCCCGGCGGTCACCACCGTTAAATTGGGCACCTCCGTCGGGCGGAACAGCCGGTCGTAGTCCTCCTCGCCGATCAGCAGGTTGGACAGGCCCGCGACGTTCGGCATCTTGAAGTTCTTATGCACGGACGGGTTGCGCATGTCGCCGTCAATGAGCAGCACGCGCGCGCCGACGCGGGCGAGGCTCTGCGCCAGAGCCGCGCAGCTCGTCGACTTACCCTCGCCCGGTTGGGTGGAGGTGAACACGAGCGACGACGGCATGCCGTGGGTGGTCGAGAACTGCAGGCCGGTAAGCACGGACACGTAAGCCTCCGACAAAGGCGACTTGCGGTCGACCAGCATGGTCTGCGGGTCCACGTCCTTGCCGAGCACTGGCACTGTGCCGAGCAGCGGCAGGCCGAGCTTCGCTTGGAAGTCCTCCGGCGCGAGCGCCGACTCTTCCAGCTGCTCGAGCAGCAGCGCCGCGCCCGCGCCGAGCAGCAGCCCGGCGAGAAGGCCGATGGCCATGTTCAGCGGCACGTTCGGCTCAAAGGGAGCACCGGGCGGGAGGGCACGGTCGACCACCGACACGTTGTTGGTGCCGACGCCGCCCGCGATGCCGATCTCCTTGTAACGCTGGAGCAGGGCGTCGTAGAGTGCGCGGTTGGTATCTACGTCGCGCTGGAAGATGTTATACTGGATGCTGGCGCGGCGCTGGCTCAGGACGCCGGTCTTGAGCGCTTCCACGCGCGCGGCGAGCTGCTGCTCCGCGGCAACCGACTGCCGGTAGCGGGCCGCCACCGAGCCGCTGGCACGGCTGGTTTCCGCGTTGATCTGGCGATCGAGCTCGCGGATCTCCGCGCCGAGCGCGATCACCGCCGGATACTCAGGCCCGAAGTCGCTGCGCTGCTTGGCGTAATCTGCCGCTAGCGTCGCACGCTGCGCGCGCAGGCTGTTGACCGCGCTATTGCCCAACGTCTCGGGCGCGGTCGCGCCGCCGCCAGACGTGCGATAAGCCGTCTCCGCCGCGATGCGCTCCGCCCGCGCTTCCCCGAGCTGGCCGCTCAGTTGACTGAGCTCGGTACCGATCAGGCTGACCTCGGCCGCGGGCGCCCCCGGGGTAGCCGACGCGCCCGGGATGTTGATAATCCGGCTCCGTTCGGCGCTGGCAACCGCCTGCCGCTCCGACGCTTCCAGCCGTCGCCGGACCTGCGCTAACCGATCCTCGAGGAAGCGCCGGGCGTAGGCCGTAGCGTCGAAGCGCCGCGCGAGGTTCGATTCGATGTAGTTGTCGGCCACCGCATTCGCGATCTGCGCCGCCATAGCCGGATTAGGACTATTATAGACGATATTGACGACGCTCGATCCGCGCACCGGCTGAATCTCGAGCCCGCCCAGCACGCGACCGACCGCCAAGTTCTCCCTTGCTTCGCGCGACAGGCCGGAAATGTCGCCCCCGCCTTCGTAGTTGGAAAGGAAGGCGTCGTTGCTCGCCAGCCGCAGGTCGCGCGCGACCATCTCGGCGAGCGCGCGGCTTTGTAGCAGAGTGTACTGGGTCGCGTAGAATTCCTGGTCGAAGCCGCGCTTGCGCGCGCCGCCCTGGGCGATGCCCTCCGTCGGCTCCTCGCGATCCCGCGAGATCTCGATGGAGGTTTGTGCGCGATAAATGCGCTGGGTCGTTACCGTGTAGATTAATGCGGCGGTGAGGCAGGCAAGGATGGCGGCGAGAATCACCCAGCGTCGCTTCAGCGCTACCCGCAGATAATGGCGCGCAATTGACTCGGTCGGCGCATCTTCGGCCAGCGGCAACGGGCGCAACTCGACGGATTCCGGCAGTTCCGGCCGTCGCGCCGGGAGGCGCCCGCTGCCGCCGGCGGTGGCCGGGACGAAATTCTGGTTCACACAATCACCCTGGAAGCGTCAGCGCGCAATGGTAGTGAAGAAGCCGAGCACGGGCAAAGTGCTGAGCACATCGCCGAGTACGCGGCGGATGCCGCTGTTGTTCTCGCCGACCACGACCAGATCGTTGCCGTAGATCTGCGGGTCGGTGGCGGCACCCGCGCGAATCTGACGGACGTCGAAGCGCGCGGCCATTCGCTGGCCGTCGATGGTGCGGAATACCACCACTTGGCGCACGCGGGCGTCGTCCTGCATGCCACGGGCGGTCGCGAGCGCGCCGAGCAGGGTCAAACGACCGATCACTGGGTAAACCCCCGGCGACTGCACTGCGCCTTCCACTGTGACGAGTTGGCTGCGGGACTGCTTGATGTCTACTGCCACATTCGGGTTGCGCAGATAACGGCCGCGCAACCGGTCGGCGATCGTCGCGGAAAGCTCCGCAGGAGTTCGGCCCGCAGCCTGCACTTGGCCGATCAAAGGCATGCCGATGTTGCCCGACGCGTCGATCACCAGCGACGACCGGCTGAGGTCTTCCACACCGAACACCGTCACCGCAATCTCGTCGTTCGGTCCCAACCTCGTGTTGGGCCCGGCAATCGGGATCGTGGTCTCCTCCGGCGCGGGAAGCTGCTGCTGCAATGGCGCTGCCGCGGCGGTTTGGGGCGCCCGGTCGCCGCCCGCGCAGCCGGCGAGCAACGCCATGGCGGAAAGGCTCAGCAGTGCTCGCACCTCGTTGATCTCCCTTTGTCTGCGTGATCCACGCGCGACCGCTACGCCCGCCGCGACGCGGCGCATCACTAAAGCCGAAACGACCGTGCGCAAGGCTCATGCGGTCCATAGCATTGCACTTGCCTGAACGCGACCTTCCCGCCTCGCTTTGTCTCGCGGCGTCTTCGGCTGAGCCTTCTTTTCCGATCAAATATAACGCCTTGGCATAAGTTTGGCGACCCTGACAGATCCGGAACGCACACCTCTTCGTACGGCAATAGCAAGGTGCAACTTGTCCGAACGGCGTCCTTGCCCTAGTGCTCGCGCCGCGCCGGATGTTCGCCCCATCCGCGTGTCTCGTTGTCTGGTCAAGGAATGTGGGCTGGTCTGATGCGAGAAGAGGCGGGCGAGGCTCGGGCGCGCGCGGGGCGCGGGCGGAGGCGGCCATACTGCTAAAGGTCGGGCAGCCGCGCGCGGAGCACGGCGACGTCCTCACGGAGCGTGCGCTGGTGCAACTGGCGGGCGGCGTCTTGTTTGCCGTCGCGCTGCCTTGGCTGGTGCGCATCGTCGCCGAACCCGTGCAGGTGCGCATCGACGCCCAGCAAAATGCGCTTCTGGGCACGCTGGCCGGCCTGATGCTGGGCCAGTTCGCGCTGCGCGGGCTGACACGCTTTCCGGGCATCCGGCCAATCAACTACGTCGTGCCCGCCTTCGCCTTCTCCTACGGATCGGTGCTGGCGGCGTTCTTTCTGTTCCGCCTCGATTACAGCCGCGTCCAATTCATCGCCAGTTTCGGGCTGTGCCTCCTGTGGTACATCGGCCTGTCGGTGTACCGCATCGGCCGGCGCACGCTAAGGCTGGGGTTGGTGCCGGAAGGGCGCACGGACGTGCTACGCTCTATCGGCACTGCAGAGTGGATTCTGCTGGACCGGCCAAAAGCCGAGTTGGAGAAGCTGGACGGCATCGTCGCGGATCTGCGCGCCGATATGTCGGACGATTGGGAGCGCTTCCTCACCGAATGCGCGCTCGCGGGGGTACCAGTGTACCACGTAAAGCAGATCCAGGAATCGCTTACCGGCCGCGTCGAGATTGAGCATCTGTCGGAAAACAACTTCGGTTCGCTCATCCCCGGGCTCGCCTACGTCACTGCCAAGCGCGCGTTCGACCTGTCCACCGCCGCGCTCACCGCCATCGCGCTCTTGCCCGTGTGGCTGGTGGTAGCCCTGGTGATTAAGCTCGACTCGCCCGGCCCCGTGTTCTTTCGGCAGGAGCGGATGGGCTACCGGGGCCAACCGTTTCGCATCTTCAAATTTCGCACGATGACGCACGGGCCGACGGATGCCGCGGGGAGCGGCATCGCCCAGGCTATCACCGCCGCCGGCGACGACCGGATC
>CADCVW010000013.1:0-21204 GCA_902806235.1 uncultured Sphingomonadaceae bacterium | reverse complement strand
TTTGCGCCGCAGCCGCATCGACGAGCTGCCGCAGTTCATCAATATCCTGCGCGGCGAGATGAGCTGGATCGGGCCACGGCCCGAGGCGATGGTGCTGTCGCTATGGTACGAGCGCGAGCTGCCCTTCTACCGCTACCGCCACATTGTGCGCCCTGGTATTTCGGGCTGGGCGCAGGTCAACCAAGGCCACGTCGCCCACGTCGACGAGGTGATGGATAAGCTCCACTACGACTTCTACTACATCCGCAATCTGACGCCCTGGCTCGACCTGCTGATCATCTTCCGCACGATGGCGACGGTGCTGACGGGGTTCGGCTCGAAGTAACTTACGCAGACACGCCGAGCCGCTCGCCCGCGTAGCCTTCCCGAATGGGCCGCCACCACCAGTCATTGGCTAGGTACCAGTCTACCGTCTTGGCGAGCCCCGTTTCGAAACTTTCCGCTGCGCGCCAGCCCAACTCGCCCTCAATCTTCGCCGGATCGATCGCGTAGCGCCGGTCGTGGCCCGGCCGGTCGGCGACGAATGAGATCAGCTCGCGCCGGCCGCGTCTGTCGAGCAGGGGACGGCGAGCGTCCAGCAGGTCGCAGATGGCCTCGACCACCTGAAGGTTGGTGCGTTCCGCGCGGCCGCCGATGTTGTAGCTCTCGCCCGCCCGTCCGCGCATCATGACCGCTTCGAGCGCGCGCGCGTGATCCTCGACGAACAGCCAGTCGCGCACGTTCTCGCCGCGGCCATAGACGGGCAGGGGCCTGCCCTCTAGCGCGTTGAGAATCGTCAGCGGAACGAGCTTCTCGGGAAAATGGAACGGCCCGTAGTTGTTCGAGCAGTTTGAGAGCACCACGGGCAGGCCGTAGGTCTCGCCCCAGGCGCGCACGAAATGGTCGGACGCGGCCTTCGATGCGGAGTACGGCGACGAAGGCGCGTAGGGCGTCTCCTCCGTGAACACGCCGCCGTCGAACGGCAGGTCGCCGAAAACCTCGTCGGTGGACACGTGGTGGAAGCGGAAGCTCGCGCGCTCTTCGGCCGCCAAGCTGCGCCAGTGCGCGAGCGCAGCGTCGAGCAGGCGGAAGGTGCCCACCACGTTGGTCTCGAGGAACACAGCCGGGCCGTCAATTGAGCGATCGACGTGGCTCTCGGCAGCGAGATGCATCACCCGCGCAATTTTCTCTTCCCGCAACAGGTCAGCCATTGCCTCACTGTCGCGGATGTCGGCCCGGACAAACCGATAGTACGGGTCGCTACCGACATCACGCAGGGACGACAGATTGCCCGAGTAGGTCAGCGCATCGACGTTGGTTACTCGGTAGCGCCCGGTCGCGAGCAGGTAGCGGCAAACCGCGCTGCCGATAAAGCCCGCGCCGCCGGTCACGAGGACGGAAAGGCGTTCCGCGCTCATGCCGCCAAGTAGTCCTGCGCACGACGTCGCAGATATTTCGCGTAGTCCGTCTTGCCGAGCGCGTCCGCCCGCGCGAGCACCGCGTTCGGGGCGAGATAGCCGGCCTCCAGGCCGATCTCCTCCAGACACATGATCTTCAATCCTTGGCGGTGCTCGATGGTGCGCACGAAGGAGGACGCCTCGTGCAGGCTGTCGTGCGTGCCGGTATCGAGCCACGCGTAGCCGCGGCCGAGCTGTGTCACGCGCAGCGTGCCGGCTTCCAGATAAGCGCGGTTGACGTCGGTGATCTCCAGCTCGCCGCGCGGCGACGGGCGGAGCCGCGCGGCGATGTCGACCACGCGATTGTCGTAGAAGTAGAGCCCGGTCACCGCCCAGTTCGACTGCGGCGCCGCAGGCTTCTCCTCGATTGTCCGCGCGTGGCCCGTTTCCGGGTCGAACGATACCACGCCGTACCGTTCCGGATCCTCAACATGGTAGGCGAACACCGTCGCGCCATCCCGCCGTCCCGCGGCTTCGCGGCACAGCTCGGCCAGCCCTGCGCCGTAGAAGATGTTGTCGCCAAGGATAAGCGCGACCGGATCGTCCCCGACGAAGTCGCGGCCGATAATGAAGGCTTCAGCGAGCCCATTGGGCGCGGCCTGCTCCGCGTACGACAGATTGATCCCGAACACGCTCCCGTCGCCGAGCAGCGCACGGAAGCGCGGCAAGTCCACCGGCGTCGAAATAAGCAGGATGTCGCGAACCCCTGCGAGCATCAGCACGCCCAGCGGGTAGTAGACCATCGGCTTATCGTAGACCGGCAATAGTTGCTTGGACACGGCGAGCGTGGCCGGATACAGCCGACTGCCGCTGCCGCCGGCGAGTATGATGCCTTTCATGCCGGCTTCGTGCGGCAGCCGCGGGCCCCGGTCAAGCGAGCACTGCGACGGCTACCCTGCGCGTTCCGGCGCGGTTAAGGAGAGCGCCGCGAGGCGGCGAGTGGCGGTAGTCCGCAAGCGGGCGGTCCGGTCCGTGCTTCGGCGGAAAACGACGGAAGAACGATGCTAGTCTATTGGACCATGTTCGCACTGCCGGCGGTCACGGCGCTGACGGCCAGGACGCGGGAGGTCGGGCAGTACCGTTTCCAGCTCTGGCTCGTGCTGCTCCTCGCCGCCTTTACCGTCGTTATCGGTTTCCGTTACGAAGTTGGCGGCGACTGGTACACTTACGAGGAGATCATCTCCGACATCTACTATGGCGACTTCCGCAATGCGTTCGCCTATGTAGACCCGGGCTTCGGGTTGCTCAGCTTCGTGTCAACGCGCGTGGGCTTGGGGTCGCTCGGACCCATGCTCGCGTGCGGCGCGGTCCTGATGTTCGGCATCTACCGATTCTCGAGAAAGCAATCCGATCCATGGCTCGCGATCACGGCAGCGGTTCCTTACCTGATCATCGTCGTCGGCATGGGCTACGTCCGGCAGGCGGCCGCCATTGGCTTTCTCCTCGTCGCGCTCACCAAGCTTGAAGGGAAATCATTAAAAGGTTTCCTATCCTGGTTGGCCGTCGGCGCGCTTTTCCACGCGAGCGTGCTCTGCACTTTGCCGATTGTCGGCCTCGCCTGGGCGCGCACCCGCGGCGTCGCGGTCTTCGTCGTGCTCGCGGCCGCCACCGTGCTCACCTACGCCTTCCTTTTGCGCGAACGCGTCGACGGCTTTCTCAGCAGCTATGTTGAGGCGCAGATGGATTCATCCGGCGCCTTGGTGCGCCTCGCCATGAATGGAATTCCTGCCGCCATCTTCCTGCTACTCCGCAGATTTTGGCCCATGACAGAAGACTACCGGTTTGTTTGGACGTTGTTTGCCGCCGTCGCGCTCGGCATGTTCGTCGTCGTCTATTATTCGCCCGCGACGACAGCCTTGGATCGTATCGGGTTGTACTTCATTCCTATACAACTATTTGTCTTCGGTAATATTGGCGCGATCGCCGGTCGGAACACGGCGGCGCGAACCATGATCAGCATCGGCGTGATCGCTTTTTACGCGGCAGTGCTCTATATTTGGCTCAACTTCGCTGTGCATTCGGAATATTGGCTGCCCTACCAAGTTCGTCCGATCGGCGGTTGAAGCTATGGCCGCCCGGCTCGTGCTCGCCGCAAATTCGGCGCAGAACCTGCTCAACTTTCGTTCCGGCCTTATCGAAGCTCTTGTCGCGCGCGGCTTCGAGGTGGTCGCGGCCGCTCCGCCGGACGCGCGGGCCGAGGCGGCGCTGGCCGCGCTAGGTTGTCGTTTCCGGGCGGTGCCGCTCGACGGTGCGGGCGTGAACCCGTTGCGCGACGCGCGGACGCTGCGCGCCTTCCGCTGGCTCTTCGTCAAAGAGCGCCCAGATGTTTTCCTAGGCTGGACGATCAAGGCCGTGATCTATGGCTCGCTCGCCGCCCGGATCAGCCGGGTAACTGCCATTCCCAACATCTCGGGCCTCGGCACCGCCTTTATCGAGCGCAACTGGCTAACCTCTGTGGTTGTTCGCTTATATCGGCTCGCCTTCGCGAGGGCTTCGGCAGTGTTTTTTCAGAATGAGGCAGACCGCGACCTTTTTCTGCGCAAAGGAATGGTGCGACCCGACCAGGTACGTCTCGTACCCGGCTCCGGCGTCGACCTCCGCCGCTTCGCTCCCGCCGCAGCACGACCGGGCGACGGCAGGACCCGATTTCTCCTTATCGGGCGCGTGATGACGCAGAAAGGCGTTCGCGAGTATGCGGAGGCCGCCCGCCTGCTCCGCGCGCAAAGGTTAGATATGCAATTCAGCCTCGCAGGAGGGCTGGGGAAGGAACGCTCCGCGATACACGAAGATACGCTCGCTAGCTGGCAGCGGGAGGGGCTGATCGACTGGGCGGGAGCCGTCCCGGATATTCGGCCGCTGATCGCGGAGTCCGACTGCGTTGTCCTGCCGTCCTACCGCGAGGGTACCTCGCGCGCGCTGCTCGAGGCGGCGGCGATGGCGCGACCGCTGGTCGCCACTGACGTGCCGGGCTGCCGTGAGGTGGTCGACGATGGGGTCAACGGCTACCTGTGCCGGCCCCGCGATGCCGCCGACCTCGCGCGAGCCATGGCTCGGGTCGCGGACGACGAGCCGGTGCGCCGCGCCGCGATGGGCGAAGCGGGCCGCGACAAGGTTCGGCGCGAGTTCGACGAGCAGATCGTGATTGGACGTTATCTGCAGGCGATCGACGAGGCGCTCGCTGCCAGACCTTAGCCGCGTGCTATGCCGAGGTCATCGAAAAAGGCTTCGGGCGGGGCCTGCGTATCGTCGCCCCCGCGGGCGATGAGTTCCAACTGCTGGATGGGGCAGCCAACGGGCACGGTGAAGGGGACAGCGAACTTCGTCCAAGTCTCGCCTTGCGCCCGCACCGGGCGGCCAGGGCTGAGTACCGGGCGCCCGCCGCGGCACGTCATCGTCCAGAGAAGAAGGTCGCCTGCCGTCGCCGACTGCGCGAGCATACGCCCAGTCAATACGTAACTTCCCGGCGGAAGTAGCAAAGTTCGCCCGGCCAACATCGCGTCGGCGGAACCACTGGCCGAGGCGAACAAGCTCTCCGCGCCGTCGGGCGCGCGGGCGAGTTCGGCCCCGGCCGCGCCTTCCTGCCGCAGGTTCCAGTCGAAGGGGGTCGGGGTCTGGCCCGCGCCCACGCTCGCCGGCGAAAAATCACCGCCTGGCAACAAGCTTTTGCCGCCGCGGGCGAACAGGCGGCGGTAGGTGCCGAACGCCGTAATGCCCTTGTTGCCGTCCAGCATCGCCCGAAACGTTGCCGCGGCCTCGCCGCGGCTTGGCGTCGCTCCCATCCGCGCCAGATCCAGCAGCACCGCATTCATCGCATCAAGTTGGTTCGCCCCGATGGGCAGCTCGGGTTCGAAGAAGAACGGCCGCCAGTCGGGGCGGAGCGCGAGCCGCTGCACCAGCAGCGCTCTCGTCGCCGGGTCGTTGGCGAGCAGGCGGAAGGCTAGCAGCGCGCCTTGCCGGTTGCTGTTGAGGCGGATCATCGCCTCGCCGCGCTGAAGCACTACGTCGCCCTGACCCGCGCGCAGGGCCTTCTCCAGCGCCCAGAACTGGGTCGGCCGGTCGCGCCAGCCCCATTTACTGGCCAGCAGCAGCAGTTCGTCACCGGCGGTCGGCGCGTTGAGCTTCGCGCGTGCTTGGCCAAGGGTGCGGATGGCAACGACGTTGATGGGCGAAGCCGCGAGCGCTTCCTGAGCCAGCCGTGCGGCGTCCTGCGGTCGCCCAGCCCGCTGCGCCGCCGCGCCCAGCCGCGCGAGCGCCGCCGCGTTCGGGCGCAACTGCGCCGCCTGGTCGGGACGGTCGGCCCCGAGCGCGCGATTCGCTGCGCCGATGGTCAGGATCGGCGCCGCTAGCAGCGCGACGACGACGAGGACCAAGGCCGCCAGGAGCAGCTTCCACCAAGGCGCGCGAAGATCGCTCATCGCGCTCCGGTCCAGCCGTCAGGTATGAGCAGCGCGCCCGTCCGCCGCTTCGCCGCAATCTCGCCCAAGGCGGCGTTGATGCCCTGCAGCCGCCCGGGCGAACCGGTACGGGCGCGACCGACGTGCGTTCTCCGCGCGAGCGCGTCTAGGCGCGGCCAGAGATCGCGCGCGGTCTCGGCCCGATAACCGGCGCGCGCGGCAAGGAACAAGCCGAGGCGATCGGCCTCGCGCTCGACGGCGAGGGACGCCGCCTCGCGCCGCCCCGCGTTCTTCATGATGAGATGCGCCCATTCGTGCGCCAAGATCACAGCGAGTTCGTCTTCTGATCGGGTATGGATCGCCAAGGCATCCGTGATGCTGACCGTTCGCGCGTCAGCGGAAGCGCCAAACTCCGCCGATACCGTCAGCTGAGCGCGCCCGGCGCAGCCCGGCACGGGCTTCAGCTCCGCGACGAGTGGCGCGCCTCCTCGGACGACGGAGATCGCCAGCGGCTCGCCCAGCCGAGCACCGTCGAGCAAGGCGTACGCAGCGGCCGCACCGACCCGCCCCGCTCGCCCGTTAGCTGCATCGCCCCCGGCGGCCTCGCCGCCAATCGCAACCAAGGCGTCGCCGCGCCGCAGGCCCGCCCGCTCTCCCGGCGAGTCCGGCGCCAGCGCGACGACTGTCGGCCGTGCCCCGACGCCCAGGTAGCGGCGCGCCGCGTCGCGCCAGCGCCCGCCGTATTGCGTGCCCGTTTGCAGCACAACGCCCGCCAGCGCCGTCCGACGTCCGCATAAGGCGACGTTGTCCCGCGCCAAGCGGAACGCGACGGCGGCCACGCGCTCGTCCTGGCGCCGCAGCAGGTCGAGGCGCGCCCGTAGGTCGCGCGCGTCGTCAGCGGCGATGGGCGTGGCAGCCGCCAGTGACGCGCCGAGCAGGAGCGCCCAGGCATCGATCATCCGAGCTTCCTTCGTACCCGCCGCTTCACCGGATCAGGCGGCCCCCGCGAGAATAGGAGCGCGCAGGCGAAGGCGAAGGTCGCGAAGTGGCTGATGGTGCGCAGCGGGTAATCGATCGCCGAATGGAGCAGGACAAGGCCGATCATCGCCCCCGCGACTCGAGCTTGCAGCGCTTCGGTCGAACCGCTGCGGTCGCGCAGTGCGCCCCACAGCCGCCAGACCCAGAGCAGGAGGAATAGCGCCACCAGCGCCGGTCCGGCATAGCCCGTTTCGATCGCGAGCTCGATGTAGTCGTTGTGCGCGTGGTTTAGATAGGCCGTGTCGACGATGTCCAGGCTTTCCACGCCCCGGAACACCGGGTCGAAGGTACCCAGGCCCGAACCGAACGGGGCATATTGGTCGATCGCGTAGAACAGGTCCGGGAGCGCTCGGCTGCGCAGGTCGCTTCCCGTACCGCTGAACCGAGCGCCCACTGTGCGGACTAGATCGGGCGCGACGAGCAGTACCGTGACTGCGGACGCCAACGCGACGCTCGCACCAATGCCGAGCGCGCGCGCCGCGCGCCGCGCGCGAATGGCGAGCGCGGTCGCAATCAGCACGGTCGGGAACAGCGCGAGCAGGCCGAATCGCGAGCCGGTGGCGATCACCATAACGACGAGGAACGCACCGATGAGCCAGCCAACGTGCAAGCTCCGCTTAGCGTCAAGCGGGATGCGGCCGTGCCCCGAGCGGATCACCGCCGCAAGCGCAAGGATCGCGAGGAGCAGGAACAACGCCTGGTGGTTCTGGTTCGCGAAGATTCCGCTCGGCGCAGTGTAGCCGGGGGCTGGGTAGAAGTAGACGGCGGAGGCGCCCGGACGGACAACTTGAAGCGCCGCCAGCAGCGCCGAGAAGAGCGCAACGCCGATGACGAGCCATAATCCGCCCAGGCGCTGCTTGGGTGTGCGGAACAGAGCGAGGATAAACACCGCAATGGGCGGCAGCAGCATCAGCGCTGCCCGACGGGTCGCTTCGGGATCCAGCGAGAGCGGCATGGCGACCGGTCCGAGTCCGGCGAGCCGCGTTGCCTCCGCCGCGAGCTCGCGGCCGGGCAGCCGCGACCATAGGCCGAACGGCAAGGGAACAAGCTGCACCAAGACGAGCAGCAGCGCGGAGACTATAAGGAGCCCCGGCACGAGCGGCAGACGGGGAACGTGCCGCAAAAACAGCAAGGAGGCGAGCGCCGCGCCGACTGCGGCCAGCGAGGCGGCCTGAGCCAGGGCCGCTATGAGCGGCGACTCGCTTCCCCCACCGCCGAGCAGAAGCAGAAAAAAGAACAGCGCGGCGGACCCATAGAGTCCACCACGCTGCAATATCATGCCAATCACTGACCGAACTAGGTCCCTAGTCGGTCAGCGACCTGGGTTACGCGCGGCTCACCGCCACGTCGTCGTCGTCATCGTCCACCGCGAAGTAGATGCCGATGATCACCAGCACCACGGCCACGACGACGATGAAGCCGCCACCGAAGAAGCCGCGGCGACGGCCCTGCAGATCGCTCGAGTCCTCAAGCGCAGCATCGGTGCGGCCCACGGCCGTAGAGGTGCCCGCAGCCACGGTCGGCAGCGACTGCGACGCGCGAACGGGAGCAGCAGCAGCGGCGGTGATCGGCAACGACGCGATCATCGCGCCCATCGCGGCGGCGGTCGTCAGTTTACGCAAACCCATGATTTTCTCCATCCCTTGGTAGCCGGCATTCAATGTTCTCGTGGCCCCACTATCCGAGCCCCGCGGTCATTTCAACCCACCATCAGGTTCTTAGTTTCCCGACCGGTGACGAAAACAACGCAGCCTCTGAAGCGCCCGAAGCGTTACGGGACCATGAATATAACGAGCGCTGCGGTGATTGGTCGAACCGAAACGACCGGCGTGGAAGAGAATATGGCTGCTTGTTGCGATTCTGCAACGCTGTTCGGAAGTTTGAGTCGGGGTAGGGCTTAGGTGATCGGTTTTCTGAAACGCGCTTTCGGCCGCGACGGCGTGGGCGCGGCGGTGAACCCTTATCGCGCACCGGCCGGCGCGCGGCTGTACGCGATCGGCGACGTCCATGGCCGCCTGGACCTGCTGCGGCCCTTGGTCGAGCGGATCAAGACCGAGTGTGCCGCGACTGGGGAGATAGCTGTGCACCTCGTGTTCCTCGGAGACCTGATCGATCGCGGCGCACAGTCGGCACAGGTGCTCGACTATCTGCTCGACGAGCGGCCTGCTTTCGCAACCTGCCACTTCCTCTTGGGCAATCACGAGGAAGCCTTTCTACGCGCCTGGGACGGCGAAACTGAGAACGATCGCTTCTGGATTGAATACGGTGGGCGGGAAACGCTGGAAAGCTACGGCATTCCTGGCACCGCGGTGTTCCGCCGAGGCTTCAGCCTGTACGAGGAGATGCGCGCCCATGTGCCGCAGCGCCACGTCGACTTCATTCGCTCGTTCCGCGAGTCGCTGCTGCTTGGCGGCTACCTGTTCGTCCACGCAGGGATCCGGCCAGGCGTGCCGTTGGACGAGCAGAGCGCGCGCGACCAGCGCTGGATCCGGACGAGCTTCCTGCGCGACGCGCGCGATCATGGCGTCCGCGTGGTGCACGGCCACACCATCTCCGAAGAGCCAGAGGTGCTCCCCAACCGCATCGGCATCGACACGGGAGCCTACCAAACGGGCCGGCTGACCGCGCTCGGGCTGGAGGAGGACCGCCACTGGCTACTGTCGGTACAAGGGGACGCCGACCCCGGCGTATCCGGCGCCTAGGTCAGAGGCTAAACGCCCAGCCGCGCCGAGCGGAGCAGTGTGGCCAGCCGCGGCGCGTGGGCGCGGAGGGAGTAACGTTCCTCCGCCCGACGTCGCCCGGCCGCGCCGAACGTGCGGCGGAGCGGCGCGTCGGCGATCAAGCGGGTCAGTGCGTCCCGCCATTCCTCAACGGTGGTCGCCGCGAAGCCATTGGCGCCGTGGGCGACGATCTCGCGGTTCACTCCCACGGGCGATGCCACTAATGGTACCCCGCAAGCCATGTACTGGATCAACTTGTAGCCGCTCTTGCCGCGCGCCCAGCGCTCATCGGGTAGCGGCATGATGCCGACGTCCATGCGCTGCACCTGCGCCACTTCGCCCGCCTCCGTCCAGTCGATCAGCTCCAACCCTGGGAAAGCGTCGTCCGCCGCCGCTGATCCGGCACCTACGGCACGTATCACTACGCCGCGGCTCCGCACCAGCTCGCGCAGCAGGGGCAGGAGAGGGCGCACATAGCTCCAAGTCGTCGGTGAGCCGATCCAGCCAATTGCGACAGGCGCGCCGTCGTCGGCCCGGCCCGGCGCCGGCCGGTAGCTGTCCGTGTCGACCACGGTGGGCAAGATGGTCGTGCGAGGATTGAAACGCTTGGCGTAGTCCTGGAGGTAATCATTGCCGCAGGCTACGGCAGCGGCCCCCCGCAGCAGCGGCTCGAGCTTGCCGCGGAGCGCACGGCGCACCAGCGGGTGCGGGTGATCATCGTACTGATGGAAGAAAGCGTCGTCGAAGTCGTACACCACCGGCACGCCGCGGCGAAAGGCGAGCCGTTCCAAACCGCTGGGCAGGTAGGGAAAAAGCTCCGCGTAAACCCACAGCACGTCGGCGTCGCCCCGTGCGGCAAGCGTGCGTATTCGGGCGGCGTAGGCGCGCGCGATGGCCAGCCGCGACGCGCGGCCGCCAGTTGCGATGCTGCGAACGTATTCCTCGCCGAGCAGCGGGCGATAATCGACGCTGATTCCCGCCGCAGCGAGCGAGGGGATGTACTGGAGCAGCCGCTGTCGCGTGCTCGCCGCCGAGCGGCCATATTTAGTAAATGCTTGGACTTTCATGCCGCGCGAGCGATTTCCGCGATCACCTCGGCCGTCGAACGCCGCCAGTCGGGCATGCGGAAGGCGAAATCACGTGCGAACTTGCTCGAATCGAGCGTCGAGTCAGCCGGCCGCGGCGCCTTGGTGGGAAAGTGCGCGGTAGCGATAGGCGACACCCGTGCGGCAGGCAGGCCGGCGGCGGCAGCCTCCACCATAATTGCGGCAGCGAACTCACACCAGGTCGCGTCGCCTGTGCCGGCAAGATGATAGGTGCCACCCTGGCCCACTCTCGCGCCCCCCTCCCAAGTTCGCAGTACGGCCAGGATGCCGTCGGCCAAGTCGAGCGCGCTCGACGGGTTGCCTCGCTGGTCGGCCACCACCGTTAGCGCGTCGCGGTCGCGAGCGAGCGTCAGCATCGTTTTCAGAAAGTTGCGTCCAAAGGGGCTGTACACCCACGCCGTGCGCAGCACGAGCGTGCGGGAATTGGCCGCCAGCGCCAGCTGTTCGCCGAGCAACTTGGACCGGCCATACGAGCCGAGCGGCGAAACGGGCGCGTCCTCCGTCCGCGGCCCGCCGGCGCGCCCGTCGAACACGTAATCGGTCGAAAGCTGGATCAACGGCGCGCCGAGCGCGGCGGCCGCGGCCGCGATCTCGCCTGCTGCTTCGCCGTTGATCCGCACCGCGCGGTCCGGCTCGTCCTCCGCTTGGTCGACCGCGGTGTAGGCCGCGGCGTTGACAATTGCGTCGGGACGATGAGCGGTGATGGCACGCGCGGCCGAACCAGGCTGCTCAAGGTCGAGCTCCGGCCGCCCAAGCGCGACAAGTTCGAGGCCGGGGATGTTAGCACCCCGTCGTATCAAGCTTCGAACGAGCTGCCCGTCGCGCCCGGTGATCATTAAGCGCATGGTTCGCTCGCCTACATCCCCGTCCGCCTTTACCGGGCGGGGACCTTCACGCAAGCTGGTGAGGAAAGCGCGGCCGGGTCGCAAGTCGCGGGACGGCTTGCCCCTAGTCGTGCGGCGGGGCTCGCGACGTCGGCGCTGCTAGTCCGCGTTCGCGCGCTCCGCCGCGCCGCGGTCAAGCCGCGTCTGCGAAGCTGGCGGCCGACCCGGACCAATTCTCCGCCCAGGCTTGAAACATCAGTACCGCCCATAAGGCAGCGGCGGCGTCGCGCGTCCCGTTCAGGTGTTCGCGCCATCGCGCGCGGACCAGCGCCGCGTCCCATAGCCCGCCCGCCGCCAGCCGTCGCTCGTCGAGCAGCTCCTCCGCCCAAGGCCGGAGCGGTCCTCGCAGCCACGCGCCGACCGGCACGGCGAAGCCAACCTTGGGCCTTTCGAACAACGCGCGCGGGGCCTCGCGATACAGGAGCTCGCGCAGGACATGCTTGCCGACGCCCCCACGCACTTTCATGCCAATGGGAATGCGCGCTGCAACCTCCGCAACGCGGTGATCGAGGTAGGGCGCGCGGGTTTCTAGGCTGTTCGCCATGGAAGCGCGGTCCACTTTGCACATGATGTCATCAGGCAGGTAAGACAGGGCGTCGGCGTGCGCCATGCGTACTTCGCCAGAAACGTCGCGCGACAGGAAGTCGAGCGTGCCCGCCGGCGGCGCGGCACCGAGCACGGGCGCGTCCCCTTCCCATTCGTCGCTAAAGTTCTCGACGAGCTCGCCGAAGTCGCGCGCGGCCCCCGCCGTGCGCAGCGCGCGGCGCACCTTGGTTCCCCAGTGCGGCTGCCGCCCGCCGGGTAGCGCGCGGCCGAGCGCGTCCCAGGCCGCAGGCGGCAACCCGCCAAATGATGCCCCTGCCGCGCGGCGAACGGGAACGGGAAGCCGCCCGAGCCGCCGCCACAGGCGGGGCATCGCCAAGTGCTTGCGATAGCCCGCGAAGAGCTCGTCGCCGCCGTCGCCAGATAGGGCCACCGTTACCTGGCTCCGCGCGAAGCGGCTGACGAGGAACGTCGGGATGCCCGAGGAGTCGGCGAAGGGCTCGTCATAAATCGCGGGCAGGCGCGGGATCACGTCCAGCGCGTCGCGCGCGGTGACCACCTGCTCGTGGTGCTCGGCACCCAAGTGCCGCGCTACCTCCCGCGCATGGTCGGCTTCGTTGAACGCCGGGTCGTCGAAGCCGATAGTGAAGCTGCGCACGGGACGCGCGCTGTGCTTCTGATACAGCGCCACCACCGCCGACGAGTCGATCCCACCAGACAGGAAGGCGCCCACCGGCACGTCGGCCATGGCCTGGCCCTTGATTGCGGCGGTCAACGCCGCCTCCAGCCGGTCGAGCGCTTCCTGCTCGTCGTTGATCGGCTCGGCCTCGCCGGCCGCTACCACGTCGCCGTAGGACCAATAACGCTCGATCGATACCGGCCCCGGCCGGCCTGGCTCGGGAGGTGCGTCGAGCGGCAAGCCGAGCACGTCTGACGCCGCGGTCAGGATCGCACCTGGCGGCAGCTTGAACACGCGGCGGAAGATGCTGAGCGGGGTGGGGACGTAGCTGCGCGCCGCCAAGTGCGCGACGGCGCGACGCTCGATCTCGGGCCGGAAGCCCGGATGCGCGCGCAACGCTTTGATCTCGGAACCGAACAGAAAATCACTGCCCGCCCAACCATAGTAAAGTGGCTTCTCGCCAAAGCGGTCGCGGGCCAGCCGCAGCACGCGATCCCGCTTGTCCCACAGCGCCAGAGCCCACATCCCGACGCATCGGCCGAGCGCCCCGGCCAAGCCCCAGAGCGCGATGGCCTCCACCAACGTTTCCGTGTCCGAATGGCCGCGCCACGCCGCCGCGCCGCCGGCCGCGTCAACCTCTCGGCGGAGTTCGGCGTGGTTGTAGATCTCGCCGTTGAAGCTCAGCACCCAACGGCCGTCATTCGACCTCATTGGCTGCGCGCCGGCCGGCGACAGTTCAACAATAGCGAGCCGCCGATGGCCGAGCCCCACGCCCGCCTCCTCGTCGATCCATAAGCCCGCGTCGTCCGGACCGCGATGGGCGAGGGTAGCGACCATGGCCCGCAGCGCGTCGCGCCCGCGCGCGTTCCTCGCCACCACTCCCGTGATTCCGCACATAGGTCGCTCACTCCGATGCTGGGGCAACGGCATATAGCCAAGCCGCGAGCGCAGGCCAGCGCCGGGCTTGCCTCCGCGCCGGGCGCGGTGCAGACGCCCGCCATCCGTGCCCGGAGCCGACCGTTGATCCCCGCCAACATTCACCAGACCACGTCGCGCGCGCGCCTGACTTGGGAAGAGCGCAGGCTCGCCGCGCGGCTGCGTCGGCTGTCGCCCGGCTGGCGTTACCGCCTATGGCGGGACCCGGACGCGCTGGCGCTGATGCAGGAGCAATTCCCTACCCACGTCGACGCCTACCAGCGTCTGCCGCGCGGGGTGATGCGCGCGGACGTGGCGCGCTACGCCTTTCTCCACGCGCAAGGCGGCTGGTATTTCGATACTGATTATAAGCTGCTGCGCCCGATCGGGCCCGAGCTGATGCAGGAGGCTTGCATCGTCCCACTCGAATACGACTCCGGCGACCCGCGACCGGAGACAGGGGTGCCAGGTGGGCCGGGGTTAGGCAATGCGGTGATAGCGTCAGCGTCCGGCCACCCGTTCTGGCGGGATCTGATCGACCATGTCTTTGCAGAGGTCGGCGCGTTGCGGCCTGACGACGAAGCGGTGGTGGAGACTACCGGGCCCGGCGCGGTGACTCGCTTCTTCTTCGCGAACCGCGACCGCTACCCCGACATCGTAACGCCACCCCGGAACCAGTTCCACCCGCGCATCCGGTGGCTGGCGATGCGCAGTTCGGCCGATGCGCGCACCTACGGCGTCCACCTGAACTGGGGCGGCTGGCGCGGCCGTTCGCCCGCGGTCGCGGCGCGTGTGCTGCTCCGCCGCAAACTCAACGCGCTCTGACGACGTCCAGGGGCGGGCCGGTGCGCGTGCTGTTCGTCGCCTGGGACGGGCCAGGGCTGAACTACCTGCAAAGTCTGTTCCTGCCGATCTTCGAGGGACTCCGCCCGCTTGGGTATCATTTTGACGTGCTCCAGTTCCGCTGGGGTCCGGTGCGCGAGCAGGAAGCGGCGGAAGCGGCCTGCGCGGCCGCGGGCGTCGGTTACCGCGCCGCGGCGGTCAGCCGCCGCGCCGGGGCGTTCGGCCCGTTCGCGACGGCGATGGCGGGCGGACGACAGATACGCCGCGCGGCTGCCTTTTTCGACAGCGAGCTGCTGATGCCGCGCAGCGTACTGCCGGCGCTGGCCACCCTAGCTTCGCGCGCTACCGGCGGCCTACCTGCGATCTACGACTCTGATGGACTCGAAGTCGACGAGCGGGTCGAGTTCGCGGGGTTGGCGCCGACCGGGGCGGCCTATCGCATCCTACGCGATGCCGAAGCGCAGATGATCCGCCGCTCGCGCGCGGTGCTGGTGCGGACAGACGTCGCCGCGCAGGTGCTCCACGCGCGCGCCGGCGCGCCGGTCGGGGCGGAGCGCTTCTTCGTCGTCGCCAACGGGCGCGACCCGGCGCGCTTCCACCCGCACGACCCGGCCGAGCGCGCCAGGACGCGCGCGGAGCTCGGCATTTCAGCGGACGCGCCGCTCGTTGCCTATGCGGGGTCGGTCGGTCCAGCCTACCGCTTCGCCGATATGGCCGCCTTCGTCCGCGAACTGCGCCGGCTCCGCCCGGACGCGCGGTTGCTGGTGCTCAGCGGCTCGCCCGAGCGCGCGACGGCGGAACTCGCAGCGGCGGGCGGAAATCTCGGCGGTGCAACCGTCCGCCGCGTCGATCCGGCGGCCGTGCCGCGCTATCTAGCGGCTGCGGACCTAGGGCTCGCTTACCGGCGCCCTGCTTTCTCGACCCGGGCAGTGTCGCCGATCAAACTCGGCGAGTACCTGCTCTGCGGCTTGCCGGTGCTGGGCACGGCCGTCGTCGGCAACACGGCGGGGGCGTTGCAGGCTGGCGTGCTGTTCGACGCCGAGGCCGGGCCCGCACCCGCCGCGGCTTGGTTCGCTAGCAAAGTGTTGCCCGCCCGCGACGTCATCCGCGCTCGCGCCCGGGAAGAGGGCTTGACCACCTTTTCGCTCCAACGCAGCATAACTGATTACGCGCGCGCGCTGTCCGCCGTCGCTTCCTAGCGCGCCGCGAAACGCCGTAGCGGCGCCGGCACGAGCCGCGGGTCCATGCGCCCGAGCGCGCGCAAGCCGCGCCAGGCGAACACGGCGGTGAGGAGCGCGCCCGCGCCCGCTGCGGCCGACGCCCCTGCCTGACCGGCGACGGTGATCAGCGCGAGCATCGACAGGAGCAGGGCGCTGAACTCGGCCGCGTTGGCGCGCGACGGGCCGACGCGGTGACTTCGGCCGGCCATCAGCAGCAGCACTAGCAGTCCTATCGCGTAGGAGAGAAAGCCGGCGACCCCGGCCGCTTCCAGCCCGAGATAGGGCAGCAGCGCCCAGGCGAGGCTGGCGAAGCAGGCGTGGATTAGTAGGTCCGACAGGAGATAGCGCGTCGTGTCCCCACGGGCGAGCAGGAGCATGGTCAGGCCCACGGTCGCGAGCTTCAATGCGTCGGCCGCCGCCTGCCAACGCAGCAACTGCGCGGCCGGCGTGAACGCCTCGGTGTAGAGGAGGTGCAGCGCGAGCGGTGCCCCAGCGGAAATCAGCAGCAGCACGGGCGCGCCGAGCGCGAGCGCGATGCGTAATTGGTCATTGAAAAGCGCGCGCGCGGCGCGGTGGTCTGCTCCGGTCGCGCTCATCCTTGGAAGATAGTCGGCCGCCATGGCGCTGAGCAGCAGGCCCAAATTGGTTGCGGAGATGCTCCACACGGCCCCGAACAACCCGGCCGCCTCGTCCCCAAACCGGTGCAGTACGGCCGACCGGACCAACAGCTGCGCCGCCCCGGATGCGGCCGCCGCGACAGTGACAGTGGCTCCGAGCGCGATTAGCGCGCGCCATTCGGCCCAGGGCGCCGCGGGGGGCGGCGCGACGGACCCGGCCGGGTTTCGGAAGAACAGCGCGGTCACTGCGGCGAGCACGGGCGCCGCGACCAGCGCGGGGACGACGCCGCGCGCGCCCAACGACCAAACCAGCCCGACGCCTGCGACGGCACCTGCCAGCGCTCCCCAGAGCCTCGCCCGGGCGAGATCGCCGACGCGTCGCGAGCCCTGCAGCACTGCCTGCTGCGTTCCGACCAGCACGGTGGCAGCCACGCCCAAGCCGATCCAGCCCACCGTCGCGGGCGGAACGAGGCTGGCGAGCACCTCTTCGGAAAGCGGCGCGCGCAAAAGCCACAGGCCGGCAGCGCCCGCCACGGCCAGCAGCCAGGTCAGCGTCCACAAGCCGAACCGCGCGCGCCGGGCGGCGTACTCGTCCTTGGCCGCGGCGAGCTCGCGCACGCCGCTGGTGCCGGTGCCCAGCGATGCGATCCAGCCGGCTGTGGTGAGCAGTGCGGTCAAGGTGGTCAGCAAGCCGATGCCCGCGGGACCGAGCAGCAGGGCGAAGATCTTGGTCCGCACGAGATTGATTATGATGGTACCAAAGGTCGCGCCCCCGACGATCAGCGTCGACCGAACGAGCCCGTCGCTCGCCGCCTCCCCCGCGACCGGCGCAGCGTCGTCGTCGCCCGTGGACGCCACGGCCGGCGTCAGGCGAAAGGAGCGGCGCGCGCGAGCGGCGGCGCGGCGGCGTCCTTAGCCGACAGGGTAGGCGCGCCATCGAGCGGCCAAGGGATGGCCAACGCCGGGTCGTTCCAAGCGACGGCGCGCTCCAGCTCCGGCGCGTAGTAATCAGTCGTCTTGTAGAGCAGCTCGGCAAACGGACTGAGCGCCACGAAGCCGTGGGCGAAACCCGGCGGGACCCAGAACTGGCGGCGGTTGTCGGCCGACAGGACCACCGCCTCCCACTGGCCGAAGCTGGGTGAGCCCCGGCGGACGTCGACTGCGACGTCCCACACCTCGCCGGAAACGACGCGCAGCAGCTTGCCCTGAGCGCGCGGCGGCAATTGATAATGAAGGCCGCGCAGGACGCCTTTGGCCGACCGGCTGTGATTGTCCTGTACGAAGTCGACGGGATGTCCGACCGCCTCGTCGAAGCGCGCCTTGCTGTAGGACTCGTAGAAGAAGCCGCGCCCATCGCCGAACACCGCCGGCTCGATCAGCAGCAGCCCAGGAACGTCCAGCGCGCGAACCTTCATGCCGGCCCTCCAGATGGCGTGCGCAGGATCAACACCTGCGGACTGGCGTACACGGGTCGGTAGACAGACGCGGGGAAGCATTCCCGCCGCGCCTCGACCCACAAGTAGTCGCTCGGGCCGAAGGCGGCGAGCGCGCGGCGCAGCGCCGCACAATCCGGCTGATCACCGCCCGGCGGCTTCATGGCTTCGTCCAGCGACTGGTAGCGCTGGTAGGAAGCCTTGCCTGAAAGCCACTCCCGCCCTTGCACGGTGGTGACGCTGCGCGCGCGGGCGAGCGTGGGAAACCACTCGGCGCTGCTATCGTAGTACCAGGGTTTATCCGTAAGCACGGCGTATCGCGCGTTCGGTTCATGGCGCGCAACCCAGGCCATGACGCCGCGCCGCGCTGGGTCCAGCGGCTCGACGAAGCGGCCGGAGATGGTGAAATCGCGGTAAGAGCGCACACCGACCACGGCGAGCACCGCCGCCGCCGCCAGTCCGGCCGCGAGCTTGCGCCGCCCGGTCAGGGCGCGCAGGAAAGCGATGGCCGTGAGCACGCCTTGCGCGGCGAAAACGGACAAGGGGAGCGTCCACTGCGTGGGCGCCCCGCGCGGGGTGACGAACACGCAAATGAAGAGGAAGCCCAACCAGAACCAGCGACGATGAAAGAACAGCGCTACCGCGCCGAGCCCGATGAATGGGTTCAAGCCCGGTATGCGCAAGAGACTGAGCAGCTGGTCGGCGGGAAAGCCCCACTCGCTCGAGTCGCCGGCGGCCAGGAACGGCGCCAGCCCGTGGTTCGCGACCACGCTACCCGCCCAAGGCACGACGAGCAGGATCGCAATCAAACCTGCCACCAAGCTGGTCAGCACGAAGCTCCGCAGATCTTGCGCGCCCAGCGCTCGGCTCCACAGCAGGGTCGTCGCCGCCAGCAGACCCCATTCGAGGTGCGACAGCATGGCAAGGCCGACGCAGACTCCCGCGAGCGCGGCGCGGCGGAACGTCATGGGGCGCACTTCCCGCTCGTGCGGCACCCCAACCGCGAGAAGTGTGGCCAAGAAGAATAACGAGCCTAGACCGCGACTCAGGCCCCCGCCCATGACCAGCCACTCGAAGCCGCGCAGGCGCGTAATCAAAAAGAGCACGGCCAAGCCGGCGAACAAGCGCGACTGGCCCGAGCGGACGAGCAGCAGCGCGAACAGCAGAACATAGCCGATGTTCATCGCGATCGGCATTGCGCGCACGACGTTGAGAGCTTCGAAACCGAGCTCGACGAGCAGCGCGGCTAGCCAGAAGGAAAGCGGCGGGTAGCCAAAGGGGAGAACGAGCCCGTTGTAGCGCACCGCGTCCGGCAGGCCCGGGAAAGTCCGCTCGATCGCGCGCACGAACTCGTAGAAGAGCGCGCCGTCGGCGATCGGGAAGTCGGTCACGGCGAGCAGCCACAGGCGAAAAGCGACGGCCGCGGCCAGGACCGCCAGGAGCACGCCCATCCCGAACCGCGATCGGTCTGGCACGGACAGGTCGTCGGCGCGCGTCAGCGGCCGAAGAAAGTCGGTGATCGTCACTGAAGATTACGCCGCGTCGGCCTCGATCGCGGGCCGCGGCGCGGCACGGCCGAAGCGCGCGGCCAGCACCCGACCTACACGCCGCCCTTCGCGGATCGCGTAGTTGGTGCCGCGGTCCTCCGGGTAGATCTGCGCCAGGGTGGTGATCAGCACGTTCGCCAGCGGCGTCTGCTCCGCCGGGATCAGCTTCGAATAGTTCGGCTCGCTGATCTGCTGCGAAAAGCGGGCGCGCCAGACGTGATGCTTGCGCACCCACTCGCGCCGGAAATTTGGAAACATCCGCTGCAGGTGCGGCATGGCGAATTCGAGCACCTCTTCATCGCCCATCCGGTACAGCTCGTCCGTTTCCGGCAGATATTTGGAAAGGTAGACGATATGCCGGCCGCCGTAGCTTTCCGGCGGTTCGAAATTGGTGTGCTCGATCACGCCGACGAAGGGGAACGTCGGGTCGTTGACATTGAGCCAGTAAGTTTCGGACAGGCTACGATCGAGCTCGAGCACTAGGCAGATGTTAGCGAGGTAATCTATGCGACGCAGCGAGGCGACGTATGCCGAGTCGAGGTTGCCTTCGAACAGGTCGGCGATCAGCGGCAGCGCCTGGGTGAGCAGCACGTCGGACGCGGGTACCCGGCCGGCCTCCGTCCACACGGCGGTCGCTTGCCCGTCGGCTACTTCCAACCCGGTGGCGCCCGCGTTCAAGCGGATTTCGACCCCCATCTCCTCCAGGCGGCGTTTGATCGCCTCCGCCAGCTCAGAAAAGCCGCCCTTGTAATAGGCCAGCACCTCGCGCCCGTCCGACGCGCGGCTGCCACCGCGCAGCGCGAGCTTCTTCCAGAACCACACGGCTCCCACCTTGTCGGCGTAAGGGCCGAACTTGCCGGAAAGCAACGGCTCCCACACGACGCGATAGACTTCCGGTCCGGCGAGCTTGATCAGCCAGTCGCGCGCCGTCATGCCTTCGATCGCGCGCCAATCCTTGATCCGCCGCGCGCGTAGCGCGAGCAGGCCGAGCCGGATGCGGTTCGGCATGCTCAACGCTTTGAAGCGCAACAGGTCCAACGGCGTCGACAGGCGAAAGATGGTATTGGCGTAGTACATGCCCGTGCGCGTCGGCCGGAACACCACTTGGTCGGCAAGGCCGACCTCCTTGATCAAATCCATCACGTGGACGTCGTTGGTGAACCAGTGGTGGTAAAAGCGCTCCAGGGTGAACTCGCCCACGGTGAAGCCCATGGCCAGCCCGCCCACCATCGACTGCTTTTCGAGCACGACGACGCGCCGGCCCGCCTTGGCGAGCTCGTAAGCGGCGGACAGGCCGGTGAAGCCGCCGCCGACGATGACGACGGGATCGGCGGCGGAGGACGCGAGCGGTGCGTTCAAGGTCAGATCACTCCAAAGGTCCGGGCGGCGGGACCGGGCGCTTCACGCTGCCGCGCCGTCCGCGCGCCCGCCTAGCCGAAACAAGCAGATAAGGCCAACAACCGTGGTGCCGATCCAGAGGATCGCGTGAGCGAGGATCGCCACGGACGAACCGATCGCGGGAGCCAGGCCGAGCAAGGCGGCCGTCTGTTGCACGGCCAAGTGGAAGGTGCCGATGTAGCCGGGGGTGGACGGCACCAGGGTCGCGAGCGTGCCGGCGGAGCCGAGCAGCGCCGCGTCGGCGACAGCATCCGCCCGGCCGAGCCCGCCGAGCACCGCCCAGAACACCCCGGCCTCCAGCGCCCAGATTAGCGCGGACGCGGGCAGCACGCGCGCCCACATCCGCGGCGCGCGGAGCCGCGCCGCGGCGCCCGGCGCCGCCGCCCCGGCGTGCGCCACCCCGGCCGGCACCCCGCGCCGCGCCTCGGCCC